>JBARBI010000126.1:0-30178 GCA_049792875.1 Candidatus Sulfotelmatobacter sp.
AGGAACTTGTGACTCGGAACGAAATAGGCAATGTTCTCATCCACCCAGAAATGGTAGTTCCCGGTAACGCCTGAGATCTGGTTCCCGTCGGAATTATTCAACCGGCCGGCGGAGTAGTTCAAGGCCAGGTTGGCATAGGTGATGCCCGGGTCGGGAATCACACCCGCATTGAGGCCAAACTGTCCTGGCACCCATTGCCCCTTCTGTTGAGCGAGCAGAGGCGAAGCAATTCCGATGGCGATCAGTGTAAGCGCCCAGGTTATGGGTTTTCGTGATGACATTTGTTTTTTCTTGGCTGAGATGTAGGCTCTGACGGTCCAGGCTGTATTTCTTAGCCCCCCAGTATTGGTAGAGTCGTGCTTCGTTTCACGGTATCTTCTCCCTGCTGTCGACACTCGATATTGGTTCCACTGAAAAGGGACCACGCTAGTGCAACCCAACCTGTGACGGATCGGTAACTGTCAATTTTTCCAGTTGCGAAAGACACCGAAACCTTCCAGACTCATCCCCGCGAGTGTCTCCGCAGAGCTGGTAGGGAGATCAAGAATGCCAGAAGCCCGATGCGATATTTTTTTCCCGGATAGCCTCGCCCGGGGGTGAGCCCGGCTGCTACGGAAGCTGCAGGGAGCCCTCGACGCCTCACGCTGACCAACTCGCTGCGAAAGGGCTGCGCCTGCTGAAAGAGCCCCATTTCTCGCGCAAAGCGCGCGCGAGAAATGGGGCACCCGACTTCAATGAAAGGCCGAGATTCACCTCGATCCGTCGCCGATCTATGCAAAGAAGAAGGCCTAGCGGCAGCCTGTTCAGGACTGGACGAAGGAATGCACCACTCTTGAGGAATTGACAGTTTCGTTCAACAGGACGATCATCTCTCAAGGTTTTTGTTCCTTTCTAATCCGTAGAGCGTGCACTTCGACTGGGAAAGGCCAAGAGTTGCCATGTCATTAGTTCGCGTTCTCCTCGTAGAGGATTACGAACCCTTTCGGCGATTCGTCCGTTCGACACTGGTGAAGAGACCAGAATTGCAAGTCGTCGCCCAGGTCTCCGACGGACTCGAAGCGCTGCAGAAATCCGAAGAACTTCAACCGGACTTGATTTTGCTCGACATCGGGCTTCCAGGACTGAATGGGATCGAAGCCGCTCGACGAATTCGCAAGCTTGCGCCGGAATCCAAAATCATCTTTTTGAGTCAGGAATCTTCTGCTGACGTTGTGCAGGAAGCTCTCAGTTCGGGGGCGTGCGGCTACGTCGTCAAGGCATTCGCAGGAATCGAGCTTTTAGCTGCTGTGGATGCGGTTCGTGAGGGCAGGCAGTTTCTCAGTAGGGGATTGTCGAGTTTCCCTCACGCCATGGAGGCGCAGGCTCCCGACGCGCGCCACAACCAGCCTGTCCCGTCCCTTGTGCCGGGCAGGTTGGAGATCCCTCGCAGACACGAGGTTCAATTCTATGCGGATGACGCTTCGTTCCTGGCTGGATTTACTCGTTTCATCGAAGCCGCCCTACGAGCCGGGAATGCCGTTGTCGTGGTCGCAACCGAGTCACACCAGAAAAGTCTTCTTCAGAACTTGGAGGCTCAGGACCTGAATATCGCTGTTGCCATCGAACAGGGAAGCTATATTCCGTTGGATGTTGTCCAGACGTTGTCGACGTTTATGGTAGATGGAATGCCTGAACCGGCTCGCTTCCTCAAGGCTGCGCACGATCTGGTCGCGGCAGCGGCAAGAGGGGCGAAAAGGGGCCGAGTTGCAGCTTGTGGGGAATGTGCACCCACCTTGTGGGCACAAGGCGAAGGCAGTGCGGCGATTCAACTCGAGCGCCTCTGGGACGCGATAGCCAAGACCTGCGACGTTGATATTCTGTGCGGGTACGTGTTGAACAGCTTCCAGCGCAAAGAGGAAAACCACATCTACGAGAGAATCTGCGCAGAACACTCGGCTGTGTGTTCCCAGTGAACGCTTGAACATCCCTAGTAGGCAGACTGTAGGTTGTGACGGCCAACGTCGACTTTCCGCCTGACGATGGTTGGCAAGAGCGTTTTCGGTGCCGTTTACCCCGCCGGGCGCAGGGAAGGGGTTGCCCCAAGAGGCACGCGAGCGTGGATGGTGGTACCCGATTGAGGTCGCGATTCGATCGAAAACGTTCCCTTTACCAGCTTTAGGCGCTGTTCCATACTGATGAGGCCAAGCCCTTTCCCTTTGCTGGCTGCTTCTGGGTCAAAGCCTTCGCCGGAGTCCTCGATTGTGAGATGAAGCTCATCTGATGTCTCCCACAATTTCACTTCGAACCTCTGCACCCCGCTGTGTTTCATGCCGTTGTACAACGCTTCCTGCAAGATCCGGAAGAGGCAAATAGAAACGTCGGGCGGCACGAGGCGGGGTTGACCGTCGTTCCTGAACTCGATCTCGACTCCTTTCCGCTCTCCGAACTCTCTACAGAAACATTTCATGACGGTTGCGATGCCAAGGTATTCCAATCTTGGAGAGTGCAATTCGTGGGCTGAAGCCTTGACGTCCGTCAATATGTTCAGGATTTGTCGCAGCACCGCGTCCATGCGGTCGGGAGCGTCGGCAGGCTGATTGGGTGGGTCTGTCTGAAGTTGTTCGAGCTCAATCGCCAACAAACTAAGACGCTGGCCGATATCCTCGTGGAGGTCCATCGAGATTCGGTAACGTTCCCGCTCTCCTGCCTCAATCACTCTGCTGCTGGCGCTGGCGAGAGCCTCTTCGGTACGCTTGCTCTCTGTGATGTCCTGGGCGGTACCCCGTAGCCCTATATTGCGGCCGGCGCTGTCGGTCTGCACTTCGCCCCGAGCCCTGATCCACCTTCTGGTCCCATCCGCGCGGACCATCTCCAGCTCAAGTTCGTAAGACTTACGGCTTCGCAGTGCTTCTTCCACGGCGAGGCGCAGCCTCTCCCAACTTTCCGGGCTGTAGAGCTGCCGATGCTCTTTGAAGCTGACGGCCGGCAATGTGGGATCGCGCCCAGCGATTCGATAAAGTTCCTCCGACCAGGTCACGGTGTCAGTCACCGGATCCCATTGCCAGCTTCCCACCTGGGCCAGACGCTGGGCTTCGGTAAGTTCCGTCTGGCGCAGTCGCAGTACCTCGTCCGCCTGCTTGCGCTCGGTAATATCGACCGCCATGCCCAGCATGCGTTCGGGGTCTCCCTCCCGGGAGTAATAGAATTTACCCTTAGCCGCAACCCAACGCGCACTCCCGTCCGGCCGTAGGACGCGGAACTCAGCCGCATAAGGTTGGTGGCTTTGCATTGCGGCGTTCACCGCTCTCGAGACGAGTCCCCGATCGTCCGGGTGAACGCGGCTATGGAAATCTTCTACGCGCCCGATATAGGTATCGGACGAGATTCCGAACATGGTTTTGAGGTCGCCGAACCAGGCATCGCTGCCACTCTTGATGTCCCAATCCCAGCCCACGGATTTGCCCGATTCCATGGCCAAGCGAAGCCGATCGTTGGCCAAACCGACGGTCAAGGCCAGTTCGTGTTTGGCCAAATACTCTCGTAAGTAGGCAGCACTGGCGAGAAGCACAATCGCCACGATGGCTACGATCAAACGCAGGGTACGCACGCTGGTGGTGCTGTCGCGCTGGAACAGTTCCCAAACAATCGGGATCGAGATCATCCCGACCACGAGCATCGCCCAGACCGACGCCTGTGAGCCGGAGCCGCTATCGGATCGCGCTTGCCGTGCTTCGGTTCCCGACACCTGCCGTGCGCCTAGCGGTATCCACATAAACCAGCAAACCGCGGCGGTCAGCCCCAAACCATACAGCTTGCCGTTGACGTAGCCGCCCGAGTCAATCGCGAGGTTGGCGATAGCGGAACTTAAGGCGTACAGGGCGGAGGCGCCCATCAGATGAAGATAGATTGACCTCCAGGGATGCTGCGCGCGAAGGGTTAAAAGACCCACTGCCAAAACCAGTGTCAGATTTTCTACCAGGTAAAGAATGTCAAAGCGCAGAGCATAGCTGGGTGGCGTGGCGTTCGAGAACAAGTACTGGTAGGGAAAGACGAGATAGCCATAAAGAAAACTCCAGAAAAACAGCACGAGCAAGGAGCTTGAGATAACTCGGTATAGCTTGCGGTCAATATTCCGGTGGGGAAGAGTTGCCACCGCGGCCATCAAGGGTACGACGTGGAGAAACAGCACCGGATCGGCAATCGAGTTGTTGGGCACGTCAACCCGTAGAACAAGCTCGTAGTACACAAAAATCCATTGATCCAGTGTCCAGAGGGCATACGCAATGGCGAGCAAAACCCAGAAAGGGCGCCTTCCCAGTGTGTTCTGGATTGCGTTGCGGATGGCGAAGCCAGTCGCCAAAAGCAGCAGAAGGAAATAGCTGACTCCGCTGTACGAAACGAGGGCCGAGCCCGGCTTCACGGCCAGCGAAAGGACAGCTTTGATGACGACGATTCCGATCAGTACCGTCGGCCAGGAAGGCAATCGTGATGCTTTTTCGAAATTCGACAAAGATTGTGCCTTTATGATTTGAGAAAGTTCGCCTGCCATAAAATCTTCAGCCAAACGCGGGAACCAGGGCCGCCGCGGCATTCCCCAAGCCGTCGAATGACCTCGATAAAAGCTCTAACGAACACAACCGCAAACGTATCACAGGTGTTATACGCGCCTTTCCTCGGTTAGACCAACCCTGAATACGACACCGGCTTAGGAACGGATAGAGAGATTTCAGCAACTATGACGCCAGCCAACCGACTGTCGGTTTTGACAGTTACCAGGCCGGGGAAGCGCCCCTAACATTGCGGACTGCAGGACCAATCTAGCTAGAGCACGCGACAATCACAAAGGAGAATTGCCATGGTGTCTGATTCGAAGCGGGTCACACTACTTGTCGGCCTGATCGTTCTGGTTGCGGGCATTGCCTGGCAGAGCGCGGTTGCCGACGACGTCTTTCATGTGGTTTCGGGCGTTGTGAAGTCCGTGGACAAGGCAACTAAGACAGTTGTGGTCAAAACTGCGGATGGTACGGAGCACACGATCAAGTACACGGACCAAACGACGGTTAAGGGTGCAAAAGATGCGGGCAAAGGCGTGGAGACGGGCAGCGTAGACACTTACCTGGACGCCAAGAAGGGTGCCACGGTCACGGTGAAATACACGGAAAAGGGTGGGGAGAAGACCGCGGTTGGCATCAAGGATGCGAGCAAGGCCACCGCCAAGGCCGTCACCCAATAATGAACGGACAGGGCGCTCCGACCTCAAACGCAGTCGCGTGCCCATTCGTTGCGGTGACTCGATGGGGATACGCGCGCGGATAGCCATGTCCAAAAACACTCCCCCCGCTCGAAGACGCGTGCGGTTCGTCCCGGGGCTCTGCCTCCTGCTATCGATCGTCTGCGGCAAGACCCCATGTGAAGCCCAGCCTCAGACAACCCATGCCCCTGGTGCGTCACAGGGTGAAACTTCCCTGCCGTCCGCCGACACCGGGTTGTCGATGATTTTCGAGCACCGCACGGGCGACCTGGATGCAATGATCAAGCGTCGAAGCATTCGCGCGCTCGTCCTCTATAGCCGCTCCGGTTTCTTTTATATTGATGGCCGACCTCAGGGAATTTACTACGAAGCCCTCCAGGCCTTTGAGCAGTTCGTCAATCAGAAATTGCACACTGGCAGGGAGCGCGTGCAGGTTACTTTTATCCCGCTGGATCCATCTCAGATTGAGTCGGCCCTGACTGCGGGAGTGGGTGACGTGATCGCCTACGGCGTGACCGTCACTCCTGAACGCCAGCAGCAGGTCGCTTTCTCCATCCCGATTCTGACAGATGTAAAACAGATCGTCGTCACCGGAAAGAAAATCGGCCTCGTCTCCTCGTGGCAAGACTTGAGCGGTAAGAAAGTCTTTGTGAATCCGCTCACGACATACTACGGGAATCTGGAGAAAATAAACGACTCATTGGCCAAACAAGGCAAGCCGCCCATACTCGTCCAGAAGGCAGACAAGAACCTGCTCGATGAAGACCTGTTGGAAATGGTGAATGCAGGCATAATCCCAGCAACCGTGACGATCACCCAGCGTGCCAAGCTCTGGGCCAGTGTGTTTCCCGACATTACCCCCCAACCGAGTCTCGTTCTCGCCGACGAAGGGAATCTGGCCTTTGCGATGCGGAAGGATAATCCGCAGTTCAAGCAACTGGTGGACGAATTCATTAAGGCTCACGGGGTGGGGACGTCGTTCGGCAATACCGTGCTGCGGCGGTACCTGGACAACACTCACTGGGTCAAGAATCCAACCTCGGAAGCCGAGGTCAGAAAATTCAATGACACCCTTGCATTCTTCAAGAAGTACTCGACTCAATATGGCTTCGACTACCTGATGATTGTGGCCCAGGGCTACCAGGAGTCCATGCTCAATCAGTCGGCGAGAAACGGGCGTGCGGTGGGAATCATGCAGGTCGAACCGGCAACCGCCGCTGCGCCGCCAATCAGCATCCCCGATGTGATGTTGACTGCGAACAACATTCACGCCGGAGTCAAGATTCTGCGCGAAATCGCTGACAAGTATCTTAGCGATCCCCAGATTGACCCGGAGAACCGTCTGCTGTTGACCTTCGCCTCATACAACGCTGGACCCACTCGCATTGCAGAACTTCGAAAGAGAGCACCGTCCCAAGGGCTGGATCCCAACCAGTGGTTCGGCAACGTCGAACTGATGGTAGCGCAGAGTGTGGGGCAGGTGACGGTCCAGTATGTCAGCAATATCTACAAATACTACGTCGCGTACAAGCAAGTCGTTGAGCAAGGCGAAACGCTTCAGTAGCCGCCGGTGCGTTCAACGATCCCAGTCGCAACGCGTCACCGCCGTGTTCTGCCGTAGTTCCTGTTAAAATTGCAAGGCATGCTGCTTCCCTTCGTCCGTGAACTCTTCACGGACGTAGAAATGCTTCCCGCCTTCACGCGTGTTGCCTCCCACCTGCGGGAGGGCACGGGGCGTATTCGTGTCTCCGGACTCTCGCCCACCGCAAAAGCCTTGCTGCTCGTGCTCTTACGGCGTAGCGCCGACCGGTCGCTCATCGTCGTAGTGAATGACAACCGTGCCGTCGAGGATTTCGTGCCCGTACTCCGGGGCTTCTGCGAACTCACGAGCGCCTGTGATCCCGAGGCGGTCGTCGCCCTTCCGGCCCGCGACGTGCTTCCATTCCAGAATCTTTCTCCGCATCCCGAACTCCAGGAAGAGCGAGCGACTGCCCTCTGGAAGATTGCCACCGGGAAGGCGTCGATCGTCGTTTCGCCGATTGCCGCGACCGCCATCCTCCAGCGTTCGGCCGAGTACTACACCGACCTGGCTCGCATTCTGCGCCGCGGCGAATCGTTTGACGTCGACAATCTTCTGGCCCATCTGAACACCGTGGGTTACACGGCCGCCGATGTCGTCGAGATGCCGGGGGAGTACGCTCTGCGGGGAGGCATCCTCGACGTCTATTCGCCCGAGGCCGAGCGCCCCGTGCGCATCGAATTCTTCGGCGACGAGGTAGAATCCATACGCCGGTTCGATCCTACGTCACAGCGCTCGTCGAATCCCATGGACGAAGCGCTCCTGCTGCCGCTCACCGAAACCCCGGTCAGCGATCACCTGCTGGGCGCGATCCACACGCGGCTTTCCGGAAGACGCATCACAGGTTCGGAAGAAATCGTCGAAGCGGCTGTGCGTTCCGGCGGCGTAACAGTTTTTCCCGGATGGGAGTTCTATGCACCCGTAGCGGGAGCCGACCGCACGGTCTTCGATCTTCTGCCGCACGCATCCGTGCTGCTCGACGAGCCAGATCTGCTGCGCGCCGAATTCGACCGCTTCTGGACCCGCGTCGAAGAAGCTCATGAGCGCAGCGGAGTGGGCAATCTGGTCCGCCCTGTGGACTTGTATTTGCCGCCGGACGATTGGTGGAAGAAAGTTGCGTCCGTGACCGGAGCCGACGTTGAGCATCTCGGCATCACCCGCAGCGAAGACGCCGACTCAGCCGTCTCCTTCCTCACCCAGCCTACTTCCCGCTTTCACGGCGCGGTTCCCACCATGCTCGAAGAAGTCCAGAAGCTTACCGGACAGGGCAACCAGGTGCTGTTTTCCGTGCCTAACACCGGCGAAGTCGAACGCCTGGCCGACATCTTCACCGAATACAACGTCTCGTTCCGCCTGGGAAGCCGCACGCGCGGCGGCGAGAGCTACGCCGACGAGACCAGTTACTTTGCCGGAGAAGTGCTGACCACGACGCTCGCCAAGGCCTATGTGCCTGACGGCGTCCTGCTTCCCGAAGCGCACCTCGCCATCTTCGGCGCCCGCGATCTGTTTGACGAATCGGATACGGTTGCTTCGCGCCCGCAGCGCCAGAAGTCGAAGGTCTCCGCGTTCCTCTCAGACTTTCGCGACTTGCAGGTCGGCGATTACGTCGTCCACGTCGAACACGGGATCGGCCAGTACCAGGGCTTGAAGGAAATCAATCAGGGCGACGGCAACGCCGAATTCATGCTGCTCGAGTACGCCGAGGGCGCGCGTCTCTACGTCCCCCTCACGCGCCTGGACCTGATTCAGAAATACCGTTCGTCCGAGGGTGCGAAGCCGGCGCTCAGTCACCTGGGCACGCAGGCGTGGTCTAAGACCAAGGCGCGCGTGCGCAAGGCCATGAAAGACATGGCCGACGAACTCCTCAAGCTCTACGCCGAGCGCAAAATGGCGCAGGGCCACTCCTTTCCCGCGGGCAACGAGTTCGTGCGTGAGTTTGAAGACGCATTCGAGTTCAACGAGACTGAAGACCAGGCGCAGGCCATCGCCGACGTCACCCGCGACATGGAATCTTCCCAGCCCATGGACCGCTTGCTCTGTGGCGACGTCGGCTACGGCAAGACAGAAGTCGCCATGCGCGCGGCTTTCAAGGCCATCGGCGATAACAAGCAGGTCGCCCTTCTCGCGCCGACCACGGTCCTGGCCTTCCAGCACTACGAAACTTTCAAACAGCGCTTCGGGCCGTTCCCGGTCACCATCGAAATGATCAGCCGCTTCCGCAATGCCAAGCAGCAGAAAGAGATTCTGCAAAAAACGGAAGCCGGCAAGATCGACATCCTCATCGGCACCCACCGCATCCTTTCGAAAGACCTCAAGTTCGCCGACCTCGGCCTGCTCATCGTCGACGAGGAACAGCGCTTCGGCGTGCGCCACAAGGAGCGCATCAAGCAGATGCGCAAACAAGTCGACGTGCTTACCATGTCGGCAACTCCCATCCCGCGCACCCTGCACATGTCGTTGGTGGGCTTGCGCGACATGAGCGTGATCGAGACTCCGCCTAAAGACCGCATGGCGATTCAAACTGTCGTCGCCAGCTGGGACGATAAACTCATCCAGTCCTCGATCGAGCAGGAACTGGAACGCGGCGGCCAGATTTATTTCGTTCACAATCGCGTGGAGAGCATCTGGGAAATCGCCGCCAAGCTGCAGGCATTAGTTCCGAAGGCACGCATCATGGTCGGTCACGGCCAGATGGGCGAAACCGAACTTGAAAAAGTGATGCTCGGCTTCATGCATCACGAGGCTGACATCCTGGTCGCGACGACCATCATCGAGAACGGGCTCGACATCCCGCTGTGCAATACCATTTTGATCAATCGCGCCGACCGGTTGGGGTTGTCGGAACTCTACCAGCTGCGCGGACGCGTCGGCCGCTCGAACCGCCGTGCCTATGCCTACCTGCTCATCCCGAAGGAAGTCGAACTCACACCCATCGCCCGCCGTCGGCTCGCGGCCTTGAAAGAATTTTCGGACCTCGGCGCGGGATTCAAGATTGCCGCTTTGGACTTGGAGTTGCGCGGCGCAGGGAACCTGCTCGGCGGCGAACAGAGCGGACACATCGAGGCCATCGGCTTCGAGCTCTATACCCAGATGCTCGAACGAGCCGTCCGCGAAATGAAGGGCGAGGCCGCGCCTGACGAGGCCGAGACTCAACTCAACCTGGGCTTGAACATCCGCATCAACGCGGATTACATCCCGGAAGAAAACCAACGTCTGCAGATGTACAAGCGTGTAGCACGCGTGGAAACCGAATCGCAACTCGGCGATGTAGGAGCGGAATTGCAAGACCGCTACGGCCCGCCGCCACCGCCGGTGCGCAACCTCCTCGACTATGCCTCGCTCAAGCTGCTGTGCATGCGTGTCGGGGTGAACGCGATCGAGCGCAAGCGGGATTCCGTCACTTTCAAATTCCGACAGAACGCTACCGTCGATCCCGAGCAACTGGCCCGCTTCGTGTCCGCCCAGCGCGGCGCGCAGTTCACCCCCGACGGTATGTTGAAGTTCGTTCTGAAAGCAACGGCCGCCGACGAAGTATTGCGTGCCCTGCGCACAGTTCTAGAGCAACTGGCCAGCGAGGAAGCGGCATCAGAGGTAGGATCGAACGCAAGCGGGAAGGCGCCTTAGTAACACGCAGGAATCGCCAGTTGCCGATGCAACCAGCTACAATTGTTGCGCCCCTGGAAAAAAGGCCGACGACCTAAACCCGGACCAAACGCCCCACGCCATGCCCATGAAAGTTCGCAAAGCCGTCTTCCCCGCCGCCGGCCTCGGCACCCGCTTTCTGCCCGCCACCAAAGCCCAGCCCAAGGAAATGCTGCCGATCGTCGACAAGCCGATCATTCAATACGGCGTGGAAGAGGCCATGGCCTCCGGCTGCGACCAGATCCTCATCATCACCGGCCGCGGCAAGCAGTCAATCGAAGACCACTTCGACGTCAGCTACGAACTGGAAAAGATGCTGGAGGAGCGCCGCAAGACCGATCTGCTCAAAATTGTCCGCAGCATCTCCGACATGATGCACGTGGCCTACGTCCGCCAGAAGGAAGCGCTCGGCCTGGGCCACGCCGTGCTGATGGCGCGTGAACTCGTCGGCAACGAGCCTTTCGCCGTGCTGCTGGCCGACGACGTCATCGACAATCCCGTCCCTTGCCTCAAGCAGATGGTGGATGTGTTCGATCAAAAACAGTGCTCCGTGATCGCCGCCCAGGTGGTTGACGGCAAGATGATCTCGTCCTACGGCGTCTTCGATGCCCAGCCCACCGAGGGATACAACGGCCGGCTCTTCGAAATCCGCAACATGGTCGAAAAGCCGAAGCCCGAAGAAGCCCCGTCGAACCTGGCGATCATCGGCCGCTATATTTTGACGCCCGGAATTTTCGAATGCCTGTCCAAAACGCCCACCGGCGCTGGCGGCGAACTCCAACTCACCGACGGCATGAGAATGTTGTTGAAGCAGGAAAAAATGTACGCCTACGTCTACGAAGGCCGCCGCTACGATACCGGCGACAAACTGGGATTCCTGAAGGCCACCGTAGAGTTCGCTTTGAAACGCAACGACCTGGGCGGTCCCTTCCGCGACTATCTAAAAGGCCTGAAGCTGTAAACGCTGGGGGTGCCCTACCCTTGTCGCGCTCTTTGCGACAGGCTCGGGATTTTGACTTTTCATGCCAACCCGTGCGGAAGAAAGCGGCCTCAGCTGTCCGTCCCGCGGGCAGCTGAATTGAAGCAGGGTGCCCCATTTCTCGCGTCCTTTTGCGAGAAGTGGGGATTTCTTCTATTCTCCTCGCAGCTTCCTCGATTTTTCTTCCACACCCCGCGCCAGCTTCTCCTTGTGAGCTTCAAGCTTCTTCGCCATCGAGGCATCGCCCAAAGCAATCATCTGCGCCGCAAGGATCCCCGCGTTGGTCGCTCCCGGCTTTCCAATCGCAACGGTAGCGACTGGAATCCCCGCCGGCATCTGCACGGTCGCCAGCAGCGAATCCATCCCTTGCAGCGAAGTCGAAGGGATCGGCACCCCAATCACCGGCAAAGTTGTATGCGCCGCGATCACCCCCGCCAGATGCGCCGCCCCGCCCGCCCCCGCAATGATCACTTGAATGCCGCGTCCCGCCGCCTTGCGCGCGAAATCCGCCGTCCGGTCCGGCGACCGATGCGCGGAAGTCACGTCTATTTCATACGCGATGCCGAATTCGTCGAGCGCCTTGCCCGCCTCGCGCATGATCTCCAGATCGGAGTCGCTGCCCATCACAATCGAAACCAGCGTCTTGCTCATCATCCCCTCATAACCAAATTGGTTGATAAAACGTCATCCTGAGCGGAGGCGAAGGATCCCTACCGTGCCCACAAGGCGACAGCCTAACGGGAAGCGGGGTGCCCCATTTCTCGCGTCTTTTGCGAGAAGTGGGGACTTTGCGCCTACCTCTTCAGCGCCCGCGCCGCAATGTCCTTGCGATAGTGTGCCCCCTCAAACCCGATCTTTCCGCAAGCCTCATAAGCACGTCCCATCGCCGTCTCCAGGTCCGGCGCGCGCGCCGTCACTCCCAGAACGCGCCCACCCGCAGTGTAATAAACCCCGTTGCGCTTCGACGTCCCGGCGTGAAACACCTTCACACCTGCAACCGCTCCCGCCTCATCGAGTCCGTCAATTCGCTTCCCCACCTCGTACGTCCCCGGATATCCGCCCGACGACACTACCACGCACACCGAAGCATCCGGCGACCACTTGAAATCCCCCTCACTTACGCGCCCTTCAATCGAAGCCTCGAGCGCCTCGGTCAGATCGCTCTCCAGCCGCATCAGAATCGGCTGCGTCTCTGGATCGCCAAAGCGGCAGTTGAATTCTAGGACCATGGGCCCGCGCGCCGTCATCATCAGCCCGCAATACAGCACACCCTTGAATTCCGCTCCCTCGGCCTTCATTCCCGCTACTACGGGCCGCGCGATGTGGTGGACCAGCCAGTCGCGCATCTGCTCGTCGACAATGTCAGCGGTCGAGTATGCGCCCATGCCACCGGTGTTCGGACCGGTGTCGCCGTCGCCCACACGCTTGTGGTCCTGGGCCGCGACCAGCGGGGCCACGCGCTCTCCATCGCTGAATACCAGAAAGGAAAGTTCGTCCCCCTTCAAACACTCTTCCAGCACGACCCGCGCACCAGCTTCGCCCAGCATCTTTCCGCTGAGCATTTCCGCCGCCACAGTGGCCGCCTCTTCCTTGCTCTTGGCGATGACCACACCCTTGCCCGCGGCCAGTCCATCGGCCTTCACCACGACAGGTACATGAAAATGACTGAGAGCGGACCGCACCTGCTCAATCGAATCACAAATGGCAAAGGGAGCCGTGGGGATGTGGTGACGCTGCAGGAATTCCTTGGCAAAGCTCTTGCTTGATTCCAGTTGCGCCGCCGCGCGCGTCGGACCGAACGCCGGCCACCCGCGCCGCGTAAATTCGTCCACGACGCCCAGGCTAAGGGGCAGTTCCGGACCCACCACGGTCAGATCTGGCCGTAGTCGCGCGGCCAGAGCCATCATCGAATCCAGGCTCTTCAGGTCAGAGGCAACACACTCCGCATCGTCCGCAATGCCGCCGTTCCCAGGCGCGCAATAGAGCTGAGAAACGCGCGGCGACTGCCGCAACTTCCAGACCAGCGCGTGCTCGCGCCCCCCGCTTCCTAGGACCAAAACTTTCATAAGCCAGCGAAAATCAAGGTTAGGGGTTAAATGGGAATGCTGTCAAACGGATGCATGTGCATCTGGAGGGGACTGCCAGCCCCTCGCCACAAAAATCGTGCCCCGTTAACATCCCGTTAACCGATGCTGCGTAGGCTTGGTATGTTTCAAACTCAAACGCCAGATGACGGTTGACAGTTTGCCGGAGCGTGATATTAACTATAGTTAATCTGTTTAAGTATCACATAGTTAATCACTGATCTGGGGTCCGGACGAAAGATACGGCCTAAAAAGACGTGCTTGTCGCAGCAACCGCTTGGGGCATGCACCCAGGAGCGTCTTCCGATGTCGGGCACTGTGTACGCCTAAACATTGATGGCGAAATTCATTTTCAACACGGACGAAGAGGTTGCTAGCGCCACATTCCCGGCACTCGCCTGCCGGGAAGAGCAGGGTTACAGGTCTTTCGTGGCCCTTGCCCTGAAACTGGTCGCTACGATCGCTTTTGCCATACCCGTTCTGGCGCAACAGCCAGGACCAACGGTTTCTCCACAAGTCTCGCAAGGTGCGTCACACGCGGACGCTAACCTCGTTCCCGATCCGCCTTCCGACGACAGCATCGAAACCATGTTCCCGCATTTCAAGAACACGCGCTACTGGCTTTCCGGCCAGGCCAACCTCGTCTTTCAAACGCATCCAGATTTCCCTGCGCTCTACAGCGGCGCCCACAGCCTCAGCCCGTACTACGAGAAGGCCACGTCCCGCGTGATGACACTTTACACCGGTATGCGCTTCAACAATTCGACCGAGGTGCTCGTCGACATTGAGGAAGCGGGTGGCGCAGCCTTGACTTACGGCTTCGGCCTTGCCGGCAACACTGATCTGGACATCGTGCGGAACCCTTCGCTCAGCAAAGCTCCCTATGTCGGCCGCGCCATAATTCACAAGGTGTTCGCGCTCAGCAAAGATAAAGTTGAGAACCAGCGCAGTTTCCTCTCGCTCTTTGACGAACTCCCGCGCCGCCGCCTGGAAATCCGCTTCGGCAAGTTCAGCATGCCCGATTTCTTCGACGTCAATTCCGTTGGGTCCGACACCCACCTCCAGTTCCTCAATTGGACCACCGACAACAACGGCGCTTGGGACTATGCCGCCGACACCCGCGGCTACACCGTGGGATTTCTCGCCGACTACGAAGACCGCAACTGGGGATTCCGCTTCGCCGAAGCTCTCATGCCGAAAGTCGCCAACGGCATCGACCTGGTCTGGAGGCCCTGGCAGGTCCACGGGGAAAACTTCGAATACGAACTGCGGCGCGGCCTGATCCCGAAAAGAGCGGGCGTCGTCCGCCTGCTGGCTTATACCAACTCCGCCAACATGGGCATCTACCGCGATCAGGTCATCCAAGCCGCTGCGGCTAACACGACCCCCGACATCGCCAACCATCCCTGGAACATCACGCGGAAGTACGGCTTCGGCATTAACTTGGAGCAGAGTCTCACGCCCTATCTCGCTGCCTTCGCCCGCTTCGGATGGGACAACGGCGCTACCGAATCATTCGCCTACACGGAAGTGGATCAGACATTCGTGGAGGGTGTGGGCGCGTACGGCGCGTGGTGGCATCGCAAGCAGGATCGCGCCGGCATCGCCTTCATCACCAACGCAATCAAGCAAGACCACCAGAACTATCTTGCGGCGGGCGGCCTGGGATTCCTCCTCGGCGACGGCCACCTCAACTACGGCCGCGAAAACATCTTCGAGTCCTATTACACCGTGCACGTGTGGCGCGGCATGTATCTCGCGCCCGGCCTGCAGCACGTCACCAACCCCGGGTACAACCGCGACCGAGGGCCCGTGATCGTCCCCACGTTTCGCGCGCACTTCGAGTTCTAGGGTGGAGCGGACGCTCTTGTCTGCTGCCTTTGATCTTCGTCGTGCCGGTTGCCGCACCTCTCGCCTTTGAGAGGTGGGAGTTTTTGATTCTCGAGGTCCAGCGCTGCTCACACCCGAGCTCGCTTCGGCAACTTCGCCACGACGAATCATGGCGCTATCGATTCGTGGAAGAGCGGCCCTTTGAGGGCCGCGTCGTGAGCTTTTCAGATGCCGCCTGACCTTAGACGCCAACCGCTTGCGGCTTGCTTGCCAGCAACTGCCGCAACACATACTGCAAGATCCCGCCGTTGGCGTAGTACAGCGCTTCCTGCGGCGTATCGATGCGAACCAACGCGCCGAATTCGATGTCCGGCTTCCCCTTCGCGGTAGCGCGCACTTTCACCTGGCTTCCAGCGGCAAACTGCTCGACCAGGTCGCGGATGCCACTGACCTCGAACACTTCTTCTCCCGTGAGCTTGAGTGAGTCTGCGTTCTGGCCCGTCAGGAATTGCAATGGCAGGACTCCCATGCCGACCAGGTTCGAGCGGTGAATGCGTTCGTAGCTTTCCGCGATCACGGCGCGCACGCCCAGCAGCGCCGGACCTTTGGCAGCCCAGTCGCGCGACGAACCGGAGCCGTATTCCTTGCCCGCGAGAACGATGAGCGGCGTGCCCGCGGCCCGATACTGCTCCGAAGCATCAAAGATCGACATTTCGGCGTTCGTGGGCAGGTGACGCGTGAATCCGCCTTCGGTTGCAACCAGTTTGTTGCGCAGGCGCACGTTGGCGAACGTACCGCGCACCATCACCTCATGATTGCCGCGGCGCGATCCGTAGGAGTTGAAATCCGCCGGTTTCACACCATGCTCTTGCAGGTATTTCCCAGCGGGACTGTCCTTCTTGATCGAACCTGCCGGAGAGATGTGGTCGGTGGTGACACTGTCGCCCAGAACCGCCAGCACGCGCGCCTTGTGGACCTCCTGCACGGGCGTAGGCTTCACCGACATGTCGTCAAAATACGGAGCCTGCCGGATGTAGGTGGAGTCCCGCTCCCAGGTGTAGGTCTGGCCCTTGGGCACGGAGAGGCCGCGCCAGCGTTCGTCGCCCGCAAAAACGTCCGCGTACGACTTCGAAAACATCTCGGAAGTAATCGACTGCTGCATGGTCTCTTCGATCTCGCGCGACGACGGCCAGATGTCGGCCATGTACACCGGCTGTCCATCCCGGCCCTTGCCGATGGGGTCCTTGCGCAAGTCGATGTCAATGCGGCCAGCCAGGGCAAACGCCACGACCAGCGGCGGCGACATCAGGTAGTTGGCGCGCACCTCCGAATTGATGCGGCCCTCAAAGTTACGATTCCCGGAAAGCACCGACGCGACCACCAGCTCTTTCTCCTCGATCGCCTTCGAGACTTCATCGGGAAGCGGGCCGGAGTTGCCGATGCAGGTCGTGCACCCGTAGCCCACAAGATGAAATTTCAGTTTCTCGAGATAAGGCGTCAATCCGGCCTTCGCCAGATAGTCGGTCACCGTCTTCGATCCCGGAGCCAGCGACGTTTTGACCCACGGCGGAACCGACAGCCCCTTTTCGACGGCCTTCTTGGCCAACAGTCCAGCTCCAATCAGCACTGAAGGATTCGAGGTGTTGGTACACGAAGTGATCGCGGCGATGACGACGCTGCCGTGTTTGAGCGCATCTTTCACCGATGCCGGTACGTGTTCGTGAACTTTCGGATCTTCCACGCCAATTGCAGTCGGACTCCCGCCTTCCTGCTCCCATCGCCCGCTGTTCGCGACGGGAGCCGCAGTCTTCGCCGAGGACCTCGGTTTGATCAGCGAAGGCAGCGCTTTACTAAAGGACTCTCCCGCTTGCGACAGCACGACGCGATCTTGCGGCCGCTTCGGTCCAGCCAGACTGGGCTCCACCGTTGCCATGTCGAGTGTCAGCAGTTCGGAGTACTCCGCCTCCGCGGTCTTGTCGTCGTGAAACAGCCCCTGCTCCCGGCTGTAGGCCTCGACCAACGCAATCTGCTCGTCGCTGCGCCCCGTGAGCCGTAAATACCGCAGGGTCTCCTTATCAATTGGGAAGATTCCGCAGGTCGCGCCGTATTCCGGAGACATGTTCGCGATGGTCGCGCGATCCGCCAGCGGCAAATCCCGCAATCCCGGCCCAAAGTACTCCACAAATTTTCCAACCACGCCGTGCTTCCGCAACATCTCGGTCACAGTAAGAACAAAATCGGTAGCCGTCGCACCTTCGCGCAACCGGCCCGTAAGCTTCACGCCCACCACCAGCGGAATCAGCATCGAGACCGGCTGCCCCAGCATCGCCGCCTCCGCTTCAATTCCACCGACGCCCCAACCAAGCACGCCCAACCCGTTGATCATAGTCGTGTGGCTGTCGGTGCCGACCAGTGTGTCGGGGTAAGCGGTGCGTTTGCCGGGGGCTTCGTGGACGAAGACCACGCGGGCGAGATACTCGAGATTTACTTGATGCACGATGCCGGTGTCGGGGGGAACGATGGCCAGGTTGCGAAAGCCGGTTTGACCCCAGCGGAGGAAAGAGTAACGCTCTTTGTTGCGCTGGAACTCGAAAAGCGCGTTCATGTCGAAGGCGTTGGAGGTTCCGTACTCGTCGACCTGAACGGAGTGGTCGATGACCAACTCGACCGGCTGCAGGGGATTGATTAGCGCGGGGTCTCCGCCCAATTTCTGCATGGCGTCGCGCATGGCGGCCAGGTCAACGACGCAAGGGACACCGGTGAAATCCTGAAGGAGGACGCGGCTAGGGGTGAAGGCTATTTCTTTTTCCGGTTTCGATTTGCTGTTCCAACCTGCCAGGGCACGCACCTCTTCCCGGGTGACGTTGCGGCCGTCTTCGGTGCGTAGCAGGTTCTCGAGCAGGATGCGCAAGGAGAACGGCAGGTGCCTGGTGGAGATTCCCTGCTTGTCGAGCGCGTCGAGGCGGTAGATTTCGTATTCTTTGTTGCCGACTTTGAGGGTGGATTTGCTGCCGAAACTGTTCACAGACATGATGGCCTTCCTCGAGGAATGAGTTCGCGCGCATGCGAGTGTGGCTGCGCAGATCGCAACCCATTAGTGTAATGCGTTTGGGAGGCAATCTGGTAATGGGGTGAGGTTGAAAAAACCTGAAACCACAGAGGGCACAGGGGTTCACAGGGATACCAAGGGATGGCATGATTTCCCGCCCTTAACGGACGCTGGTCCAGACTTGGTAGAGCACGACTCCGAACATGAAGACCAGATAAAAGCGGAGGGCCCAGAAGAGGATCATTTCGGTGCGGGTGAGCTGGCGACGGGGGCAGTGATGTTTTTCCTTGGCGGAGATGAGTTGGTCCGGTTCCAGCGATGCGACAACGGAGGCGAGGTCTTCGCCGCTGATGTCAGTGCTGGATGCGGAGTTGAAGTGCGGGTCCATCTATTTGCCTCCAATCAAGGCGAGCGCGTGGGGTGCGACCACGCTGATGCCGAACAGAACTCCGGCAGCGACCAGCACGACGACGACCCCAAGAGCCAAGGCGTTTGCCCACAGGGGGCTGACGAGGTCTCCCATAATTTCGCGGTCGTTGACGAGCATGTAAAGAAACAGCAGCGCGGGGGGCATGGCCAGGACTGCGATCACGTTCACGACCAGCACGATGTAGACCAGGGGGATGTTGGGGATCAGAACCAACCCAGCAGCAGCGGCGGCTTCGAGAATCAGAACGAGATAAAAAGACTTTCCCTGCTGGAAGGGGAGATTCAGGCTGTGGGGACGATGCGCAACCTCTCCGAAGGCGTAGGCCGACGATGTTGAGATCGTGACGGCGGCGACCATGCCAGCTTCAAACATTCCGAGAGCGAACAGCGCCGAGCCCCAGTGGCCGACGAAAGGCTGCAGAGCTTGCGCGAACTGAGCGCCCTCGAAGTTTGCGGTGGACATGCCATGGGCAAAAAGTGGAGCGGTCGCGACGATCGTGGCCAACGCAGCGAGGGCCGCCAGAGCGGCGCCCAACACGGTGTCCACCCGGCCGAAGCGGATGTCGTGGGTGGTCAGGCCCTTGTCAGCGATCGCGCTCTGCTGGAAAAACAGCATCCAGGGGGTTACGGTCGCGCCGATATTGGAGAGCAGAATCAGGACCGTTTCCTGCGTGAGTCCTCCCGGAAGCGGTTTCCAGGTGAACAGTGCGCTACCGATGGCTCCCCAGTGGGGATGACTGAGCAGGGCGACCGGGATAAACACCAGATTGAACATGGCAGCGACCAGCGTGATGCGTTCCCAGGTCCAGTAGCGATGCGCCATGAGCGCGACGAACAGGACAAGCCATGCTCCGAGCACGGAAACGGCGGGCGGAACGCCGAAGTATCCCAGTCCGGCGCGGATGGCGATGAACTCGGTGACCAGGGTGAGGAAGTTGCCGACCATGAGGTCAATCATGGAGAACCATCCCCAGAAGGGGCCGAAGCGGTCGAAGATGAGTTCGGCATGCCCGCGGTGCGTCGCCGCGCCCAGGCGCACGGTCATCTCCTGGACGACGCAGGCCATGAGGAAAGTAAGCACCACGAAGGGAAGAAAGAAGCCGATGCCGAAGCGAGCGCCGGTGGCGGCGTAGGACAGCATGCTGGGGCCGTCGTTTTCACCGAGCATGACGAGGATGCCAGGGCCAACCAGCAGCCAGAGCAGTCTGGCGCGGGACCAGGGTCCGTGCTGTGAGCGGGTGGTCAGGACGCGTTCGCGGTCGTGGGCGCGGTCGATGTCCTCGTGCGTGATGACGACCGCGTCGGGCGCGGTCGGCCCTCCACTGAGGACGCGCGAAGGCAAATCCTCGGGCGGCTTCGATGCTGTCTTCGTTTCACTCATCAAGCTTGGTATTCAGCAGGCAACAGACGAGAGCAGTGATCCAGCCGAGCACGGCTCTTGAGGATGTTAGCAGAAGTATACAACAGAAGATAAACTATAGTTAACTATTTTGGGGAGCGAGTGGTTAGGTTCGTCCTCGGCGTAGACGAGGACCGGTTCGATTGGTCTTAGGGAAAGTACTGGCTTGTGGATCAGAAGCGTTCCATCCAGACACATCGTGGGCAATCGGGAAGCGCGCGTCGGGATTCTTTTCAAAGGCACGTTTTGACGACGTGGTCAGCGCGGCAGGACAGGTCGGTTGGCCATGGCTCACGGGGTCGGGACCTTTTTCCAGAATCCCGATCAACACGATCAATTTTGATCGCGACCGCGCGCTCAAGGCGGGTGTCGCACGCGCGGTAGACTTCGCCCATCCCTCCGGCACCGAGGGCCGACTGGATCTCGCAAGGACCGAGTTTGCTACCGGAGGAAAGGGCCATTTGGGGCGACCAATGATAGCGCCGGTTCGTTGCTTGGACGCGAAGATCCTGCCAGTCCGGGCTTAGCGTTTGGGGCGGGCTGCCGCGGGCGCGAGCCATACTCGCTCGGAGGCCGCGGGGCCGAGCGACACCGTGCCTGAGGGTGTGGAGAGGGTCAGGGTCTGGTCGTAATTGCGCTCCACAAGGCGCAGTTTGGCTCCGGGACGGACGCCGCGATGTTCGAGAAATTCGAGGAGGCGGCGGTCGCGTTCGTAGATTCCGCTGACGGTGTAGGTGTTGTCGAGTTCGGCGTCGGCGAGCAGAACCAGGCCACGGCGGCGGCGGCTGGAGGGACCTTCGAGTTCACTCAAATTGCCGTGTGGACACGCGCCGCCAGAGCCCAATTTCGCGAGAAGTTTGGCTTCGAAATCGGGGGACACGGCGTGTTCCAGGCGCTCGGCTTCGTCATGAACCTTCCACCACTCCATGCCGAAGAGTTCGGAGAGCATGCGTTCGATCAGATGATGGCGGAGAGTCAGCTTGCGGGCAATCTTGCGGCCAGCGGCGGTGAGGCGGACTTCACCGCTGGGTTCGACGCGGACGAGGCCGTCCCTTTTCAGGCGGCGAAGCGCCATCGTTACGGCGGGCGGGGAGACCTTCAGCAGGTCCGCGAGACGCGCGGAGATGACCGTTTCGCCTTCGCTTTCCGCTTCGAGGATCGACTTGAGGTAGTCCTCCTTGGAGACGGTAATCATTGGGTGATTATACGATGGTGGGTTCAGAGTGGTTCAAAGCCGAAGTGAGGAAGAAAAACCAGGGGCGCTGCGCGCCGCGGCCGGGCCAATGGGCCCGGCCCCACACGAGCCGACCCGGCTCCACTGATCATCAAACAAAAATAAAAAGGACAGTCCGGAGCCCCCGAGACTGTCCCTCAAAACCCTCCCGGTTAGAAGGGTAACTTGATGAACTGATGGTACTGTCGGGATGTTGCAAAGGGATTGCAGAACGATGAATATCTGATGAATTCGGCTGGGTGTGCGCTGCTATAGTAATCGCTTGCATAGATTCAATCGGTTGACATCTTTTTTCTCTTAATTCCTTGTCGAGAGGATTCGATGCCGTCCACTACATCGCGTAAAACTGAGCAGTCACGCCGTCTGCAGCAGCGGGCGGAGAGCATGATCCCGGGCGGCGTGAATTCTCCGGTGCGGGCATTTCGCTCCGTGGGAGGAGATCCTCTATTTATTGTGCGGGGCAAGGGATCGCACATCTGGGATGCCGACGAAAATGAATTGATCGACTACATCGGATCGTGGGGACCGCTGATTCTGGGGCACGCGGAGCCGAATGTGCTCGACGCGATTGTGGGCGCGGCTTGCAATGGGACCAGCTTCGGGGCGTCGACGCCGTCCGAGGCCGATCTGGCGGAGTTGGTGCTGGGCGCGTTTCCGCACATGCAGAAAGTGCGCTTCGTCAGTTCGGGCACGGAAGCGACGATGTCGGCGATCCGGCTGGCGCGAGCTTATACCAAACGCAAGTACATTGTGAAGTTTGAAGGCTGCTATCACGGGCATGCGGACGCTCTGCTGGTAAAGGCCGGGTCAGGCGTGGCGACGCTGGGGATTCCGGGATCGGCGGGCGTGCCTGAGGAGTTCACACAATTCACGCTGGCGTTGCCTTTCAATAATCTCTCCGTTGTGGAGCACGCGTTCCAGAAATTCAAGCACCAGATTGCGTGCGTGATCGTGGAGCCGGTGGTGGGGAACATGGGATGCGTTCCGGCGGCAGACGATTATCTGGTGGGTCTGCGGCTGCTGACCGAACGAGAACACGCGGTACTGATTTTTGACGAAGTGATGACAGGATTTCGCGTGGCCTTTGGCGGAGCGCAGGAGTTGTACAACATTCGTCCTGACCTGACCACGATGGGGAAGATTATTGGCGGTGGGTTGCCGGTGGGCGCGTACGGCGGGCCTAAGGAGATCATGGACCTGGTGGCGCCGCTAGGGCCGATGTATCAGGCCGGGACGCTTTCGGGGAATCCGCTGGCGATGGCCGCGGGATGTGCGATGTTGAAACAGTTGCGGGATCGCAAGGGAGAAATCTATCCGCGGCTGGAGAAACTGAGCGCAGAACTGGTGGAGGGCGTAGCAGCGGCAGCGAAGGGCGCGGGAGTCACGCTTTGCCATAACCGCGTGGGCTCGATGTTTACCTGGTTCTTCAATCCGGGGCCGGTGACGGATTGGGATTCGGCGTCGAAGTCAAACACGGAGGCGTTCGGGAAATTCTTCCGCAGCATGCTCGACCATGGCGTGTACCTGCCGCCATCGCAGTATGAGGCGGCGTTTCTGGGAGCGGCGCACACGGAGGACGATGTGCAGCGGACAATCGCAGCGGCCAAGCAGTCGTTCGCGGCGGTGCGGGGGTAAGTTTACTGTGTGGGACCGGGTCTTTGATCCGGTCGCTGCGCGGAGCGCCCTGGGTGAGAGATTAACCGCTGGCGACAAAGAGCGCGGCCCTTCGGGCCGCGGCCGGGTCAAAGACCCAGCCCCACACGATCCCCTGTTTTCTGCGTCATTTCTGGAATCGTCACGAAATCGTAGCCTTCTGATTTGTAACGCTTGATCAGGTTATCGGTCGCAACGACCGTTTGGGAGCGGTCCGCGCCCATCTGCTTATGACCGCCGTCGTGCAAGAGGATTACGTCACCACCGCGAATCTGCTTTGCGACCTTTTGTTCGATTACGGCGGACGGGGGCGCGTTCCAGTCATAGCCCGTCACATTCCACATCACGGGTTCTAGGCCCAGTTCACGGGCGATGCGCAGGACCGCGGGACGGCGTCCGCCGAACGGGGGACGGAAGAGATTGGAGATGGAATTCCCGCCGATGGCGTCTTCGAGGGCGGAGCGGCAGGTGGAGAGTTCACGCTGAATTTCAGAGGCGCTCTTGAAGGTCAGTAGCGGATGCGTGAAAGTGTGGTTGCCTACGAGATGGCCAGCTTTTACGATCTCGCGCGCGATCTCGGGCCGTTGCTGCACATAGCGTCCGATGAGGAAAAAAGTCGCATGCACGTCGTGCTTCGCCAGGACCGCCAGCAGACGTAGCGTATGTGGATCGTTGGGGCCGTCGTCGTAGGTGAGCGCGAGCTGCCTGGCACCGCGAGGCAGGCCTGTGAAGCTGCGGCCGTACCACTGCCCGGTCGGCGCCATGGACTGATATCCCGCGGCCGTCAGCGCGACGGTGGCGGCCGCTCCAAGGACTGTTCCGAGCATGGGAGGAATTGTAATTGTTGATTGAGGATTTTTGATTGCCGATTAGTGATTGGCTTTGGAGCTCTTCAATCAGCAATCAACCATCAGGAAATCGACAATGGGTACTGTTAACTCATCCCGCAATTGCCACTCGGCGTTATCCGAGATATCCTGCCAATTCCGAGACATCGCACGAACTCATGGCCAATCTTTTCGAACTGCCCCGGTACATTGCTGTGGAAGGCCCCATCCGAGTGGGCAAGAGCACACTGGCACGCATTCTGGCCGAGCGACTGAATGCCCAGCGGGTGATGGAACCCGAGGCGAATCCCTTTCTGGATTCCTTCTATGAAGGGGATCGTGGGGCGGCGTTTCAAGCGCAGTTCACATTCTTGGTGCGTCGGTTCGAGCAACTACAGTCGCTCGATCTGGGGCCGCGGTCGCAGAAGATCGTGGTCTCGGACTTCATTTTTGAGAAGGACAAGCTGTTTGCCTGCCTCAATCTGACCGACCAGGAGCTCGATACCTACAACCGCTATTACAACCATTTCCGCGAGCAGTTGCCCACGCCCGACCTGGTGATTTATTTGCAGGCCACGCCCGAAGTGCTGAAAAAGCGGCTCAAGAAAAAGAATGCTCCGGGCGAGCGCGCGGTCAGCGACGAGTATCTGGAGGAAGTGGTGAAAGCTTACGAGCATTTCTTCTTTCACTACACGTCGTCGGATTTGCTGATCGTGAATACGTCAGAGATTGATTTCGTCGATCGCAACGAAGACTTGCAGGAACTCCTCCGCAAAGTCACCGAGCCGATCAAGGGGACGCAGTACTTCTTGCCGCTAGGCGGGCAGGACGCGGTCGGGGCGTAGGGCGATCAGCGGTTAAGCGTCACAGGTGCGGCATCATGTGCCGCACGCTGGCGCGAGTTGCGAGTTGAATAGATCCAGGAGGTCAAAAGCGCCACATCCCCAATAGCTGCAAAGAGCAGTGCCATTTGATTAGGTCCTTTAGAGAGGAACTCCAGCATCGCAGCCAGCAGGCACGCAGCGGTGACAAGGAGAGTGGCGCGATCGAACGCGCGGAGCTTATGAGACTCCCTCAGTCGGATGCTCATCGCAAACATCACAAACATCAAGATGGGAAAACCCAGGTAGACGAAGCCTCTCGGAGAAAACCAACCCAGCAGTAGCCATAGGGATGAGCGCATCCCCAAGTAGCCAGGTAGGAAGAAAAACCAGCGACGCCAGTACTGAACTGTGAGGCCGAGGGTGGCCGTGAGCGCGATTACTAGCAGCCATCCCGCAAGCGGGCTGCGCGTGTGGTTCTCGTTCGCGATTTGGACATACACCAATCCGAAAAGCAAGGCCGTCGCCACGGAGGCGACCATCGCTAGGAACGCGCGACGTGCCCCTCGCTATTTTTCGTGACGCGGGAGCGGGTACAGCGACAGCACTTTTCCCAACTTCGTGAACTCTGGGTCGGCGGTGACCAGCCAGGCGCCGCGCTCCAAGGCGAGTTCCGCGGCGAAGGCGTCGGCGTAGCCGAGGTTGTGCCTTTGTTTGAGGGTAGCGGCGCGGGTGGCGCGTTCAACGTCGACCGCGATCACCGCGACCGGCAGGCGATGCAGATTCGACTCCACTTCGCGAGCCTTGGCCTCGCCGTGATAGCGCCACTCCATGTAAAAGACTTCCCCCCAGTTCACCGCCGACATCCATAAAGGAAGTTCGGACCGAAAGGCTTCGCCGAGCAGATGTCTCACTTTTTCCGAGGCTGTTTCACGGCCTTCAAAAAAGCCAATCAGGGCATTCGCGTCGAGCACGTAGCGGCGCATGGCGCCGCGGGCAGAAGTCACTTACCTGCGCTCTCTTTCCCGACGGCGTTCGCGTTCGCGCTCCTCGAGAGATGCTTCCAATACGGAGGGCTCGCCCGGCCGCGGTTTGAGAAAACCTTGGATTTCGTCCAGGGTGCGCTCGGTGAGAGGCATCAGAATCAGCCGGCCTCTGTCTTCCGTCCAAGTGGCTCGGGTGCCCTTCTTTAGGCCGAGCTGTTCGCGAAGCTCCGCCGGCACCACGACTTGGCCCTTCGAACTGATGGTGGTATGGTAAGTTGCCATGCAGGATATCTTACTATTTGTTATTAGTAAGACAAGCCTAAAATTGTCTTACTTTCGTAACCCTTTCGATCCCCAATCTTGTAAATGCTTACAAAGACGACCTTTGGGGCTCATGGGGCTAGTCCAATCTTTGCCATAGTCCGTTCCCGCTTTCCCAGCTAAAATACTATTCAGCGTCATCCCAGCTGTAGACGCCACGATGCATGCACAGGCTCTATCCGCCCGAGGCGGAGGGGCACTGGAGGACATCATGAGTTTGACCCCTATTGGCGGGCATCTTTTCGACGGCTCCGGCCATAAGGTTACGACCGCATCCCTGCGGGAACAGAAGCTCCGCCACGAACCCATCACTTGCCTTACCGCCTATGACTACGCCACTGCTCGGCTGGTGGATGAGGCTGGCATCGACATGGTGCTGGTGGGCGATTCGCTGGCGCAAACCATGCTCGGCTACGAAAACACGCTCTCGGTCACGATGGACGAGATGCTGCATCACGTGAAGGCCGTTCGTCGCGGCGTGAAGAATGCGCTGCTGGTCGCCGACATGCCCTATGGCTCGTACCAAATTGACCCCAAATCCGCCCTCAGCAACGCGGCCCGCTTTGTGAAGGAAGGCGGTGCGGAAGTGGTGAAGATCGAGGGTGGAGAAAAGCGCGCCGATTTGATCCGGCAGATCCTAGACGCCGAGATTCCGGTGGCGGGGCACATTGGGTTGACGCCACAGTCGGTGAATGTGATGGGCGGCTACAAGGTGCAGGGCAAGAGCCTGAGCGGAATTGAACAACTCATGCGCGATGCTGTGGCGCTCGACCGCGCTGGCGTGGCGTGTCTTTATTTGGAGGGCATTCCGCGGGAAGTGGCCGCGATGATTACCGCAGAAGTCAGCGCCCCCACGATTGGCATCGGCGCTGGCCCGGAGTGCGACGGGCAGGTACTGGTGTTCCACGACATTCTGAATCTGACCTTCGGGCCTCCGGCAAAGTTTGTGCGGCGCTACGGCGATGCGGCTGCGCTGATCACCAACGCGGTGCAGGCGTTTCGCGCGGACGTGCGCTCGCACCAGTATCCCGGGGACGAAGAGTCGTATCATCTGCCGAAGGAAACCAAAGCTGGGCTGGATACCGTATTGGCGCGGAAGCGGGCGATGGGACGGTAGAGCGCCAACTGCTTTGCTACGGCTTCCATGGGTCAGTAGATCGAAGCGTTGGAACTTTGGCACGGGATCCCGCGTATCCTTTCCCTGAGGGGTCAGAGGTTTTCACAACTCCGCGCTGCAGTTTGACCCCGGTGGTGCTAGGCTTATTGAAAGGAGGAGCTCCATGGTTCTCGCACATTTCTTCTTCTTCCCGTTCTTCGGCTTTGGGTTCGTGATGTATTTTCTGCCGTCGATCATTGCCCTGGCCCGGAGCAAGCGGGACCTCCTGGCGATCTTCCTGCTCAACTTGTTTCTCGGGTGGAGCGTGATTGGCTGGGTCGTCGCCCTGATCTGGGCGGCCAAGAATGACGTTCCCGCGATGGTAAGGTAACCTCCGCCCCGTGATCAGCTGGTCTGTGTGCACGCGGGTGTCGTTCCTTATGCTGTTCGGGATTTGTCTGCTGGCGTGTTCCTCGCAGCAGGATGCCGTCAAGCCGCCAGCTCCCGAAGCTGTTTTGCAGGCCATTCCAGCGGCGGATCCTGCGCAGTTCGAAAGCTTTCGCGACATGAAAAAATGGCGCAACCCCTACCTGATCGTCCGCCCGGACGGCGTGGCGTTGCTCGACACTGCCGATAGCGCGGAAATCATCCTGAAGCCGGCTGAACTATTGCCCGCCTTGGCGAATCTGCCCGCGTCGAATTGGCCTTATGGCCGGGTGGTGGCGGCCACGGAGGCAGGCGTGAGGGCGTCCGAGCAGGACGGCGTAGCCATTCGCCGCAACAAAGGCATTCTGGGCGGGATGCTGGAAGGTGCACATATTGCGGTGAAGTGGGTGCCATCGGCGTGAGTATGGAATCCCCACTTCTCGCGCGAAGAACGCGCGAGAAATGGGGCACCCAAGTCTCTTCTCTACTCGAAGATCTGCTTTGAGAATCTGCACCACCATTGACGAAATGCGGACGGCTTCTCGCGCCGTGCGGCGGGCGGGCAGGCGGCTGGGATTTGTTCCGACCATGGGAGCGCTGCATGCGGGGCACCTGTCGCTGGTGCGCGCGGCTCGAGCTTCTGCCGAGGTAGTCGCGGCGTCGATTTTCGTCAACCCGACGCAGTTTGGACCCAACGAGGACCTGGCGAAGTATCCGCGGTCGTTCGAGCGCGACCGGAAAATGCTGGAACGCGAAGGTGTGGAGCTGTTGTTCGCCCCGTCGGTGGAGGAGATGTATCCGGCGGGAGCGGTGACCTGGGTGACGGTGGAGGGGTTGAGCGGCAAGCTGGACGGGCAGTCGCGGCCCCGTCATTTTCGCGGCGTCACCACCGTGGTGGCAAAGTTGTTTCACATCGTGGAACCAGATGCGGCATTTTTCGGGCAGAAGGACGCGGCGCAACTGGCCATCATCCGGCGCATGGTGCGCGATCTGAATCTGCCGCTGGAAATTGTGGTTTGCCCGATCGTGCGCGAACCCGATGGACTGGCCATGAGTTCGCGGAATGCCTACCTCGATCCTGAGCAAAGGAAGCAAGCGTTGCTGTTGCATCGTGCGCTGATGCGCGTGCAAGGCTTGGCGGAGGCGGGCGAACGGGATGCGGCCCGGCTGGTGGCCGAGGGACGCGAGGTCCTTGCCGGGGAAAGCCGGGTGCGTCTCGACTACTTCGAGATCGTAGACCCGGAGACGCTGGATTCGGTCGCGGATGTTTCCGGCGGAGCGCTCGTGGCGGTTGCAGCATTTGTGGGGAGCACGCGGCTGATCGACAACGTCATCCTGGCGTAAAAGTCGGGAGTTGTCCGAGCGGCTCTTTCCTGATGCACGAGTGTAACGCGACCTCACCGGTTGATGCCCCTGCCACTTACAACACCACGCGAGCCAGCGAAGCCACTTATTTGTCCGTCTCCCTCAACCTAGAATCTCTCAGGGAGAATTACGATGACAATTTTCGATCCAGCTCGCGGCAGAATTATTGACGGCGGTGGCGGCTCCGGCGGCGGCCTGCTTCGCCTGATCGGCTTGGGAATCGCCGCATTCCTGCTTGTGATCCTGTTATTCAGCTCCGTGACCCGCGTCGGCACCGGGCACGTCGGCGTGCTCACTCTTTTCGGCAAAGTGCAGACGGACGGGACGCTTGGAGAGGGCATCCACCTCATCAGTCCTCTGAAAACCAATAACGAGCTTTCCATTCAGACGCAGACGCTGAAGGAGTCGGCCAACGTGCCTTCCAGCGAAGGCCTCATGATGAGCCTCGACACTTCGCTCATTTATCACCTGAATCCCGACCGGGCCGCCGAGGTCTTCCAGAAGATTGGCTCGGATTACGAAACAGTGGTCGTCGAGCCCACTCTGCGGTCCGCGATTCGTGAATCAACGGCCTCTCATACTGCCAATGCCCTCTACACCGGCGAACGCGAGATGGTGGCCAAGCAAATCTACGACCAGGTGAGCGCCCAACTGACGCAACGCGGCTTGATCGTGGAAAACGTTTTGCTGCGTGACATTCAACTTCCTGCCACGCTCAAGGCTGCCATCGAAGCCAAGCAGCAGGCCGAGCAGGAATCGCTGGCCATGAACTTCCGCCTGCAAAAGGAAACACAGGAAGCGCAACGCAAGCGCATCGAAGCCGCCGGAGTCCGCGACTTCCAGCAGATCGTCGCCCAAGGCATCACCCCGTCGCTCCTGGAATGGAAGGGAATCGAGGCCACAGAGAATCTGGCCAAGAGCCCCAACTCCAAAGTCGTGGTGATCGGGAACAACAAGAACGGGTTGCCGCTGATCCTCGGGCAGTAGCCAGAGTTAGCGGAACAACGGGTGGATGTGGGGGCAGCCGCCCTCGGCTGTCCGTCGCCGCAGGGCGACGGTTCCCCCCCCGCGCTGCTACCATGAAATCGTGCGGCCCTTGCTCGATGTCCGCGAACTGAACATCGAATTTTCTGTGCATTCTCCCCTCGCTGCCCTTCGGGCAGCGGAACAGCCCCTTCGACTTCGCTCAGGGCAGGCTCCGGCGGCTGTCCCCACACGGACTCTGCCG
>JBARBI010000127.1:0-86332 GCA_049792875.1 Candidatus Sulfotelmatobacter sp.
TGGCGGCAATCCGCAACGGTGCGTACGACTATCTTTTGAAGCCTTTCGAGCGCGAACAACTGCTCAATACCGTCAGCCGTGCGCTGGAGAACCGTCGGCTTAAGGTGGAGAACCGAACGTATCAGACAAACCTGGAGTCGTTGGTCAAAGCGCGAACAGATCAACTGCAGTCCGCGATGGCGAGCCTGGAGCGCTCGTATGACATCACGCTTGAGACTCTGGGCGACGCGTTAGACTTGAAGGATCGAGAAACGGAAGGCCACTCGAAGCGCGTAACTGCCTTCACGATAGCCATTGCCCGCGCTATGGGCCTGCCTCGCGAACAGATCAATACCATAGCCCGCGGAGCGTTCCTGCACGACATCGGGAAGATAGCGATTCCAGACAAGATCCTGAATAAGCCCGGAAAACTTGAGCCCGACGAAATGACGATCATGAAGGAGCACGCGTACCACGGCTATCAGATCGTCAAGAAAATTCCCTTTCTCGCCGAGGCCGCCGACATTGTGTATTCACACCAGGAGCGCTTCGATGGCAGTGGCTATCCCCGCGGTTTGAAGGGAGAGCAGATTCCGCTTGGGGCGCGCATCTTCTCCGTCGCCGACACGCTGGATGCGATCACCTCCGATCGGATTTACCGGGCGGCGCAGTCGCTGGAGGCCGCGAAGGTGGAGATACAGAAGTGGTCCGGCCGGCAGTTTGATCCTGAGGTTGTGAACGTGTTTCTCGAAATGCCGGACAATATTTGGGAAGATCTACGCAAGGAAATTCACGATCAGATCTACCATGTGGCCTATTCCGCGGGGGCCAAGGGCTAAACCCGCTCGCTAAAGGCGGCGAAACCGTTGAACGGGCGTAATCCATCGAAATTCCTCTTCGCGGCTGCCTTGCTGTTCACGGCCGCGCTGGCGGTAGCCTGCATGGTCCTTCCGAGGGGCCTCTTCCTGGCTGCGGTCAGCGACATTGTGAGTGGACTGCTCATGCTCTCCGCCCTGGTTGCGTTCGCTTCCAACGGGGTGGCAAGTAAAGGCCGCGTGCGCTGGTTCTGGTTGCTGCAGGCAACTGGGTGGGCGCTGTGGTTTAGCGACCAAGTGGTGTGGATCATTTTTGACCTGATCCTGCAGAAGAGAATGCCGGCGATGTTTCCCGCCGATGCTCTGCTGTTTTTGGCGGGGGCGCCGATGATCGCGGGCCTGCTGCTCCGGCCACACCGGCAACCTACCGAGCGCAGCGCTCGGCTCGGCGTGTTGGACTTCCTTCTTCTGTTGCTCTGGTGGCTCTACCTGTACGTGTCGTTCGTGGTCTGCTGGCAGTACGTTTCGCCGAATTTGGATGCGTACAACCGCAACTTTGATGTGCTCTCGATTGCGGAAACGATTCTACTCACCTGCGTCCTTTTGATCTTCTGGCGTGAAAGCTCGGGACGATGGAGAACGGTTTACGCCTGCCTCTGCGGTGCGTTCCTGTTCAACGGAGTCTGGTTCTACGTTCTCAATCGGGCCCTCGAAAAGGAGGTTTATTTCACCGGCAGTTGGTATGACGTTCCTTACTCCGGGTCCTTTGCGCTGTTCACCGCCGTTTCTGTGCTGGGTCCGGGCCTGTTGCCGACGCCCGAAACCGCGGCGGACGAACCCTACAGTTCGTGGATGGCAAACCTTGCCATGATGGCCGTGCTTTCGCTGCCTATCCTCGCGCTCTATGCCCTGCTCGATCCGCGTCTTCCACACCGAGTCGCCGATTTTCGAGTGCTGGTAACCCTGGCGACCATGTTCCTGATGGCGTTTCTGCTGTTCATTCAGCACCGCCGTCTGAACCGGGAGTTGCGGCGCACCAACGTCGTGCTCGAGGAAGCCTCGCTCACGGATCCGATGACGGGCCTGCGCAATCGCCGCTATTTCTCGGCGACGATCGAAGGGGACGTGAGCCAGGCGCTGCGATCTCACGCCGACGGCCGCGACCCGCACACCCGCGACCTGGTCTTCTATTTGATCGATGCCGATAATTTCAAGGAAGTCAACGACCGCTTCGGCCACGATGTCGGCGACAAGGTATTGATGGAGATGGCGCGGCGTCTCAGTTCCTCCATTCGCCACTCCGACGTCCTGGTGCGTTGGGGCGGAGAAGAATTTCTGATCGTGTCGCGTTACACGGATCGGAGCGAAGCCGAACTCCTGGCCCAGCGTGTTCTCTCGTCCGTCGCCGACACGCCGTTCAACTTGGGTGCCTCGGGAGAAACGATCTATCGGACCTGTTCCCTCGGTTGGGCGGCGTTTCCATGGTTTCCCGAGAATCCGCGAGCCGTCAGCTACGAGGAAGTACTCACTCTGGCGGATCGAGGCCTCCATCAGGCCAAGCAGTTGGGCAGGAACCGGGCTGTTGGCATTGTGCCCGCGACCGGGACGGTCCCTGCCACCACGATTGAAGGGCTACACACCGAAGGCCTCCAAGTGGATCTGCTGGCTGTCGCCGGACCTGCATTAGGGCATCCGTAGCGGGGAATCTCGTCGCCCTGGCCTGCTTGCAGGCAGCATTTTCCTGATTTCTTCCATCCAACCGAATGCAGACTTCGAACACCGGGGGATCCCTATGCCGTTTCGCGCTCTCCGTTTGCCGCTTGCTTGTGCCTCGTTCATCGCGATGTTCTGCCTCGCCCTGGTTGCGCAAGAAGGGCCTCCGGTGCCTGCCAACGTTGTGCCGCAAGGCACCGTTTTCTTGATCCAGCTCTCGGATCGGCTTGACACCAAAGCGGTGAAGGCGGGTGATCACTTCCATGCTCGATTGGCTGAGTCGCTGGTTGCGGCCAATGGCTTGACGATCGAGTCGGGGAAAAAGATTAAGGGGCACGTCAGCGCCGTCGAACCGGGTCTGCACACGCGCATGCTTTTGAGTTTCGATGAGATCGAAACCGCGAGGGGATGGGTGCCGCTCATCGCTACGGTAACTGGAGTCCCCGGCGAACATGGTCTACGACAGATCGGCGAAGAAGGGGAAATCGGCCGCAAGGGCATGAGCAAGGAACAGATTGCCGAGGCTGTGGTCGTGGGGGCGAGTGAAGGTGCTGCGGAGGGGGCGCGATCCGGTGGAAAGCGCGGTGCTGCGACGGGCGCAGGGTCGGGTGCGGCGGCCGGAGCTTTTTCGGCTTTTGAATCAGGGCACGATCTCGTTCTCGACAAGGGAACCGCGCTCGAGATCCGGCTGGATCGGAATCTGGGTATGCCGTCGCGATAGAGTTCTACGCAATGTGATTTTGGACGTCGGGAGGGAGCCAGCACTGGTCCGATTCTCGCAAGATCAATCCGGGGCGCCGTTCTGATTAGGAGGAACATTGCTGGGAGTGTTCTTCCGCGTGGGATAATCCTCCCGGAGGCCGTCATGAAACCTGCCCGTTATTTGCCCGCACTGCTTATTCTTGTGGTCAGCGCAGCCTTTGCCCAAGAGCATCCCGCGGTCAGTGCGCAGGCCAACAGCGTCTATGTTGGCGCAGATGGAAAATTTGAGGCCGCCCCGGACACCGCCCAGATTCAATTCAACGTATCTGTTCAGGACGACACGTCATCGACCGCATACCAGCGCGCGTCGAAGGAAGTGGAGCAGGTGCGGCAGGTGCTTCGCAATAACGGGATTGACCCCAAAACGGCAACCTTCGGGTTCCTCTCCGTTCAACCCGTCTACGAGTGGAAGCCGAAGCAGAGAGTGATTGGGTACCGTGTTACCACGGACGTCACACTGAAGCTGAAGGATTTTTCGAAAGTCGGGCCCATCACCTTGCAACTAGCCGACGCCAATGTGAGCGAGACCCAGACGCTGAGCTATACGCTGGAGAACATCGATGAGGCCAAGAACAAGGCGGTCGAGGACGCCTACCGGAGGGCACGCAACTCAGCCGAGGCCCTGGCCCGCGCCGCGGGTAGGACTGTTGGAGAACTCTCTTACGCTTCTGTGGACACGTTCGAGAACCCACGTCTCGTGATGCCGCGCATGGCTCATCCCATGGCCGCTATGGCCACGGCGGGGCCGCCCGCTCCCACGGAAGAATTCACGCCGCAGACCGTGACGGTTACGGCGCACGTGAATGCATTGTTCAACTTGAAGTAGGGCGAGCCGTCGAAGTTGCCCTTCACTGAGTCAACAGTGTTCCGCGGGGCTTCGCCGTCGCGGGACAGCCGAGGCGGCTGCCCCCACATCATTCCACTTCGAACTGCGTTAGAGAATTGCTGGCGCGGGACTGGCGGACGGTGGCGTCGCGGCTAGGGGATCCACTTGCAGCGTCAGGCCGTCGATTTTGCGCACGATTACGAGTTGCCCGGCGGGCAGGGCAGAGGAAGAGACCGCATCCCACAGTTCGCCGTGAACGAATACTTTGCCTTGCGGTAAAAGGGAGGTTTGCGCGACTCCGGTTTCGCCGACCAGGCCTTGGGCCCCGGTGACCACTTTGTTGCGCCGCGCCTTGAGAGCAATGGTCATCAGGAAGGCAGTGATCAGGCCGAGGGGGACGCTGACGGCCAAGGCGGTCACGAGGTGGACTCGCATCTCCGGAATGGGAGAATCCACCAGGAGCAGGCCGCCTAACGTGAGAAGGGCGATTCCTCCGATGGTGAGAACGCCGTGCGTGGCGAACTTGGCTTCCGCGGCGAAGAGGGCGAAGGCCCCGAGGATTAGTCCCAGCGCCGCAAAGCGCGTGGGAAGAAGATTTAGTGCAAAGGCAGCGAGCAGGATGAAGACTACGCCCACGGTGCCTGGGACGACCGCGCCGGGGTGATTGAATTCGACGTAGAGTGCGAGTGCTCCTATGGCAAGCAGAAGAAACGCAATATTTGGGTCCATCAGGGCATCGAGGATGTGTTCCTTGAGCGTCATGTCAAATGGAACCACAGGCTGGCCCGCGAGGTTCAGGGAAGCGGGTTCCCCGTTGAAGCGCTTGAAGCTCTTTCCCTGCATCTGGCGAAAGAGGTCCTCAGGACTTGACGCGACATAGTCGATCAGATGCCCGGCGAGAGCCTCCTGCTCGGTGAAGGACTTCGATTCCCGTACGGCACTCTCGGCATTTTCGACGTTGCGTCCACGCTTCGAAGTGACCGAGCGCATGAGGGCTGCGGTGTCGTTCTCGATCTTCCGGTTCATCTCGTCGTCAGGTTTGACCTGGACTGGACCGATCAGCGTGACCGGATGAGCAGCACCCGCAGCCGTCCCCGGAGCCATAGCAGCGATGTCGGCGGATTCGAGGATGAAGATTCCCGCAGAACCGGCATGCCCGCCGGTGGGCGTCACGTATACGATGATCGGAACGGAAGAGGCCGTAATCTTCTCAATGATTCCCCGCGTCGAACTGACCAGACCTCCCGGGGTATTGATCTCGATCAATACAGCTTGAGCATTCCGGCGCTGGGCTTCGTCGATGGCGCGGGTAATGTACTCTTCGCTGATGGGTTGGATCGTGTCGTTGATGACAACTTTCAGGATTTCGGCGGAGGCCGGGAGCGAGAAGATTCCAGCGACCACGATGCTGATGATCAAACGCAACTTCCGGCAGATCTTCTTGGTCGACGAGGAGTGCATACGTCCTTCGCTTCGCTCAGATGACAAGGCATTGCCTTGCGCAACGGGACATCCAAGGCCCATACCTATTGTCCCTCTATTTGGGCTGGCCGGAGTGAATTTCTTGTGACGCCGACTCCTTCATCACTCCCTGGCATTGTGTCACGGAAGTCCATCCAGGCAAGTAGGTGCTCCCTGTAATCAAGCGCGCGCCACGTTCGTAGGTGACGTAGGACCACGCCCATTGAATGAAAACCAGGAGACGGTTGCGGAAGCCGATCAGAAACAGAATGTGCACGAACAGCCAGGAGAGCCATGCTATGAAACCGGAGATATGGATGCGGCCGAACTCAGCCACCGCCGCGGCGCGGCCGATCGTCGCCAGGCTGCCTTTGTCCCAGTAGTGGAAGGCCGCGACGCGAGGCCGCAATTCCAATTCCTCGCGAATCAATTTCGCGACGAAGCGACCTTGCTGGATCGCGACCGGGGCGATGCCGGGGACCATTTTGCCCTGCTCGTCCTTCACCGCGGCGAGATCGCCGATGACGAACACTTCCGGATGACCAGGAAGACTGAGGTCCGGCCTTACCAGTACACGGCCAGCGCGATCGACCGGGGCGCCCAGGTTTTTGCCCAACGGAGAGGCCGCGACTCCTGCTGCCCAAAGAATCACGGTCGCGGGGAGCGGCGTGTCTCCCGCACGGACAGCGCCGGGCTCGATCTGGGTCACGGTTGTCGAAGTACGAACTTCGACTCCCAGCTGATTCAGCTGTTCCTGCGCGCTTCGGGAAAGATCTTCGGCGTACGCAGGAAGGACGCGCGGACCGCCCTCGATTAGCACGATGTGGGTGTGGGCTGGATCGATCGAGCGGAATTCGTGGGCCAGGACGTGGCGGGAGATCTCGGCCAGAGTGCCGGCTAGTTCTACTCCGGTGGGCCCGCCGCCGACGACCACGAAATTGAGGGGAGTAGCGGTCTCGCCGGTAGCCGCTTGCCGCTCCGCCAGTTCGAAGGCGAGCAGAACACGGCGGCGGATTTCAAGGGCATCTTCAATGGTCTTAAGGCCAGGGGCGTACGGCTCCCAATCATCATGCCCGAAGTAGGCGTGGCTCGCGCCGGCGGCAACGATCAGGTAGTCGTACGGGATTTTGCACTCCGGAGTCTCGACCGTGCGTTGGTTGAGATCGAAGCCCGTGACCTCGGCCATGAGCACTTCGATGTTTTTGTGCGAGCGAAAAATGGAGCGGATCGGCGCGGCAATTTCTCCCGGGGATAAGCCTGCTGTGGCAACCTGATACAGAAGCGGCTGGAACGTGTGGTAATTCTTGCGGTCGATTACCGTGATCCGAACCGGAGCTTTGGCCAGAGTGCGCGCGGCATTCAGGCCGCCAAAGCCGGCGCCGACAATCACGACCCGAGGTAGCTCTTTGCCAGTCATCTTGCTGTTCTATGCCCCACCTCTATAAGATTCAGCGCGATGGCAGACGGTTCCAGAAGTTCTCCGGGAATTGAAACTCCAGCATGGGTTCGCTGGGTGATGCCTTCAGGGGCGGACCTGATTTTCCTCGTTCTGCTGGGGGCGCTGGCATTTACGCCGCTGTCGGTGCGTCTGCTGGAGGATGCGGGGATTGGGTGGCACATACGAACAGGGCAGCGGATTCTGGCCACGCACGCGATTCCTCGGGTGGATTTCTTTTCTTCGACGATGGCAGGTCGTCCGTGGTTTGCCTGGGAGTGGCTGTATGACTTGGTTGTCGGTCAGTTGGAAGCGGCGCTGGGACTGAATGGGGTGGTGTGGCTTACAGCTGTCCTGATTGCGTCTGTGTTCGCATGGATGTTTCGTTTGCTCCTTGTGCGTGGGGCCAACGAATTGGTGGCGCTGGCGCTGGTGCTGCTGGCTCTGTCGGCATCGATGATCCATTTTCTGGCGCGGCCGCACGTGGCAAGCTGGCTATTCACGCTGGCGTGGTTCTGGATTCTGGATTCTTCGGAGCCGGATTGTTTCGATGGGAGTGGCAGGCAGGGCAGGCAACGGCTATGGGCACTTCCACTCCTGATGCTGGTATGGGTGAACGTACACGGAGGCTTTCTGGTCGGCTTTGTACTCCTGGGAGTCTTCCTGATGGGAGCGATGTGGACCCGGTTTAGAACCCAGGATGGCCGGATCGAAGAAATGCTGCTGAGGATCGCTGCGGCGAAGAGAGTAAGCAATCTGGCGTGGGTGGGACTGCTTTCCCTGGTAGCTAGTCTGTTCAACCCATATGGGTGGGAGCTATACGGGCACGTCTATCGCTATCTCTCGAACCGATTCCTGATGGATCACATCGACGAATTTCAGTCGCCCAACTTTCATGGGGCGGCACAGAAATGTTATCTGGTGTTGCTGCTGATCACCGTGGCGGTTCTGACGGTTCGCGGTCGACAGTTACGGATGAGCGAAGGGCTTACGGTCTTGTTCGCCGTGACCGCGGGACTGTATGCTTCGAGGAATATTCCGGTTTCTTCGATTCTGCTGGTGATGGTGGTGGGGCCGATCGTACCTGTTCCGGGATTTGCCCGAGGATTTTTCCAGCGAATGAGTGCTGTCGAGGCCGGACTGCGAGGCCATGCGTGGCCGATTCTCGGAGTTGTGCTGACCTTTGCCATCGCGGCGAACGGGGGACGAGTCGGGTCCAGTCGGTGGATGCGTGCACATTTCAATGCCCATCGGATGCCCATCGAAGCAGTGAATTATCTGCAGGCTCATGAAACGAACGGACCGGTGCTTAGTCCGGATTACTGGGGCGGGTATTTGATCTACCGGCTCTTTCCGAAGACTCAGGTCGTAGTAGATGACCGACATGATTTGTATGGCGAGGATTTCTTCAAGTCCTACTTGAAGATGATTCGCGTGGAGCCGGGGTGGGAAAATTTCTTGCGGGAGCATCGAAGTTCGTGCGTGCTCCTGCCGAAACAAGCGGCATTGACAAGTGTGTTGCTGGAGAGCAGCGCATGGAAGGTGGTGTACGCGGACGATGCTGCGGTTGCGTTCGTGCGCGACTCGAAGTACCCGTAGGCTCGGTCGCGCAGCCAGGAGCGGCCCAAGCTCCATTGAGGTAGTGTTGCGGTAACCGCCAGGCCATCTAATTTGGTTGAAATTCGAGATGAGGCCGCCGATGATGAAACTCGGCGGTCTTTATTCCAACGCACTCCAGTCCGAGGGGGCGGAACGAATCTGTGACGAGAAAAATAGGGGACCGTTTCTGCCAGAGGGCGATAGCGGTCTGCTTGTTCGGGTTGTGGACCATGGTGCTCTTCGGCTGTTCAGGTTCTTCCTCCCCGTCTTCTTCGGTCACACCGCCCCAGAATTCGGTTGGGGCAAACCTGACGCTGGTAAGTTCCGATCCATATACGGTCTTGCCGGGGCAGCATGCGACCGAGGTCGAGCCGCATGTGCTGGCGAACGGCACGACGCTGGTGGCGGCGTTTCAGACAGGACGGATCTCCCCCGGGGGAGCGACTGCCATCGGATGGGCGACCTCGACCGACGGAGGTACAACCTGGAGTCATGGATTTCTGCCAGGCCTGACCACAGGGGAAGGGTCGGGGCCGTACGACGCCGCCAGCGATCCCGCCGTAGCCTATGACGCGAGGCACGGAGTGTGGATGATCGCGTCGTTGCCGATCTCAACTGCCCAGACCGCTGCCGTGGTGGTGAACCGGTCCACCGATGGACTCACATGGCAGAACCCCGTCAGCGTCGAGCCAGTCTCGCAGAGCTCCGACAAAAATTGGATTGTCTGCGACAGTTGGACAAGCAGTCCGCATTACGGCAATTGTTATGTGCAGTGGGACGATCCTCTGAATTCCGATCAGATTTTGATGAGTACTTCCACGGACGGAGGGCTCACGTGGGGAGCAGCGACGCCTACCGTTAACCTTGCCGTTGGGATCGGCGGCCAGCCTTTGGTGCAGCCGAATGGGACCGTGGTCGTGCCGATCGAGACCAACGTCATGTCAGCCTACATTTCGACGGACGGGGGACTGAATTGGACGGCCCCGGTGATGATCTCGGGCCTACAGTTCCATGCCGACGCGGGCGGAATTCGCAGCGGCCCGCTGCCTTCGGCAAGTGTGGATGGAGCAGGAACGGTCTGGGTGGTGTGGGAGGATTGCCGGTTTCGTACGAACTGCTCCACCAATGACCTGGTATACAGCAGGTCGACGGATGGCGTGAATTGGAGCGCGGTTACGCGGATTCCCATCGATGACACATCAAGCACCGTCGATCATTTCATCCCGGGGATTGGAATTGATCCGGCAACTTCGGGCAGTGGTGCGCACGTGGCCCTGCACTATTATTACTATTCGCAGAGCAACTGCACGGTGTCGACCTGCCAGCTGATCGTGGGCTACATCTCCTCGGCGAACGGTGGGTCCTCGTGGAATGCGCCGGTTGCGCTGACGGAGCCAATGCAACTGGGGTGGCTGCCCAATTCACAGAACGGGTTGATGGTGGGAGATTACGTTGCGACAGCGTTCACCAATGGTGTACCCCACGGAGTGTTCGCGGTGGCCACGCCGATTTCGGGAACCACCTTCGCCGAGGCGATGTATACGGCTCAGGGACTGACCGCGAAGGCAGCAGGGCGGCAGTTGTCGTCGGCTGGGGACAAGCCGCTGCACAAGTTGTCGGACAAGATCGAGAAGGAGCGCCCGGAGAAGGGCGTGATGCCGCCGTTGCTCCGCAGCCGGCGGCGTGCAAGGTGATTCCCGCCGGAGCCCTACTCCGACACTCGCTTGTTGATAGCCATGATGGCGATCGCCGCCGCCGAGGATGACGTGGAGAATTGGCTGCTGGAGCAGGGCGCGATCTCCGCATCGATCGACTCTCCAGAATTTGCCTTCGCGACCAACTCCGCTGCGACCGTGTGGAAACGGGTATGGTCGTACTTCAGCTTGGCGTACTCGGGCAACGCAGAGTAACTTGCGCCGGCCCCGTAGATCCACTGTCCCAGCGCACAGGTGTGGTCGAGAGAGACCTCGGCTGGATTCAAACTATCGTCGTGTTTGTCCAGGTAACGGCGCAGCTTGCTGTTCCATTGGCTGTGGGAAGTGACGGCCTCATTAGAATCCATTTTCACTCCGGGTGCAGGATATAAGCGCCCTCCTCACATAGATCGGCAATCAGTCGCAGAAAATTATGGGATTTCGCACGCTGGTGGTGACGTAAGTGATCACCGCGCGCCCGCCCTAGAAGTGGTCGTTGGTATCGACGCCGAAGCCCAGGATGGCGGTCACTTCTACCGGTCGTTCGCCCCGCACGGCGGGCTGGAACTTCCAACTGTGCAGAGCAGTAAGGATCTTCGACGTCATATCCGCGGGACCTGCCTCCAGAACGCGTACGTTCTTCAAGTTGCCGGAAGCGTCAAGAGTGCAGGCAACCACCATGCGCGTGTGTTGTGGCAGACCCGGGTCGAGATCCGTCCGTATCGCGGTTGGGGCGATCAGGGTCCCACCGTAGGGATGATCGGTGGCCGCTTCGTCGGCAAATTCCATGACAACGGTGCCGAGCGAAGTGTCGAAATAAGTGGTGTATTTCTCGCCCCGCAAAAGGTTCTTGTAAGGCTCGAAGGCCCCTCCGGAGCTGGCTGTCGCAACGATAGTTACCCCAAGGGTCTGTCGCGGCTTGACGGAGGAGTGTCCGGGAGCCTGGGGAGCGCTGGCAGAGGAATCTGACCCGAAACCGGGAAGCGTGACGACGCTGCTGCCCCCGCTGATGTCGACGCCACGAACGGCCGGCGTGCCAGAGGGCACGTTTCCAGCGCCCCCGGGACCCCCGGCGGGTGAGATGCCGCCACGCGCGCTGGGATCAGATCCGCGGCCCGGACCAGACTTGCCCGCGCCGGTGCCCGCTCCGTTCATACCGCTACCGGGACCATTTCCATGACCGATGCCAGTTCCGCCACCTGCGCCACCGAGGCCGGGCTTGTCTCCGCCTGAGGGAGACATGGCGAGCGAACCGGCGCCGCCGTTGGTTGGAAGGCCTACTTTGGGGCCGGGCTGGCTGGAAATCACCGCGCCGGCGTTGTGGCCGCTTCCACCGCTACTGGGCGGGGCCACATTTGAGCCCGCGTCCGAGGGTGCTCCGAGACCCGTGCCTTTGCGACCAAGGCCCGAGCCCGTGGGCCCGGAGCCTCCTCCCAGAGAAGGTGGTGGTGGAACTAGGTTATTGGCGAGCAGCGTGCCGCCGATAGCCCCTGCGCCGCCGCTGGTGTTGCCGGTCCCGCCTCCCGCTCCGGCAAGCAAAGGTGGAGGAGGAACGACGGTCGGCGAGCCAAGGGTTGGCGTCGATGCGAACGATCGAGTACCTGTGCCACCCGACACCCCAGTGCTAGGCGGCGGAGCGACCACGTTTGAGCCCGGCGACGCCCCCATGGCGCTGCGCACGCCACGCGGATTGCCTCCCGCCGTGCTCGCCCCGACGGCCGGCGGCGGCGGCACGACATTGGCGGCGAGGGAGGTTCCGCTGCCGCTGCTGGGGCCATTGGAGTTCACGGTGGGCGGAGGCGGCACCACCTCGGTGGCGCCAAAAACCTTGCCAATCAAGCTGCTCATGAAAGATCCACCACCCGACTGCGTTGGCGGTGGGGGCACGACAGCCTTCGAAGAATCAGGAATGTTGCCGCCGGCGAGGCGGTGCATGTCCTGCGAGACATCGGCAGAGGGCGGAGGCGCAATCACGGAGGGTGGGGGCAAGGCGAGCTTGGGATTGCGCGCCGTGGCCCGCTCTGGAGCCGAGACGGGCGGTGGCACTACCGCCCCATTCGTCATCTGCACCGGAGATCTGGAAAATTCCCGGGTCACCACGGTGGGCGACGGTGGAATCGCGCTTGTGGCAAGTTCCGGAGTGGAGCGCGCGAGATCGCGGGCGAGGCTTGGAGCGGGCGCTACCACGGCGGTGCTGAGCGATGGCGCGACCGTGGTGCTCTCGCGGGAAACGTTGGGGGCCGGAGGGATCACGGCGGGGACTAGCACCGGAGCCACGAGAGTACGTTCGCGCGAGGCGTTCGGCGCGGGCGGAATGACCGCCGCATTGAAAGTGGGAGCAGTAAGTGGCTGGTCGCGCTGGACCGACGGCGCCGGAGCGATCACCCCGTCCAGTTGAACTCCATTCCGTGTATAGTCCCGGATTGCATTGGGAGCCGGAGCGATCAGCGTCCCGTGAAGATTTGGGGCGGTGCGTGTGGAACGCAATCCTTCCGAAGGCGGAGGTCCCGGATTCGGGTTGATGGCCAGCAGGTTGGCCACAGCGTCGCGGGAGGAAGGGAGCTTAAGGTTGGGCGCATCCACGACCTTCGGAAGCAGAGAACTGCCGCGGGCGATTTTGATGGTCTGTGTGCGATGGTGGGCTTCGTCTCCTCCAGCGCGGCCCGTCGTTCCAGCTTCAGCGCCGCCCAGATCCTCTGTGCGGGGAAGTTCGTCGCCGCTGTAATAAATCACGTCGTGGCTCGAAAACCGGGGGGCAACGAAAGGACGCAACTCGGCGATCTTGATCTGCACGGCGATCGCGGCAAAGATCAGAAAGGCCTCCACCAAGTAGGAGGGGACCATGACCCGCAAGGGAATCAATCCAAAGGGGGCCTCGCCGGCCAGGCGACGGTCCGAACGCGCCAGGGCAGGCCGGATGGACGCGACGAACTCCTGCCAGGGCGAAGACCATTCGACCAGCAGCCGGGGCGCGTCGTGCAATTCAACCGGCTCTTCGAGTTGGAGCGTTTCAATCACGCGGGCGGTACTCTACTATCCTTTGCGACAGTTATTTCAATCTTATCGCCCACGACGGTGCTGGTTTCAGTAGCAGTGCGACACGGTAGTTCCAAAACCGACGCCGCTTGTGCGCGGACTGGGGCAAAGCGCCACGGCCGCAAGTCACGCTGAACATGAATGACCGTCAGAGCGCGATCCAGATAAACAACGTCGATGGGGAATCCCATACCCAAAGTATGAACGCCGTGACAGGGGACAATCCAGAGGCCGGAGCCATTACGGAAGTCACTCGAGCGTAACCCAAGCAGCCCCCGCAGCCGGGTCCAGTGCGTGTCCGCCACCGCCAGGGCCGTGGCGAGGTAAACCTGGCGGGTTTGATTGAACGCCTGCCCCCGTGAAGAAAAAACTGCCATGAGTACAAATACTCCCCTGTCTTGCCGGTTGCGGGTTCGGCCTTCTACCGCCCGCTCGAAACCGGCGTCAACTGCCGGACCAACTCGATGACCGCCGGGCCGATCGTGACAAAAATAATCGAAGGCAGAACAAATATGACCAGTGGGGGAACCATCTTGATGGTGGTTTTTGCAGCTTGCTCTTCGGCCCGTTGCCGGCGTTCCGTGCGGAGGGAGTCGGAATGCACGCGGAGGGCTTGGGCGACGCTGGTGCCGAAGCGATCAGTTTGAATCAGTGTACCAACCAGTGAACGGATATCGTCAACCCCGGTGCGGTCGACCAGATTACGGAGCGCTTCGGCCCGGGGTTTCCCGGCCCGCATCTCCAGATTCACCAGATGAAACTCATCGCTGAGATCGGGGTGGGCGTGGTGCAGGTCCTGGCCAACTCGGGTAAGAGCCTGGTCGAGGGCGAGACCCGCCTCGACACAAATGACGGTGAGGTCGAGGGCGTCGGGCAGGCCGAGGCGAATGCGATTTTGCCGGTCCTTAATCATGCGCTTCAGGATGAAGCGCGGAAGAAAGAACCCGAGGCCGGGAACTCCCGCAAGCAGGAAAAGGTTATCGAAGCCGGAAGTCAGCGCGACCACCGCAAAGCCCACCGCAGCCATCAGCAGACGCGCTCCGAAATAGTAGTTCACGTCGATCGCATCGCGGTGTCCTGCTTGAATCAGCCAGGCGCGCGTCCGGGAAACGTCAGCGGTGGAAAGCGGGATGGCCTTGCTGATCGGATCGAGGGCCTGCTCAATGCGTTCCCGCATGGCAGGTTTTTCCACGGTCTGCTGCTGTCCGCCCAGCGCGCGGAGGCGGGCACCCAACATAGAAGTGGGCGTCACTACCGCTGCCCCGAAGGCGAACACCACCATCACCACGGTGACAAACACGACGAGAATCAAGATCAGGGTCAGCATGCTTATACCTGGATCCGGATGATCTTGCGGATCACGAAATATCCAACCGTTTGCAGGACGATGCCGGCGACGAGCAGGGTGTGACCGATCGGGTCCGAGAACAACGGCCGAATGAAAGAGGGATTCAGCACCAGCATCACGGTGACGATGATGGGGGGCATACCCATCAATAATGCCATGGTGAGGCGTCCCTGGGCGGTATAGACACGCACCTGGCGCTGAATCTTGAAACGCTCACGGATGACATACGACAGGTTGTCCAGGATCTCCGCCAAGTTGCCGCCGGTCTCGCGCTGCAACATAACCGCAGTGACGAAGAATTTCACATCGACCAGGGGCATGCGCTCGGTGAGATTGATCAGTGCATCGCGCACCGGCATGCCAAATTTCTGTTCTTCGTAGAGTTGCCGAAACTCGCCGCAGACGGGTTCAGACACCTCGTTGCTGATCATTTCGAGGGCGGTGGTGAAAGCGTGTCCGGCTCGGACTGCGCGCGCTAGGGTGTCAATGGCTTCCGGGAAGAGTTCTTCGAATTTCTCAAAGCGCTGGTTTCGGCGGAACGAAATGTAAGAGTAGGGAAGCAGGAACCCGACCAGCAGAGCCACCCACGCGACTTCCACCCGCTTGGTCACACTGTACGCCAGGATGGCGATGGCGAATCCGGCAAGAGCCGAGAGCCCGAGGAAGTTACCGGCACGCAGCGACATGCCGCCCTGCGCCAGAACCTTCTGGATATTGGAGACGCGTGTGGAACGCCGCAACAGGCTGTCGAGCGCGGGAATCTGGCTGAGTTGCTCATCCCGCAAGATCTCGAGTTCCTCTTCAGGCGCCCGCTCGGGTGCCTTGCTCTCATTGGCCAGACGTTCCTTCAGGAGCCGGGCACGGGCATTACGCTGGTCAAGTAGCGTGAACAGGGCAAAAGCAGCGACCGCGACCATCACGAACACGAAAAGCGCCATCAGAGCAGCGGGCATATCAGGACTCAGACCTCAGTTTTCGATTCAAACAGCGCTGGCCGCAAGCGGGCTCCCCCGGTCGCCAGTCGGTCGGCGAACTGGGGCCGGATGCCCGTCGCGCGGAATATGCCGCGAACCTTTCCACTCTCATCTGTGCCGGTGCGGTCGAAGGTGAAAATGTCCTGCATGCCGATGCGGTCTTGCTCCATCCCGGTAATCTCCGAGACGGTGATTACCTTGCGAGTACCGTCGGAGAGGCGTGCGATCTGAACCACCGCATGCACGGCGGAGGCGATCTGGTGACGCACGGCCCGTTCCGGAATATTGAGGTTTGCCATGGAAACCATATTTTCAACGCGCGCCATCGCGTCGCGCGGAGAGTTAGCGTGAACCGTGGTGAGCGATCCTTCATGGCCCGTGTTCATGGCCTGCAACATGTCAAACGCTTCCTCGCCACGCACCTCGCCAACCACGATCCGGTCGGGACGCATACGGAGGCTGTTGATAACCAGTTGACGCTGACGCACCGCGCCCTTGCCTTCGATGTTGGGCGGCCGCGTCTCCAGCCGAACCACGTGCTCCTGCTTGAGCTGCAGTTCGGCGGCGTCTTCGATGGTGACGATGCGGTCGGAGTTGGGAATGTAGCCGGAGAGGACATTCAGTAGCGTCGTCTTGCCGGCGCCCGTTCCACCGGACACCAGGATGTTGAGGCGTCCCTTGACCATGGTCGAGAGCAGTTCAAGCATTGCCTCGGTGAGCGTCTGGTTCTCAATCATCTGGCGATAAGTGACGGGGTCTCGTCCAAAGCGCCGGATCGACAGGCAGGGCCCGTCGATGGCCAGAGGAGGAATAATGGCGTTGACGCGCGATCCGTCTGCCAGACGGGCATCGACCATGGGAGAAGACTCGTCCACCCGGCGCCCGACCCTCGAGACGATGCGCTCGATGATCTGCATGAGGTGTGAATCGTCTTTAAAGGACAGGGCCGTACGTTCGAGCTTGCCGGCGCGCTCCACGTAGACGCGGTCAAACCGGTTGACCAGAATATCGGAAACGCTGGGGTCTTTGAGCAACGGTTCAAGCGGGCCCAGACCGAAGATCTCGTCAAGGATTTCGCGCGAGAGGCGCTCACGCTCGGCAAAGCTGAGAGGTACAACTTCGCTGTTGACGGCACCGCGGATGACGAGCAGGACTTCATCCCGGGCGGAATCGCCGGGGGCTTTCCCCAGTTTTTCGAGGTCGAGGCGATCGAGGATCTTGCGATGCAGGTCGGCTTTTACCTGCTGGTAATCGGTGCGCTCGAACGACTGAAGATTTGCCATAGGGCCCTAAATTACTATACCGACTTGAACAGCGACCACGCCGCGCGCTTCACTTCGGCGTCATTGCGCGTCAACTCCCGTGCCAGTTCTGAGAAACAGCGGGCGATCTCGGAATTCCGCTGGTCCATGACCGGCGTGCCCCGGTCGATCGATCCCGATACCGCGAAATACTGGTTCGGAATCCGCCATAGTAGCTTGGCGCCTACCGCCGCCTCGGCGTCGGCCTCACTGAAGCCCGGCACCTTGCGGAAACGATTCAGGACCAACCGGACGCGCTCGCGGCTGCCCGTCTCTCCGAGGTATTGCTGGACGCGCGCCGCGCTCCAGAGGGAGGCCACGTCGCTGCAAGCGACCAGCAGAACGGTTTCGGAAAGACTTGCGATAAGACGAGTGGCCGCGTCAAAACGTGAGGACGCGTCGACCACTACGTAACGGTAATGCGTCACCAGCATGTCGAAAAGACGGACAAACTCTGCTGTCGAGGGATCGACGGCGGCGGGCACATTGGTTCCGGCCAGTAACTGCAAACCGCCGCTGTGACGCGTCATGAAGCTTTCGAGCAGGGAAGCGTCCATGCGGTGAAGGTTGCGGGTTGCGTCAGCCACATTAAAGATCGGCTTCAGATTCATGTGCAATGCCGCGTGGCCGAGAGGAGCCAGGTCAACCAAGGCAGTCTGCCCATACGCGGACTGCAGCGCCAGTGCCAGATTGACCGCCACGGTCGTGGCGCCATTTCCGCCCTTCGCATTGATTATCGAGAAAACCTTACCGCGAATGCCCTCTTGCCTGCCGCGACGTTGGGCGGTCGTGAGGCGCACGAAGGCCTCGAGCAGGTCCGTGGTATTGGTGGGACGTTCAATGAACTCGCGCGCGCCCGCGCGCATCGCGCTGACGATGGTCTGAGGCTGATTCAGATTGCCGATGGCGAAAATCGCGGCATCAGGCATTTCCTGGTGCAGAAGTTCGATGGCACGCAGGGCTTGGGCGGAGTTTTCCCCGGGGATGTCCACCAGCGTAACGTCGGGATTGGCGGCGCGCACCCGCCTCGTTACAGGATCGGACGCAGCCACGGGAAAGGTTGCGCAGGCGTGAACGGTTCTGGCCACACTGGTGCCATCGACCAGCACCTGCAGCACTGCGCGCTGCTCGTTGTCGGTTGCCACAATGACGACTGACAGTTCTGGCATAACGCTCCGCGGGCTTCCTGATTCCTGCGACGCCGAGTCCCAGGCTACTGCCCCGCCTACTTCACCTACTCGCTCTCACTTGCTCTTGTCGAACTTGCCTTGGTCCATGAAAGGCTGCGGATTCTTGGGCAGGGTGGGCGGTTCCGTGTTCGGAGAAATACGGCGCACCGTGCACAAGACCATCAGTTCCGAATTATTCTTCTGCAAGCTCTTGCTGCGGAAAAAATTCCCCAGGATCGGGATGTCGCCGAGCCCTGGAATCTTGTTATAGATGTCGGTAACGCGGTTGTCGATCAGACCTGCGATTACGAAGCTCTGACCATCCTGCAACTCAAATTCAGTTTCTGCCTTGCGTGTGCTGAGCGCCGGCACGGTAAATCCGGAGATCGTCAAAGCATTCGCAAAATCCAGCGTGCTCACTTCCGGCGCCACCTTCAAATGAATATTTCCGTTGGGCATGATAACCGGAGTGAATTGCAAACGCACGCCGAAATCTTTAAACGAGATGGTTACGGCGGTAAACCCGGCACCCGGCTGCACGATCGGGAAAGGGAATTGACCTCCGGCGAGGAAGCTGGCTTCTTTCCCATTGACGGCAATCAGATTGGGTTCAGCCAGAATCTGCAGGAGATTCTTGGTTTGAAGAGCTTCAATGGCGGCACCGAAGTTGATGTCGGGCCGAAAGAGAAAAAGGTTCAAGACATTGTTGAGGGTGGTTGCGGGAGTGGTGTTCGTCGTCGTCCCCGAGCTACTTTGCGTGCCCGGAGTCAGCGTCTGGGGACCAAAGCCACCGAACTGTCCCGTGGTCACCGTGCCAATCGTATTCCCCGCTCCGGTGGAGATGAAGTTCACGCCCAACTGGGTGATGGCGCTACGGTCCACTTCCGCGAACTTTACCTGCAACAAGACTTCCTGCGCGCCCACCGGTCCGAAGGTAAGCACATTGACCACTCGGGGTGAGTAAGCACTGGCCAGTTCTCCAGCACGCTTGGCCACGTCTTCGGTGGATACGTGCCCGGAGAGAACGACGGCGGCGCGTGAAGGCGTCACCGTGATTTGCTCGTCGGGAAAGACGCGCCGCTCTTCTTCGGCGCAAGCGCTGACGTCCACGTCGACGCGCAGATCGAAGCTGCGCGAGCGTTCCAACTCATCCCAGATCAGGAGCGAAACTTCTCCCGGAGCTTTGCCGTGAACCAGAATCTGCGTCGGAGTTATGACTTGCGCGAAAGCGATGGCCGGGTCCGTGACGGAGATGCGCTTGAGTCGCTCGGTTGTATTGATGAGCAGGGATTTACCCACCATGACGCGCAACGGGGCCGATCCCTGTGGTGGTGCCTGCGGCGGAAGGGTCGCAGTCTGGGTGCCGGTGAGCGCGGAATTCTGGGGCGGTACCGCAGTGTCCGCCTGTTGCAGGATCTCTGAAAATGCGGGAAGGGCGAAGCCTACGGCGACCAGACAAGCCCCGAGCAGTGACGTGCCAACTCTCATTTTCAGATTCCTCTCCCTGTGAGGAAGCTTGCCGATGCGCAACCATGCAACTCGCAAGATCGAAGTTTTCAAGATCACTTGGCCCCGCAACCATCGTCCGTGCATTTGACCACTTCGGCTTTTTTGTCGCCCTGATAGACCTCGACGCTGACGCCGGTGGGAACGACTGGGGGCGGCGCCGCGACGTCCTTCGGCGGCGCACGATGAACGACCGGGTGCGCCGTGGCCGGAGCTGCGACTCCCCTGTATAGACCTCTCGAGTTGGAAGCCGGCACCTCATCCTGCTTGGTGTCGACGGGATTGCGCAGCGCGAGTTGAATGTGTCCTTCCGAACTGGCGAGCGTAAGTCGCTGCGCGTCGTCGGGTGAAACCAGCAGTGTGATGACGGCGGTATTCTGGGCCTCGCCGGTCGAGGTCCGCTCTAAGGTGTGTCCGGAGGCCAGGACCGTGACGTTCTGAAGAACGGTAGTGGTCTGCTGTTCGCCGGCCCCGCCCGGGGTTCCAGTCAGCAAGACGTCCACCCGGGTCCCTGGGGTCACGAAGCCAGCGACGGACACAACTTCATTGACACGTACGGAAACCGCTCGCATGCCCGGAGGGATTAGGGAAGGAAGGCCTGCCCCGGCATTCTCCGCGGCCAGTCGGTTGGGCAAGATGAATTCGCCTTTGGAAATAGGGATAATGACACCGTGTCCCAATACGTCGGCCTTCCTACGGGGGGAAGTGGGCGGCAGATCAGCGGCAGGAATCTTGATTATTTTTATGTCGTGCTCGTCTACCTTCGCCCCCACCTGTAGATCGTCCGCCGCAACAATCACGTCCACCCCAGTTTCGGCGCCAGAGCCCTTCCCCGATTGCAAGTTCTTGTAGACATACACACTTGCAACGAAACCAAGCGCGAGTGCCAGAACTCCGATCATCAACAAGCGTGTGCGATTCATCCCGCTCCCTTGAACCTAGAAACTCCTGCGCTCGACCCGAACCAATGCCAGAGCCCCCGCCGCTGAACCTAAACTTTTACTGGATGGAACTGGCGACCGAAGAGAATACGTTATTGGCATTGGACCCGATTAATCGGACCGTTCCAACAACAATGACGAGAATCACCGCCAGCATCACTGCGTATTCCGCGATATCCTGTCCTTCCTGATTGCCCCAAAGCCCGCGTACAAATTCCATGGACATCCCCCTTTTTCTGATTTTCGAGATCAAGTCGAACACACGCATACTTAAGCTTTTGCGCGCATCTACCCAGCATTTGCCCAGTCGACTAGGCTAATCATACCTTGCAACCTAAGGGAAAGGTCGTAATTTCTTGCATACCTGGGCAAAAAGGGATTACCTCCGGGTAGACCCGGCTGCGAGCGTCCGGGATTCCCTAAACCCCTCGATCCGTGGAGCTTGGAGACGGCTTAAGGCGCTCCCGCGGGAAGCGGTGAAGTCTGGTCGCCTGCTCCAGACGCGGGTTTCACCAGGCCCGCCAGGGCAAACATAACAGCGAAGGGCAGGATCGGGCTGGTGTATAGGGGAACCTGCCAAAAGCGCCGCAGGATAGGGGCCGGGAGCCAGATCCCAGCCAGCAACATGCCGAAACTCGCAATCCATGGCCACGCCAGAAGTCCCCAGGTCGCGGCAACCGTAAGCCTCCCGAGCCTGAAACTCGGGAGGTGGGACCGACCGCGGAGCAGGCACAAGACCCCAGGGAGCAGCAACAGTTGGGCGTGGGGCGCCAGCGTCGGGATGACGACCAGGGTCGTAGCCAGCAGCAGACCGGTACACGCCAGAAACCGCGGTGAATTTGCCGGTTCGCATCGATGGGGCCAGCAGAGCACAAAAGCCAGCACTGCCAGGCCCGCTGCGACCAGGAGTCCCCACGTGGGAGTGAGCCAGACATCAAGCAGGGAATGCCCGTAAGTGTAGGAGCGGTAAGCTCGAATGACCCTCAGAAAACAGGTGATCCATCCCGGCACAAGCCATTCGCTGACCGAGACCAGCAGCAAGAACGTGGTAAGAAAGCTCCAAACCATCGGGCGTCTCCGGCGCCAGTCGCTTAGACTCCATAAAATCAGCCCGGGCACAAGCAATATCGTGAACTGCGGTTTAAACGTGGATAGAGCTAGCCACACTCCCGCGAGAATGAGGTGATCGGTCGAGAGCAGGAAGATCGCGATCGCGATGAAAGCGGCGGCGAGCAGGCTCGGATTTCGCAGTCTGAGTGCCTGCAATGTGGGAAAACTGCCCAACACGAAAACCGACACAGCGAGCCAGATCTGCGGAGACCAACGGAAGCGCATCAATCTCAGCCAGATCGCCAAGCTGAGCAGCGTGGCCAGCACAGAGACTCCCAGAAATATTTTCTGCGCCGCTGAAAATGACAAGTAGACCGTGGGCCAAAGAAGGAGAGCGGTGTACGGGGGATACGCAAAGCCTCCTCCAATGCCAGCGGGGTCTTGCGGCGAGCTTGGGGGCACTTCGCCGTAGATTACATTTTGAATCTCGTGGGCGACGGCCGGGGAATATGGATTACGGCCGTGGAGGAGGAGCTCGTGCGCTCCCCACCAACTGGCGTAGAGATCGTTGAAATGCGGCGGCTGATTGGCACTCCAGATTTCAGCCAAGTAATAGGACATGCACCCGGCCGAGACAATGCTCAGGAGCAGCCATAAAGCCGGCGTACTGACCCGCGGAGTTGTCATGCTGCAATCTCGCTGGGTTCTGTAATGGCGTGGTTTCCGGGAATGGGGCCGCCCGTGATTGCGATGGCTAGTGCTGCTACAAACAGGCCCACAATGACATCGATCACATAGTGCATTTCGAGCAGGAAAACCGCCGCGACAATCAGCAAAGCGTACAGCGCAAGCGCCACCACCATTGGTTTCCAGCGCCGCAGGAACCAGATCACGATGATCGGTTGCACGATGTGCATGCAAGGGAATGCGATGAAATAGTCGGTGGAAATGCGCGGGATGGCCTCGTGGTGCCATAGCGCCAGCGCGTGTGGTATCAACGTCTTCTGAATGTTGTAGGACTGAAGACTGGTGGGAAAGCGCGCGAAGTGGGCGGGGCAGATGGCATAGGGCCCCTGCGCGGGCCAGATATAAAAGATCAGCAGGGCGAGATAGTAGGACGTAAGGATGGTTCCGACAAACTGCAGAGCCCGGGTTCTTCCGTCGCAGAGAGCGACCAGGATCAAGGCCGCTCCAATCTGAGGAAACATTCCGAAGTAGATGAATTCCAGAGTCCGGAAGAACGCCAGCGGGAAAGTTTGGACAGCCCAGTGTGTGAGTTCAGAAACCGAGTGGCCGTGAAGGAGCCAGTGATCGATGGCGGCGAGGGCTGGGTCCGTTGCAAAGTTGTAGCGCGCCGAGACGATCGCGCAGTTGTAGGCAAGCACCATCAGAAATCCGAAAAAGAGATACGCGGCCGGGATCAGAACGGCGGCCGCGGCGTGGCGCAGTCGTGGCCCTCTTTGCCGGTTGCCGAGTTCGAGCAACGCCATTGCATCCACGCTTAGCACCAATGCCTTGCCCCAACGGGTGACCCAAACGAGTGTGGCAAAGTACAGAAGCACGAGAACGATGCGAAGTGGCCTCTCCCGGTAGCGCGCCAGAAAAGGATCTAGTACCTGCTCCCGCGGCAGGCCGATCAATCCAAGTATCACCGCCACGAAAATAGCCTGCGCAGCCAGCAGAAACCAGTAAGCGATGCTGAGAGTGATCCAATCGAATTTGAGCGGAAGATGCTGGCTGCGTAGAACGGGGACAAGACCTATACAAAGCAGCAAGCTGCTCCAATAGTGCCAGTAGCGCCGTTTCATCGGGCTGTTTGCAGAGTGATCCACGAAGAAAGCTCTGGAGTCTAAACGATCACAAAGAGGCAAGACAACCGGCCGCGTTGGCGACCGGGACGCCGTCTGGTCGCTTGCGCAGCAGCACGACGGCCAGAATGGGCAGGTAGAACAAGATGACTGTCCAGCGCCCGACCTCGGTGAAACTATGCGGAACGTGATACGCACGCCAAATCCCTGCTCCCCAACTGAAAAAAACAGTCCAGATGATTTCGCGGCGCGATTGCGGAATCAACCAGAGAATAAAGCTGTCGAAGAACCACCGCTGCGGCATGATCGCGGACAAAAAAAGAAACTGAGCATCGCGGTCCCGGTAGCGGAGCAGGGCGAGTAGGAGCAACGGTCCCGGGAGAACCAGAATGGGGATGAAGTACTGATAGTTCCCGATCTGTTTCAGCCACAACAGGGGCCAATTCGGCATGACCGCGAGGCTGGCGAGGGCTAGCGCGCCGCACGCCCACAGCCCGCGACGGCTCAGGCGCGTAAGGAATACTGGTAGACCGACTTGCGGCTTGGCCATCGTTGCCGGCAGCAACCACGGGAAGAAGGCACTGGCGGCGATGATCGGCGACCACTGGACCGTAAGCAGTCCGGCCCAATAGGGATATGCGAGAAAGATGAGCAGCCGTGTGTAGCCGTGACGCGTGAGACCGAATGCAAGAAGGGACGAACTGATGCCCCAGAAGATTCCGGCGGCCAGTTCGGGTTGCAGACGCACGAAGGGGAGAGCAAACAACGCCGCGGTGAGCGGATATTGTTCAAGCGGCGTATCGTAAGGGTTTTGCCGGGCGAGCAGGCGATGCACGAGATGCAGCGCCCAACGGAAGTCGCCTGCGTCCTGATGGACATGGTTCATCAGGAACCAGCAGAATGCACCACTGGCAAAGCCGATTGCGGCCGAGACTGTGATGCGCCAGCGCATGAAGTGGGTTGTGCCCCCACAGTTGTAACATGAAGCGGTTGAACCGGGATTCGTTGTCGCGGCTGATTGAAAAGGAACCTCTATTTTGCGGAAGAACCCGCCATTCATTGTCATGCTCGCCTTGGCTGTTTTGGCCTCGGCGAGTACGTGGTTCTACATGAATCGGATTCTGAGAGCGCAACAGATTGCCGATGCGGCGGTGCACCACCGCCCTCGCGGCAATCTATCGGATCTCTACCCGCGATGGCTGGGAGCTCGCGAACTGTTGCGGCGCGGGCGCGATCCTTATAGCGCGGAGATCACGCGGGAGATTCAGCAGGGATATTATGGGCGGCCGCTCGATCCATCACGACCCGACGATCCCAAGGATCAGCAGGGTTTCGCCTATCCCGTCTACATCGTGTTTCTGCTGGCGCCAACCGTGGATCTCTCCTTCTACTCAGTGCAGATTGGATTCCGATGGCTCTTGTTTGCGCTGGCGGCAGGGAGCGTTTTGCTTTGGCTCCGGGTCTTGCAGTGGAGAGCGTCGTGCGGCACCATCCTGATCCTCGTCGTGCTCGTCTTCGGCTGGTTGCCGATGGTGCAGGGAATCAAACTGCAGCAACTGAGTCTGCTGGTAGCCGGGCTACTAGCTGGGTGCGGTGCGTGCCTGGCGGGCGGCTGGCTTGTCTGCGCGGGCGGACTCCTTGCTCTGGCGACAATTAAACCGCAACTGACATGGCCGCTGGTGCTGTACTTGTTGCTATGGGCCGCCAGCGAGTGGCGTTCGCGGTGTCGCTTCGTGTTCGGCTTCGGGCTGGTCATGCTGCTTTTGCTGGGCGGAGCGCAAATTGTGCTGCCCGGGTGGCTTGGCAGGTTCGTCGATGGAATCGGGCAATATCACCAGTACACACAGAATCAGTCGGTGCTGACGGAACTTTTCGGTCTGATCACTGGGCGGATTGTTGGGGTTCTTTGCGTTTTGGCATGTGCCGCCTGTGTCTGGGGGTCGCGTCGAGAGCCTCCAGCCAGTGCGGCATTCGGCAGCGCTTTCGGACTTGTGCTGGCCCTGACGGTTGTGATCGTTCCCATGTCCGCGCTTTACAATCAGGTGCTGCTCGCGCCCGCGATTCTTGCTCTGGTTCGCAACGCCAGGGGTGGCGATCCTATCCTGGCGTCGGTGCGTCGGGCTCGCGCGGTGGGTTTCGTCTTGCTGATCTGGCCTTGGATCGCCACGATGGGCCTGAGCCTGGCGTACGTCTGGCTGACGCCGGAACTGAGGCAGCGGGTTTGGCCGATCCCGTTGTATTCCTGCCTGATGGCGCCCGTTTTCGTCTACGGATTGGCGGTGCTGGACGTTGGGTTGACAACACCACCAAGCTTGCGGGACAGCGCGCCCGCAGAGTAGTCTGGAGCAGCAAGAGAGGTTGCTGCAATGAGCGCCGCTGGCCGTGACGGGCAAAGGCGGATAGCGCGCTGACGACCATCCATGGCCCTGAACGCAATCAGTCATAGCAGCTCTGGCTCCGGTGTGTTTCCCGCCCTTGTGTTCGTGCAGGGCAGCGAACAGAAGAACATCGTCCTCAACCGCACCCCCTTTACCGTCGGACGGAAAGTGGATAAAGACCTGGTGATCGCCGACCCGCGGGTCTCGCGCGACCACGCCCAGATCATGCAGGAAGGCCAGGAATTTTTCCTTGTTGATCTGGGCAGTAAACACGGAACGTTTGTGAATGGCGAGCGCATCCAGCGCCAAAAGCTGGAGCGCGGCGACCGGCTGGAGTTTGGGGCACGCGATTCCGCGTACCTTCTGTTCAATCCCGCCCACGCCACCTCGAACACGGCAAGGGAATTTCTCAGCCAGATCTCGGGCATCCAGATCAAGCAGGAAGCGACGGACCTGGAGAAGCTCACGCTGTTTCTGGAGGCCGCGCGCAAGCTGAATACGGCCGGCGTGCTCGACGAGATCCTGATGACCATGCTCGACGTCACGCTGCAACTGACGCGGGCCGAACGCGCCTACGTTTTTCTCAAGGATGAGGAAGGGAAGCTTCGGCTGGCTGCTGGCCGCAACTCCAAAAAGGAGCCACTGCTCGACGACAAGACGATCTCGCACTCCATTCTGGAAGAGTCGATGCGGTCGAATTCCGAATTTCTCCTGACCGACACGAGCCAGTCGCTCGACCTGGCAGGGCGGCAGAGCATCGTGGCCTACGATCTCCGAACCGTCGTTTGCATACCCCTGCGCAAGCTCGTCGTCCAGGCCACTCGTGACGCGCAAACCCCCGTGCATGCCGCGACTTCCGCCGAGGCGATGGGAGTTCTGTACGTCGACTCGCGATTCGCTTCGCGCGATATCAGTGGAGTGGGTCAGGATATTCTTCACGTGATCGCGACGGAAGCGGCGTCACTGATCGAAAATGCGCGACTGGTGCAGGCCGAAGAAGAAGCCAGGCGCTATCAGCAAGAGTTGAGCATCGCAGCCAGCATTCAGCAGCGGCTGATGCAGGTGAAGATTCCCGAAGTGCCTTTTGCACGGCTGCGGGGAAGGAACCTGTCTTGTAAAGAAATCGGAGGCGATTTTTTTGACGCCGTCAACACGAAAGAAGGTCTGGCGGTGGTGCTGGCCGACGTCAGCGGCAAGGGAGTTTCGGCGGCGCTGCTGGCTCACACGCTGCAGGGGATGATCTATTCGCACCTGAGTGCGGGCGTGCCCTTGCTCGATGTCGTGTCGGCGGTCAATCGATTCTTCACCGAGAAACTGGTTGGCGAAAAATACGCGACCGTCTTGCTGGTGCGGCTGCGGCGCGACGGCGAACTCGAATACGTAAATTGCGGCCACGTGCCGCCGCTTCTGGTGTGCGGCGGAGAAGTTATGCGTCCCCCGCACGGGAATGTGCCGGTGGGCCTGCTGGCCGACGCGACCTTCGAGAGCGCAAAATGTCAGATGAAATCCGGCGACCGCTTCATTCTTGTGACCGATGGTGTGACCGAAGCCGAAAATGCCATGGGTGATTTTTTCGAGGACTTCCGCCTGGAAGCGGCGGCCGCCAAGTCTCCCACGCTGGAGGGCATCTTTTCGGCCGTAACCGAATTCTGCAGCGGCAATCCCCTGAGCGACGACTGCACGGTGGTGGAGTTGTGCTACACCAGCACTGAGGTCTGAGTCGACCCCGAAGGTTCAGTCTTGTACTGTGACGGTGTAGTCCGTGCCTTCCCAGCGATTCTCTTTCGGCCAGTAAAACGTGAACACGGCTTGGGTACCGGCCGGAAGCGACGCGGTCGGCAGGTCCAGTGTGTGGATGCCGAGACCGGTGTCCCGCGTGTCAGTGTCGTGCGTCGACTTCCAACCGTCCATGCTCCAATGCACTAAGGCTGGCGTAAGAAGCACAATGCGCAGAGTTTTGTTTCGAGGGACGGTGCGCGTTTTATTGTTGAACCTCCATCCGAAGACTTGGCGCGCATGTTTATCAATCAAATAGCGCTTAACGGTCTGGGGAGGTTGATCAAAAATCTTGTTGTCGCGAATCGAACGGCGCAGCTTTACGTATTCCGCGTGGGCCCAAACGAGCGGACAGGCTGAGCCGGTGGGCTGTCCGCGGAAAAGCTCAAGGGCCGGAATATCGGCAGAGTCCCAGGCTTGCTCGGGAAGCAGGCGGCTTTGTCCTGCGGGAGAATTTTCCAGCACCGTGAGCATGGCCTCGGCTTCGTCGCGGTGTCCCGCCGCCACCGCGTAATGGCCGCGCTCTCCGGCGAGTAAGGGCCACGCCCGGCCAATGCCGGTTCCATCGAAGGCGGAGCCGTCCTTATGTTCTCCGTAACCGTCACCGTTGTAGCGGTACCAGCAAGGACCCTGCGGCAACTCGACCGCCAGAAGTGCGTCGATGGCGCGCAGCGTATTCAGAATGCGCCGATCGTCAGGCGCACGCAGACCAAAGCGCACCAGCGCCAGTGCGTCGGGGCTGATGATGTGGTAAGCCCGTTCGCCATCCTGGCCCGGCGGACGATTCTTGATGGGGACGAAGCCCTGCGTGGGTGAGGCAGCACCGTCGGTATCGGGCGGGGCTATGCGCACGTAGTAACCGTCAATGCCCAGTTGCTGCGCCAGGTCGCCTCCGGCGGCGTAGACCCAGCGTTCGATGTTGTCGTTCCAAGCATCAGCCGCGTCGCGCATGGTGGGAGCCTGTTCGCTGTGCCCCGTGAGATCGGCGATGTCGGCCGCAGCCAGCAGCGCGGAGATTTCGGCGGCAAGCGTGAACGGCGAGTAGCCGGCGTCTTCTTCCCAGCGGTCCTGCTGCGTGACCGGACCGTTGCGAAGGATAAAGCTGACGGCGTTGCGCACCATCGGCCACCATCGGTCGAGCTTGCCCAGCGCGCCGGGGGCCTCGCGGCGCAACAGATCGAGCAGCAGAATGGGGAACGCCGTTTCGTCCATCTGAATTCCGCCCCAGTACGGACGTCCGTCGAGCCATAGATTCTGCGCCCAGTTGCCTGCGGCTTCCTGGGTGGTTTCAAGGTAGCGGAGGACGCGCGCCGCGTCGGTGACCGCCCCGGCGGCCAGAAGCGCGCCAGCGGTTTCGACCAGGTCGCGCGGCCAGATCAAGTGGTAGCCGCCAAGATCTTCATCGCCTTTGTTGAATCCCCAGGGAATCGACAAACTGGCGATGATGCCGCCCAGAAAATCTTTGGACTCGTGCGTCCGCAGCACCGCAGTCGATGCGCGATACAGATCGTGCTGGCGCAGGGGCTCGTCGAGTTTCAACAACGTGGTCTGCCAATTACTCCACTGCGAGACGTAGTGCTGCCGAGTTTCTGCGTAGTCTTCGAAGAGCGTGGATCGCGCCTGCTGTCCGGCCTCGCTCCAAATCGCCCCGAAGCCCAGCGCGAGCAAGAACTCCCCGTTACTGGCGGCAAGATCGATCTCACCGGTGAAGGCAATGTTGCCGTTTTCCGCGCGCGTGTATTCCCACTCCATCTGGAAATGCTGGGACAAGTCCTGCCAGCCATCAGAAGCGCCGACGAACCCCACCGAAGTCTTCTTCCATGGGGCAGAAGAGGCCAGCGACAGAGTAACGCCGTGATGTGCGGCGAAAAACATGGGGTAGCCCTTGTAGTCGCCGATCCATCCTGTGTTCCCGTATCCGCAGTTGGCCAGGTGCGGCGAGAGCACGGAGTAAAGGTGATAGTCGGAGAGTTGCCCTTGCAGGGGTTCGAAGCGAATCTTCTGCAGCACGACGCTGCGGTATGGGTCGGTCAGGATTTCCTTATGAATGCGGTAGCAACCGCTGTTGCAGGTGTTCGTCAGTTCAAAGCCGGGGATCCCCGGCTCAAAGGGTTGGTTTTCAAAGGTGCAGTGGCGCTTCTCCTCGGAAAAGAAATCGCGGCCATTGGTGACAATAAATCCCATGTCGCGGGTACACGCCTGGTCCACGCGAGGAAAATAGACTTCGTTGAGGATACCGTGACTCAGGGTGAACCAGACCTTGCTGTGCTGGTTGAGGGCCGTACCGGCGCCTGTCTTGGCGCTCGAGGTCCAGCGCGGCGGAATGCCGGGCCAGCCGGGAGCATAGCGTACGGGGGAATCAGTCATGAAAACTTTGTCCTCAAGCCGGGGAGGCGACCCCAGCGGAATTAGCAAACTTATTACAAGGCCAGGTTTTCGTTCCGGTGGCAGGCGTCATCAAATAGTCAGTAGCCCTCAGAGAGATAAATTGCAACCCACGGCAGATCAACGATAATAGACGACACCGCGGGCAGCAACATGGTCAAGACATTCGATGCACGAGCGTGGAGCATAGTAACAGCCTTGTGGGTATGCTGCGCCGTGTTGCCGATGGCTCGAGCCGTGGAGGTCCCCAGGGCAGCCGCAATCTCGCCGCTCGACCGTGGATTCTCGGGCCTCTACAATCTCGACTTCGCAGGAGCACAGAAGGATTTCGCGGCCTGGCAGCAACAGCATCCCGATGATCCGGTAGGCCCAGTGAGCGAGGCCGCGGGCTTTTTGTTCTCGGAGTTCGATCGACTGGGAGTGCTGGAGGCGCAGTTCTACGAGAATGATGCAGCCTTCGCTAGCCGACCCAAGCAGACTCCCGATCCCGACCTGCGGCGCCGATTCAGGGCGGCGATTGAGCGGGCCGAGAATCTTGCCCAGGCTCGCTTGGCCAAAGATCCCGAGGACCCCGACGCGCTGTTTGCCCAGACGCTGGGCTATGGCCTGCAAGCCGATTACGCTGCGCTCATCGAAAAGCGCAACCTGGCTTCGCTTCACTTTACCAAGGAAGCTTCCGCTTCCGCGCAAGAGTTGCTTGCCGTTTGTCACGATTGCTACGACGCGCTGCTGGCGACCGGCTTCAGCAAATACGTCATCGGGAGCACGGCCGCCCCGGTCCGCTGGATTCTGCGAATGGAAGGCTTGCCCGCCGACAAGCAAGGCGGAATGGCCGAGCTGCGAACCACCGCCGTGTACGGACACTACCTGGCTCCGTTCGCGCGCATCCTGCTGGCGATTGCATACGTGCGGGAAAAGGATAATCCGCGGGCGTTGCAGTTGCTCACCGGGTTGCAACGCGAGTTCCCAGGAAACACGCTCTTTCCCCGCGAGATTGCCCATCTGCAGGCGGCGCACTAACGCCGTACCGACTTCTTTCACGAACTCTGCTTTCCTCGGTCTCGACAGAGCAGATCCGAGTCCCGCCGCCCATTCATTAGAAATTCACCCGTTTGTAACCGTCCTGTAACACTCTGCCGCTAAAAAAGGGGGGCATCTTTCCAGAGGAGGAATGATCTCGCCATGCGCAAAATCGTGCTGCTGTTAGTGTGCGTCGTTCTGGCCTTGCCGGTATTAGGGCAGACCACGCTGAACGGAGCAGGCGCCACGTTTCCGTATCCCATCTACTCGAAGTGGTTTAGCGAGTACCACAAAGTCCACTCGGAAGTGCAAATCAACTACCAGTCCATCGGCAGCGGCGGCGGAATTCGCCAGGTCACCGCCGGCACTGTGGATTTCGGCGCCAGCGATATGCCTATGACCGACAAGCAACTGCAGGACTTCAAGGCCAAGATATTGAATATTCCCACCGTGCTAGGGGCGGATGTCCCGGCGTACAACGTTCCCGGGATCAGTGGGGAAGTGAAATTCACGCCCGAGGCCCTGGCCGGAATTTTTCTTGGGAAGATCTCCAAGTGGAACGACAAGGCAATCACCTCGGCGAACCCGGGCGTGAATTTTCCTGACAAGGACATCATCGTCGTACATCGCTCCGATGGCAGTGGGACGACCTTCATCTGGACCGATTATCTTTCCAAAGTCAGCCCCGAATGGAAAAGCCAGGTGGGCGCCGACACCTCCGTGAAATGGCCCCTCGGAATGGGAGGAAAAGGCAATGAAGGAGTAGCGGGAATGATCCGCCAGTTGCCGGGTTCGATCGGTTACGTCGAACTGATCTATGCCGTGCAGAACAACATTCCGTACGGCAGCGTTCGCAACTCCGCCGGGGTCTTTGTGAAGGCATCACTGGAGGGCGTAACCGCAGCTGCTGCTTCGGCTCCCAAGATGCCCGCTGATTTCCGGGTATCGATCACGAATGCGCCAGGTAAGGATGCCTATCCGATTTCCAGCTTCACATGGCTGCTGATTCCGGCCCAGTCCAAGGATGCGGCGAAGGGTAAGATCCTTGCCGACTTTCTGAGCTGGATGGTTACCGACGGTCAGGCGATGACCACCGCGCTGGCCTACGCACCGCTGCCGGAAAGCGTAGCGACGAAAGTGAAGGAAGCGATCAAGCAGGTTAAGTAATACCCCGCAATCACAGGACAATCTGATTCATCGCAGGACAAAAAGGAGAGAACCATGAAGTCTGCATGGAAAGTGTGTGCAATTCTGTTCCTGGCGACATGGCTGGTGGTGGGGCAAACCAGCACCGCGCCGAAACCCAGAAAGGCGAAGCCTGCGGCCGCTACTTTGACTGCAGCCGACGTGCAGGCGCTGAAGGACGCGATCGCATCACAACAGGCAGCCCTGTCGCAGCAACAACAACAACTTCAGGAGCTGCGAGACGAACTGCGCAAGAAGGATCAGGTCGTGCAGCAGGTGCAGACCAGTGCCTCCGATGCTCTGAGCAAAGCGGACACAATCCAGGCACAGTCCAACAAGGACCAGCAGGCGGTCACCGAATTGAAGGGCGACGTCACTGACCTGAAAACCAACATGGCCAGCACTGTCGTGACCCTGCAGGAGACTCAGAAGACCATTTCCGAGTCCCCCCTGGCGATTCACGTCAAAGGAATCACCATCACGCCAGGCGGGTTCCTCGCGGCTGAAACTGTGTGGCGCAACCGCGCATTGGCTGCCGACATCAACACGCCTTTCAACGGTCTGACGATGCCTGGCGCTTCGGCCAGCAAAATGTCAGAGTTCTTCGGTTCCGGGCGCCAGTCGCGAATGTCCATGTTGGCCGAAGGGCGACTGAAGAGCGTGAAACTGTCAGGCTACATGGAAGCCGACTTCCTCTCGGCTGGCGTGACATCCAATAACAACGAGAGCAACAGCTACACCTGGCGCCAGCGGCAGGCGTGGGGTCAGGCCGCTTTCGACAGTGGATGGACCTTCACCGGGGGCCAGATGTGGAGCCTGGTCACCGAAACGAGGCATGGCACGGACAATCGGAGTGAAGCACTCCCCATGACCATCGATCCGCAGTATACCGTCGGGTTCAGTTGGGCCCGCCAATATGGCCTGCGCTTGTCGAAGAACTTCGGCAACAAGGTTTGGTTCGCGGTTTCCATGGAAAATTCCCAGGAGACGGTGACAACCCACAATAATGCTTCTAACTTCCTGGTCGGGTCCCCCGGAGCGGGCGGTGGCCTCTACAACCCGGCCGTGACCGCCTGCGCCACTTCCATCAACAGCACCACCGGCGCTGCCACCACCACCTGCACCGCGGCGGCCAACTACTCCTTCAACCCATCGCCGGATATCATCGCGAAGCTGGCGTTCGAGCCTGGCTTCGGACACTATGAAATCTTCGGCGTGTTCAGCCGCTTCCGTGACCGCGTTTTCCCTTGCGAAGACATTTCGGCCACCACGGTCTGCGGCACCAGTACGACGCCCGGCCCGAACGCTTCGGCCGCGTTCAACAGCTCCAAGAACGGTGGCGGCATCGGTGCCAACGCCCGCTGGTCGTTCGCGAAAAAACGGGTCGATTTCGGATTGCACGCTCTTGGCGGCAGCGGAGTAGGCCGATACGGCACCAGCACTCTGGCTGACGCCTCCGTGCACCCTGACGGATCGATCTATCTCCTTCGGGACTATCAGGGTTTGACGACTCTCGAATGGCATGGACCGAAGATGGATGTCTACTTGAACGCGGGCGCAGAGTACGCCAGCCGTGCAGCTGGCTATGATCCGGTCACCAAGAAGATCGTCGGCTACGGAGCACCGGCCTTCAACAACACGGGTTGCTTCACCGAGACCGGGCCGGGAGCAGGCGGCTTCCTTCCGGGTGGTCTCTCTAGTTGCACTGCTGACACCCGCGTGGTGATCGAGGGAACCGCGGGCTTCTGGTACCGGATCTACGACGGCTCCAAAGAGAAGGTGAACCGGGGCAGGGTACAGTTCGGTCCGCAGTACTCTTACGTGACCCGCAACGCCTGGTCTGGGTCCTCGTCGCCGAACTCGCCCCACGGAATCGACAACATGTTCTTCACGTCATTCCGCTATTACTTGCCGTAACTCGGCGGAGTCCCGGGGAGCGAACTGGGCACACACACCGGCACCCGGACAGAATAAATGCTGTCCGGTGCCGGTTTTTCGCTTTTTCAGGAAGCCATAAACTGTGCCGGGCTGCTCCGGAGTCCGTGTCCAGCGCCAGCAGGGTGCAATGCCTTATACTGATGTTCCCGTATACGTTCTGCGGCGTGTCCGTAGTCTGATTTCGGTCGGCAAGAACAAATTACAGAAACAAGGCTGTCCGCTTCTGCCATGGCTCGCATTTCGCTCGACGATCCTCAGTATTTCTTGAATCGCGACGCCTCCTGGCTCGCATTCAACCGCCGTGTGCTCGAAGAAGCGGAGGATGAAGGCAATCCGCTGCTGGAGCGGCTGAAGTTTCTCGCCATCTCGGCCAGCAATCTGGATGAATTTTTCGAAGTGCGTGTGGCCGCCATGATGCAACAGATCGAGGACGGCTACAACGAAGCTGGTCCTGATGGCCTGACCCTGACAGAAAAGCGGGATGTGTTGAACAAGCAGACCCACGAGTTTGTGGACAGCCAGTATGAATGCTGGAACGCCCGCCTGCGTCCGGCGCTGTCGGAGAACGGGATTCGCGTGCTGGGACTGCACGAACTGGATTCCGAGGCGTTGCGCTTTGTCGAGGAATACTGCGAGAAAGAACTGGACCCGCTGTTGACGCCGGTGACCGTGGACCCGGCGCATCCCTTTCCGCGAGTCATTAACAAGGCCCTGTGCCTGGGCTTCCTGTTGCGCCGCCGCCGGCGCTCGGCCCTCACCTACACGGGCGTAGTGTCGGTCCCGCGGGCTCTGCCCCGACTGGTGCGGCTGCCGTCGGAGGGCACGGCGGACTTTATTTTCCTCGCGGATCTCGTCGCACATCATGCTGTACGCATGTATCACGGATACGACATTGTTTCGTCAGCGCCCTTCCGAGTGACTCGCAACAGCAATCTCTATCTGGCGGAAGAAGAAGCGCGAAGCCTCCTGGAGTCAGTGCGTGCGGAATTGCATAACCGGCGCAAGGGCGATGCCGTGCGCATGGAAATTGAAGCCGACGCCGATCCCGAGATCATTGACCGGTTACGGACTGTTTTCGAGCTTGATCCCTGGCAGGTTTTTCCGGTGAACGGGCCCGTCAACCTTTCCCGCCTGTTCAACGTCTACGAGCAGGTAAAGCGCCCCGACCTCAAGTACCGCGTGTTTTCGCCCCGAGAGTTGCGGTTGACCTCAAAGTCGAAGGATTTGTTCGAGGAGTTGCGGGGACACGACGTACTGCTACATCACCCTTTCGATTCGTACGATGCAGTGGTTTCGTTTATCGAGTCGGCGGCCGAGGATGAGAACGTACTTTCCATCAAGCAAACTCTCTACCGGACCAGTGAGCATTCCCTGATCGTTCCCTCGCTTATGGACGCTGCGTCACGCAAGGAAGTGACGGCGGTGGTGGAGTTAAAGGCTCGCTTCGATGAGGCCTCGAACATCCGCTGGGCGCGCGATTTGGAGGACGCGGGGGTGCAAGTCTTTCACGGCCTCGTGGGCTTGAAGACCCATTGCAAGCTGTCGCTGCTGGTGCGGCGCGATCCCGATGGGATCACCCGCAGTTACGCGCACATCGGCACGGGTAACTACAACGCAACCACGGCGCGAATCTACACCGACCTGAGTCTGTTCACGGCTAATCCCGAAGTCACGCGTGCCGTGCACGACGTTTTCAGTTTCCTCACCGCATATGCGGAGAATCCCAGCTATGACCCGCTTCTGGTGGCGCCGCTCGACTTGGCGGAAAAATGCATTGCCCTGATCGACCGGGAAGCGGAGCACGCGCGCCAGGGGAAAGAAGCTCGCATCATCGCCAAGATGAATGCGTTGCTCGATAAGACGGTCGTGCAAGCGCTATACCGCGCATCGCAGGCCGGAGTGCAAATCGATCTGCTGGTCCGCGGCATCTGCGCGCTTCGGCCCGGAGTGCGCGGCGTCAGTGACAACATCCGCGTACGCAGCATCGTGGGCCGTTTTTTGGAGCACAGCCGCATCTATTTTTTCGCTAACGGCGGCGACGAAGAAATCTACATGGGCAGTGCGGACTGGATGCCCCGCAACCTCTACGAGCGCGTCGAAGTGCTGGTGCCCCTGCGCGATGAAATGCTGCGGGAAAGAGTGCGCCGGGAAATTTTAGACGCCTACCTGGCCGACAACCGCAAGGCGCGGATCCTGCTGAAGGACACGACCTATATTCGGGCATGGCAGCCGTTGCACGGCTCACGAAACCGGCGCCCGCCAAGCGGGGCTGCCGCTTTCAGCGCGCAGGATTTCCTCATCAGCGTGGCGGAGGGGAAAGCCTCCGCGGCACCCCCCGTACCGGTCCCGGCGCGAAGGCGTAGAGTGGTAATGGGAAAGGAACGATAAGCCACGATGATCCTCTATTTTCTACGTCATGCCAGCGCCGGCGAACACCTCGCTAACGCGAAGAAGGACGAGAAACGGGCGCTCGACAAAGAAGGCATCGAGCAGTGCGGCTATATTGGGCGCGCCCTGGCGGCGCTGGACGTCCAAGTGGACGCGATCGTTTCCAGTCCGCTAAAACGCTGCACCCAGACCGCATCCCTCGTTGGGAACGAGTTGGGCTACGAAGGAAAATTACAGATGGACACCGGGTTGCGCCCGGAGGCCGGACTCGCGGATTTCCGCAAGCTTCTGGAAAAATATGCCCGTCAGGAAGCGATCCTGGTGGTCGGGCACAATCCCAACCTGAGCCAGTTCCTGGGGGCGGTGATCAGCGAAGCGGGCTGCGAAGCGTCGCTGGAACTGAAAAAGGGAGCCGTAGCGAAAGTAGAAATGCGTCGCGCTTCAGGCACTCTGCAGTGGTGCGTCACGCCCAAGGTTTTGCGCGTTCTCTACGACACGGCCGTGGAAAGTTCGCGTCCGAACACTTCCCGGAAATAATCACACTCTTTCTCGATTGCCCAAAGTTCCAGGTCCACGCCCATGCGCCGGCGCGGAAGCAGGGTTAGTTTCACCTCCGCCGAGCGCAGGCTGATGCGGACCTTCTCCACGGCACGACTGCGGCCCAGGTTCAGGGCACGCGCCAGACGAAGCAGCAGAATCGCCTTCTGCACGTTGGCGCGGTCGCCCGCATCAACCACTTTCATGGGAACATCCTCCATCGCAGGGCGCGACTTTCCCAGGTAGCGGGCAATCGCTGCGATGATGCGCCGCTGCTGCGGCGTGTATCCCAGGATCTCAGAGTTCGAAATGATGTACTGGGTATGGCGATGTCGGCCATTGCGATTGACGTAGTCCCCCACTTCATAGAGCATAGCCGCGGCCGACAGCCACTCGCGATATTCGGGCGGCAGGCGGTGCAGCGAGCGCAGCCCCGAGAACAACAACGATGCCGCGTCACGCACGTCCAGGGCGTGCTTGCGGTCGACGTGGTAATGGTCGACCGCGTTCATGATGGATTCCCACCGTTCGGATTCAATTTGCCTTCCGGAGCGCGTGCTGCGATCGTAATCCGCGGCCATCTGGGCGAGGATTCCGTCGCGTAAGCCGAGCGGTGAATAGCGGAAGCCCTTGAGTCGGAGCCGTTCCAGCAGTTCGTGATAGACCGTCGCCCCGGCGACAATGATCTCCGCCCGCTTCGGCCCGATGCCTTCGATCTTGCGACGTTCCGCCACTGGAAGACGCGCCAGGCGCTTGGCGATGCGACTCATTTCGGCGCGCGACACCACCGGCCGCTGGCGTCCGTCACCACGACGCAGGTGGGTGGCGACCGCTGCCAGCGCCGCCGCCGTGCCCGACGTCGCAATCACATTCTGTACCTTCGCGGTCGCGATGCGGTCGATGATGCGATTGACTTCGCGGGCGACGAAACCACGCAGACGTTTCAGTTCGCCTTTGCGGGTGGGATCGTGGCGCAGGAATTCATTGGTCAGGCGAACCGCTCCCAGCGGAAGGCTTACGGCGTCGCGAATGTGTCCGCCTTGAGAGACGGTCAGTTCGCAACTGCCGCCACCGAGATCCATCATCAGAGTTGGGGAACGGTCCACCCGCGGACTGGAGACGAGCCCCAGGTGAATGAGCCGCGCCTCTTCCACCCCGGAGATGATCTCGACCCTCCAACCCGTCGCCGATCGTACCCATTCCAGGAACGCTTGCGAGTTGCGCGCATCCCGCAGCGCGCTGGTCGCCACTACGCGCACACTGTCGGTCACAATCTGCTGCGTGGCCCTGTGGAAACGGCGCAGGACCTTCACTGTCTCTGCAATGGAATCAGGGGTGAGGAATCCCGACCCGAATACGCCTTCGCCAAGACGCGTCACTTCACGGTCTTCGTGAAGGGGGCGGAGGCGGCCCGTCTGCAGGCGCGCAATCTTCAGCCGGACGGAGTTCGAACCGATATCGACCGCGGCAAACGTGGGCATGGGGGAAGCCTCACAGTTTACATGCGCGCAGGCAGATCGTCACTGGAGTTTGAAGAGGTTCATCGACGGGTCGGCTTGCGGAGAAAGCTAGGCGGCAGACTCGGTTCGTTCAACCAGAGTCGGACCCTTGGCGTTCATTTTGCGCGAATGCTTCGACGGCGATGGGACCGGCATAGGCTCATTCTGGATTGCCTCCGAGGCCGAGAGAGCGGCAACTGCCTGCCGGAACTTGCCTCCCGTGACGTTATGCAACGCAGCCACCAGCGATGATTGGTTGAGATCGCCCAACCGTTTGGCAGCGGTCTGAGTCAGGGTCAGCCAGTCATGCCAATTGCCGACCGCGTCTTGCAACCGCTTAAGCTGGGCGACGAATTGCGTCGTTGCGGCGGATTTTGGGGCGAATTCGGCCGCATAGCGTGCCCGCTTCACCGCGATGCGATATTGATGCAGCACGTCTTCAGTGACCGGTCCAGAGGGACGTACTACTTGCGCAAGTATCGTCCGGGCCGCTGGCAGAGCATCGCGGCCAGTTCCTGCTCTGACCTCTTTCGACGCCCGCTTCAGCCGCTTGCGAATTTCCTGAACCGTCTCTTTCTTCAGTGTTTTACGAAGCTTTTTCTCGTGTTTTGCGCGAAGTTCGATCAGGCTGTGTGTGAGCTGCGTCTTACGGCGGGGCTCCTGCGGAACCTTGAGGCTTCTTAACGCGGCAAGTTGTACGTCGAGGTCACGCACCTTCCCCGTACGCCTGCGAATGCGGTCCAGCAGTTTTAGGAGCTTCTTTTCATTGCGGTCACGTACTGGATTGATGTGTTCGAGCAGTGTCTGCAGACGGCGGCTGGTCGTGCGGAAGCTGTGCACGCTCTCTGCGTCCCGTGCGGACGACAACCTCAACAGAACCCGCTCCGTCTTCTGGAACACGAGCTTGCTAGGGTCGGATGCAATCGACATAAAGGACCAAGCCTGGTCGGGGAAAAAAGACCGTACCGCGCTCACTCAGAAAAAGCGTGAATTTACAACAGCAGCGACTCGAGAATTTACGGTTGACTGATGGTCCCAGCAGCGGTCCAAAAAGCCTGCCCGATTTTAACACCTTTGTAACACGCGTCTGCTACTGTAAAGCCGAATGGCCAACCCCGCCTTACCACGGCCTGATATGCCCGGACCGCAACCCCTTGAAGGGACGAAGGTTACATCGGTATCGGCACCCCAGGCGCAGCATTTGCTGCAAGCTTCCGGCGGCGAGGTTCCCGATCGCATTTTCCAATCTGCCATGATGGTGTGTGGCCTCGCCGTGCTCGGGGTGTTGGCGCTGATCGTTTACGAACTGGTCTCACGTTCGAACCTCTCCTGGCACGCATTTGGCTTCAAGTTTTTCGTGGGCAGCGACTGGGACCCGGTGAGCGAGAAGTTCGGGGCGTTGCCTTTCATCTATGGCACGCTGGTCTCGTCGCTGGTGGCACTCGTCATTGCGGTTCCCTTGGCGGTCGGTGTCGCGGTCTTCACTACCGAGATGTGCCCCAAGGCGTTGCGTGGCCCGCTTTCGTTCTTCGTGGAATTGCTGGCCGCAATTCCGAGCGTCATTTACGGATTATGGGCGATTTTCGTCCTGGTACCCCTCTTGAGCGGATATATCCAACCCATTCTGGCGAAGACGCTTGGCTGGACTGGACTCTTTGAAGGCCCACCCTACGGCATCGGCATGCTGGCCGCTGGGATCATCCTGGCCATCATGATCGTACCCATCATCTCCTCAATTACGCGCGAGGTGCTGATGGTTGTGCCTCAGCACCAGCGTGAGGGCGTGCTGGCCTTAGGGGCGACGCGCTGGGAGATGATCCGAATCGGCGTGCTGCGCAACGCGCGCGCGGGAATAATGGGTGGAATCATTTTGGGCTTAGGCCGTGCACTGGGAGAGACCATGGCGGTCACCATGGTGATCGGCAATCGCCCAGAGATCGCGAAATCGCTGTTCGCGCCTGGATACACGATGGCCAGCGTGCTCGCCAACGAATTCAGTGAAGCGACCGGCGACGTGTATCTTTCTGCCCTGATTGAGATTGGTCTCGCCCTGTTCTTGGTCACAATCATCGTGAACGCCTTGGCACAGTTGCTGGTGTGGACCGTAACCCGCGGCCAGCCTGCGAGGGGACATGCCTGAACCAGTTGGCGCCTCCCCGGGTGCCGCCCAACACGCCGTGCCGCCTATCAGTCTGCGTCGCCGCATCACGGACCACGTCATGACCGGCATGGCGGTACTCACTGTCGTGCTCGTGTTGGCGCCTCTGATTGCCATCTTCGGCTACCTGGTTTACCGCGGTGTTGGATCGATCAATTGGGCGTTCCTGACGCAGACCCCCAAGCCCGTAGGAGAACCGGGCGGCGGTATGGCCAATGCGATTGCTGGATCGGTGTTCATCCTCGGCATCGCCAGCATCATCGGAGTGCCTTTCGGCATCGGTGCCGGCATCTACCTGGCTGAGTTCGGACGGAATCGCTTCGGTAGCGTAATTCGCTTCACCGCCGATGTTTTGAATGGCGTCCCATCGATCGTAATCGGCATTGTGGCGTACTCGATCGTGGTCCTCTATCAGAAACATTTCTCCGCCCTGGCCGGTGGGGTTGCTCTGGCGATCATGATGGTTCCGACCATTAGCCGGACGACCGAGGAAATGCTGCTTCTGGTGCCCCAGGCTCTTCGGGAAGCTGCTTACGGCCTGGGCGTCCCGCGTTGGCGTACGACCCTGTCAATCACCCTGCGCACCGCGACTTCCGGTGTAATCACTGGAGTCATGCTGGCTTTTGCCCGCGTTGCAGGCGAAACTGCGCCTCTACTATTCACCGCCTTCGGCAACCAGTTCTGGAGCCTGCACTACGATCAGCCGACGGCTGCGCTGCCGCTGCAGATCTTCGTATATGCGATTTCGCCCTACGATGAATGGCACCGTCAGGCGTGGGCCGGTGCGCTAGTATTGATTATTCTCATTGTCACAGCGGTCGCGGCGGTTCGGTACGTCGTCCGTCACGGCACGTTCGGAGCGGCATAATCTATGGGCGTTGGAATCCAAGTCGAGAGCCTGAATGCCTGGTACGGCAAGGGTCAGGCGTTGTACGACATTAATTTGCAGGTCGCGGCCAATCACGCTACCGCGCTGATTGGCCCGTCGGGATGCGGCAAGTCTACCTTCATCCGCTGCATCAATCGCATGCATGAAACCATCCCGGAAGCGCGCGTCGAGGGCCGCGTCCGCATCGGCGAAATCGACGCTTACAACGGAACCTCGGCAACGCAACTTCGCCGTCGCGTCGGGATGGTGTTTCAGAAAGCGAACCCCTTTCCTACGATGTCGATTTATGACAACGTCGCATCCGGCCTGAAGCTTAACGGGTTCCACGACCGCCGCAAGCTCGACGAGATTGTTGAGCACTCCCTCGATTCCGCCGCGCTGTGGACCGAGGTGAAGGATCAGCTCCACAAGAAATCCGGCGCCAGCCTCTCCGGAGGCCAGCAGCAGCGCCTGTGCATTGCGCGGGCTCTGGCGGTCGAACCCGAGGTCTTGCTGATGGACGAGCCCTGTTCGGCGCTCGATCCCATTTCGACGGGAAAGATTGAAGAGTTGATCTTTCAGCTCAAAGAGCGGTATACCATCGTAATTGTGACCCACAACATGCAGCAGGCGGCGCGGGTAGCCGAGTTCACGGGATTTTTCCTGCTGGGCAAGCTGATTGAGTTCGACAAGACGGAAAAGATTTTCACCAAACCGTCCGACAAGAAGACGGAAGACTACATTACTGGCAGATTTGGATGACGAAGAGTCTGGGTAAGGAAGGTTTCGGATCATGCGCACGCGTTTTCAGCTAGGGCTCGACGATCTGCGGCAACGGTTGCTTCGCATGGGAGGACTGGCGGAGCAGGCCGTCGATCGCGCTCGCCAGGCTTACGTGGAGCGCGATCTCACGCGGTGCCAGATGGTGCTGGAAGGCGAGAGCCTGATCAACACCGCCGAGCGTGAAATCGACGAGGCGGCGTTTGACCTGCTGGCCATGCAACAGCCCATGGCGGTCGACCTCCGCTTTATTCTCGCCGTCACCAAGATCAACTCCGACCTCGAGCGCGTCGGCGATCAGGCCGTGAACATCGCCGAGCGCGTGATGGACATGGTCGAGCTTCCCGCCACCGACTTGCCGGTTGACATCGCCCGTATGGGCGCGGCCGTCAGCGCCATGGTGCGCCGGGCGCTGGAGTCGTTTATCGAAGGCAAGGTCGAACTGGCGCAGGCTGTCCTCGAAATGGACAGCGTCATCGACCGCATGCGCGACGACGCTTTCATCCAACTGGTCAAGACCATGAATGATCGCCCCGAAATCGTGCGGCAAGCGCTGGATGCCTTACTCGTGGCCCGCAATCTCGAGCGGGTTGCCGATCACGCCACCAACATCGCCGAGGACGTCATCTTCTGGGTCCAGGGCGCCGACGTCCGCCACAACGTGCATCCCGAGGATTCTACTAGCCCAGGCGAGCAGCCGGCCTCGAGGGCCTCAGGTCTGTAACACAACACACGTGAGCTCATGTGGGGACAGCTGCCCTCGACCGGATGGTCGATCGCGCCCGGAAAACTCCGATTGTGCTCTTGTTCTGCTTTGACCGCTCGCGCCGGTTTGAATTACGCTCATCACCTCGTTCATTTCTAACCTGGGTTTCCCCGGAGGCGCCGTGATTCATTTCTTCCGCCGTTTTTCAACCTGTGTCCTGCTCGGCGCTGGGGTGGTTCTGGCCCAGACACTTTCCAACGATCGCCTACCCGTCATGTTGCCCAGCAGTAAGATGCTCAGCGTTCCGTCGCCGGGCCGAGTTGGCAGCACCAACAGCTTTCCAGCGACGATGGTGGTCAGTCCGGACCGCCGCTACGCCGCCCTGCTGAACGATGGCTATGGGACGCAAGAAACGCTGGCGCACCAGTCGATCTCCGTGCTCGATCTTAGGAACAACCAGATCGTCGAGTATCCTGACGCGAGGCTCAGCGATGAAGCGCATCAGAGCTACTTCATCGGGCTGGCGTTCAGTTCGGACGGCAAACACCTGTACGCCTCCGTGGGTTCGCTGACAGATCCGACAGGCGCGAAACCGGGCAACACGGGAAACGGCATCGCGGTCTACCGCTTCTCCGACGGTAAAGTTGCGCCTGAGAGATTCATTTCCATCGCGCCCCAGCCGCTTTCGACCGGAAAGAAACTCGCCGTTGGCCTGAAGGCTCCTCCACACACGGCGATTCCATATCCCGCCGGGCTGGCCGTGATTGCCGACAGGGGCCGGGATAGGCTACTGGTCGCGAACAATCTATCCGATAACGTAGTGCTGCTTGACCCAGCGACCGGAAAGATTCTGGAGCGCTTTGACCTGAGCACCAGCGATTTGGTTCCGTCGTCCTTCCCATATACGTGCGTGACGACGCGTAATGGTCGGAGTGCCTGGTGCAGCCTGTGGAACGCCTCGCAGGTGGCGGAACTTGATCTGACCAGCGGAAAAGTAGCCCGCTGGATCAAACTGAAGCAACCGGACGACCCGCTCGCGCCAGGCTCCCATCCCACTGCGATGCTGCTGAGTCCCAACGAAAATATGCTCTATGTGGCGCTTTCTAACATCGACGAAATTGCCGCAGTATCTACTACCGATGCCACAGTCCTCCAAGTGTTCGGCACAGCCGCACCGGCGCAGAAATTTGCCGGAAGTTATCCCACCGCACTTGCAACGTTGGCGGACGGAAGGTACTTGTTCGCCGCCGATTCGTCCCTCAACGCGGTCGCCGTCTTCAATACTGCACAATCCGGATCCGCCTCGGACTCCCATACTCCGCAAGCGGCAATCGGTTTCATCCCCACCGACTGGTATCCCAGCGCCCTGGCCGTGCACGGCGACGATCTCCTCATCGCCACCGCCAAGGGCGAGGGCTCGCGCCCGAACAAAGACATGGGAAAGACGGCGTATGAGTCCAGGCACCACGACCACCCGTACATCCCCACGCTTCTCAGAGGATCGGTTGCGCGCCTCAACATCCCGTCCACTCTCGAAAGACTTCCCCAGCTGACACAGGTGGTTGAGAAAGACAACCGGTTCCACAGCGATCCTGGAACGATCACTTTCTCCAGCGGCCAGAGTCCCATCAAGCACGTGATTTACGTTATCAAGGAAAACCGCACTTTTGACCAGATCCTCGGTGACCTGAAGGTTGGCGACGGCGACCCCTCTCTCAGCATGTACGGCGAAGACATCACGCCCAACGAGCATAAACTCGCCCGCCAGTTCGGCGTGCTCGACAATTTTTACGACAGCGGAGAAGTCTCCGGCGATGGCCATCTCTGGTCTACCGCCGCCATCACCACGGATTACAACGAGAAAACCTGGCAGATCGCCTACCGTGGAAAAGAGCGCACTTACGATTTCCAGGGCCAAGTGGCCGAGGAATATCCCTTGGAACACAATCAGCCCGACGTTGACGATCCTTCCACGGGGTTTCTCTGGGACAATCTCGCGCGCAACCACGTCAGCTATCGCGATTACGGCGAATATGTGAACGCGGAGTGGTGCAACGAGAAACGCAAAGTGGCCAGCCCGAAACAGGGAACCCCCTCGGGCCGGGAAGCGAGCTGTCCGCGAACCGAAGTTCACCAAGGTGACACGCTCCCTCCCAATGTGGGTGACCCCCAGGCCGGACCAAGCCCATGGCCGTGGGCGGTGCCTCTATTTAGCGGGGTTAAGCCGACCAAAGAGGTGCTGCGCGACCACTACGATCCGCTCTATCCCGACTTCAACACAGACTATCCCGATCAACTCCGCGCCGACGAGTTCCTGAACGAATTTGGCGCCTACGTTCGCGCCCGCGATGGCAAGGAAGGTCCCGAGTTCGAGATGCCGTCATTCGTACTGCTGTACCTGCCCGACGACCACACTGGAGGCACGCGCCCCAATCTCCCGCGCCCGGCGGCTTCCGTCGCCGACAATGATCTGGCGCTCGGGCGCGTGGTCGAAGCGGTCTCGCACAGCGGGTATTGGGATGACACCGCGATTTTTGTTCTGGAAGATGACGCCCAAGATGGCGCGGATCACGTCGACGCTCACCGTTCGATCGCCTTTGTGGTGAGCAAGTACTCACCGGGATCGGCCGCCAAACCGTATGTGGAGCACCGCTTCTACACCACGGTGAACATGATTCATACCATGGAGACTCTGCTCGGTCTCCCGCCCATGAATCAGAACGATGCCTACGCACCGGTGATGGGGCAGCTGTTTTCCGGGGTGGGCGATGAACCGGCCTATAAGGCGGACTATCGCAACCTGAAGAATGGGCTGATTTATGAAACCAACAAGCGCGAAGCGCCCGGGGCAAAGGCCTCATTGAAAATGGATTTCTCACGTCCAGATGCCGCGGGCGCGAGCCGCCTGAATCGCGTGCTCTGGCGCGATCAGAAGGGTGTGACGCCAATGCCAGCGCCCCAGCACAACGTGTTTCCCGCGGGCGGCGACTGATGAACCCGCTTGAAATCTCCACCGACGCGTTTCGCCGCCTGGCAGAGCGCGTAACCAACCTGGCTGCGGAGTATCTCGACAACATCGACGCGCAAGCAATCTCCCCCGCAACCAATGGAGCGGAGTCGCTTCGAGCATTCCGCTCCGCGATGCCCGAGAAGGGAATGGGAGAAGAAGCGCTAAGCGCTTTGCCCGACGTGGTGCGGTTGTGCCGGGCGCAAAACGGTCGCTTCTTTGGCTACGTGTTGGGGTCGGGCGAACCGGTTGGCGCGGTAGCCGACCTTCTGGCCAGTGTCCTGAACCAGAATGTGACCGCTTGGCGCTCCGGACCTGCAGCTGTAGTGATTGAGCAAACCGTGGTGGATTGGCTGTCGCAAGCGATCGGCTGTCCCGGGTTCCGCGGCCATCTTACGGGCGGAGGATCTTCCGCCAACCTCATGGGTCTGGCCATGGCGCGGGAGGCCAAGGCGCCGGCCAACGAAAATGGAATCGCACCGGGTGGCGTGGTCTATGCCTCTAGCGAGATCCACATGTCGATTCCCAAGAGTGTGGCATTGTTGGGGATCGGACGGGACAACCTGCGGCTCATTGCCACCGATGGATCGTTCCGCATGATTCCCGACGACCTCGAAGCGAATATCCTCCGAGACCAAGCGGCGGGCCGGACTCCGTTAGCTGTTGTTGCTTCGGCGGGCACAGTCAACACGGGCGCGATTGATCCTCTTCGGCAGATCGCACAAATTGCGCAGCGCCACAGCGCATGGTTCCACATCGATGGCGCCTATGGTGCTCTGGCAGCGATGGCGGCCCCCGCCCAGTTCGATGGTCTGGAACTGGCCGACTCGATCTCTCTTGACCCGCACAAGTGGCTCTATCAGCCGCTGGACTGTGGCTGCTTGCTCTATCGATCTCCCCAAGCGGCCCAGAAGACATTCGCGCACAGCGGCGACTACGCTCGTTCGCTCTCCGCGGATCCGGTGGAAGGATTCGCATTTTTCGAAGAGTCGTTGGAGCTGTCCCGCAGATTTCGCGCCTTGAAGCTCTGGCTCTCGCTGCGCTATCACGGCTCCGCGGCATTTCGTGAGTCGATTACAAAGGATCTGTCGCACGCCCAACTCTTGGCCAAAGCGATCAGGAACGAACCGCATCTCGAACTGCTGGCCCCGGTGGAACTGAGCGCAGTATGTTTTCGACACCAAGGAAATGCCAAGCAGTCGGAAGAACAGTTGAACTATTTCAACCAGACCCTGCTCCAGTGCGTCGTCCAGCGCGGCCGCGTATATCTCTCAAATGCCTCTCTGCACGGCAAGTTCTGCCTCAGGGCCTGCATTGTGAATCACCGCACCAAGGACTCCGACGTAGACGTCGTCATTCCAGAGGTGCTGGCGGCCGCAAGGGAGGTTGGCTAGAAGTGGTCTCAGAACTCAAGAAGGCGAGTTTTAGCCCTGAGGGACCTTTTCTCTCACCAGCATCTATGCCGACCAGCTCTACACTTCGGGCCGTTCCATCGTGCTATCTCAAGTTGACGGATGCCTTCAAGGGCAGGTCTTGCGAAGAGCCACCGGCCATGAAGGTATAGTCTCCCGGAATCAACTGCCAGGCGTTGTGCTCAACGTTGAAGATGGAGAGATATTTTGGGTCTACTTCGATCGCAATGTTTTTAGCTTCTCCGGCGTTGAGCTTGACCTTACTCCAGCCCACCAGTCGTTTCGGGGGCTCCGCCGCTGCGGCCGGCAGGGAAGCGTAGACTTCCGCGACCTCGGCTCCAGCGCGCGTGCCCGTGTTGGTTACGGTGAAGCTGACCAGTGGTTTCTTTCCCGGCAACACCATGAAATTCGAGTACGAGTACGTGGTGTACGACAATCCATATCCGAAGGGAAACAGCACTGGCTTATGTTCCGCGTCATACCACTTGTAGCCGACCTTCACGCCCTCATCGTAGGTGATCTGGAATACCGGCAAGCCCGCAGCGATCCGTTTCCAGCCTTCTCTGTCGGCGTCCACAGTAGCCTTCGGGGGCTTGACGATGGTGGGATGCGGCAAGTCGGCGTCACTCTTCGGAAAGGTGAGCGGCAACTTCGCGCTGGGGTTGGTGTCTCCGAAAATAAGATTCGCCACCGCCTCAGCTCCGCGGCTGCCCGCAAACCACGCTTCCATGATCGCGCTCACCTGTTCCGCCCAAGGCATAGTTACCGGACCTCCGCTCTCAATCACCACGATGGTATGCGGGTTAGCCGCTGCCACCTTCGCAATCAGTTCATCCTGATGCTCCGGCAGAGACAGGCTATCGAGGTCCATTCCCTCACTCTCCCATTGGTAGGCGAAGACGATGGCCACATCGGCGGTCTTGGCAAGAGCCGCAGCTGCTTCGGAATCGGCGCCGGATACGAACTGCACCTTCGCCCCCGGGACTTTCGCTTGAATCGACTTCAGCGGTGACGTGGGAAACCAAACCGGCTCCAGCCATCGCGTCTGCCCCTTACCCGGAGGCAGGATCGCATTTCCGCCGGGTGGATCGACTTGTGCAGACCCGCCTCCAGAAATCATTCCCACGTCGGCATGGGGACCAATCACGGCGATGCTCTGGATTTTGGAAGCATCGAGCGGAAGTTGCGCGTGATCGTTTTTCAGCAGCACGGTGCTCTGCTCGGCGATCTTCTGCGCGACTTCGAAGCCGCCCATCACGTCCACCACGCCTCTCTGCGGCGGATCGTCGATCACGCCCGTGGCGAACATGGACCGCAGAATCCGATGCACATGATCATTCAATTCTGTCTCCGGCACCTTGCCCGATTCGACCGCTTTCTTTAAGTCGTCCCCGTAGAAGATCCAGCCCGGCTCCTCGTGATCAAGGCCAGCGGCCGAGGACTTCGCCGTGTTATGAGTACCTTGCCAGTCCGAGAGTACAAACCCTTTGAAGTTCCAGTCTTTCTTCAGCACATCGGTGAGCAGGTATTTGTTCTCGCAAGCGTAATCACCGTTCAGACGGTTGTAGGAGCACATCACCGCGGCGATGTCAGAATCCTGCAATCCAATCTCAAAGGCGAGCAGGTCACTCTCCCGCGCCGCCCGCTTGTCGATGTTCACGTTCACCGCATTGCGGCCACTCTCCTGATCGTTGAGGGCGTAATGCTTGATGTCGCCCAGGACATGCTGCGCCTGCAGTCCCTTCATTACCGACGCAACCATCTTTCCGGCCAGAACGGGATCCTCGCCCATATACTCGAAGGTGCGCCCATCTCGGGGCTCGCGGGTAAGGTTGATGCCTCCCCCGAGCGACATGTTGTAGCCCTGCGCGCGCAGCTCGCGGCCAATCAGCGCCCCGTATTCGTACGCTGCCTCCAGATCCCAACTAGCCGCGCCAGCTACATCGGCGGGCAGCGCAGTCGAGTAGCGGCCATTCTCACCGCTCATCCGGACTCCATAGGCGGCGTCCGACATTTGGATTCCGGGTATGCCCAGCCGTGGGATGGCAACTACATATCCTGCGCCTCCGTTGGATAGTATGGCCATCGGGCTCATCGGGCTGAGTCCCACCATGCCCGTCCCATGCAGCATGGAGATCTTTTCGTCCAACGTCATTTGCTTAACCACCATCGAGGCGCGCTCGTCGGGGGAGAGACTGGGATTCATCCAGGGATGGGGCTTCGCGCTCGATTGCGCCCACGCCGGCGATAGAGCGAAACTTAGGATCGTTACGCCAAGAGTGAAAAATCGATTCAGTAGAAAAGGCCACTGCACAAGCATGGGGGTTTCCTCGTAAGAATGTTGATTGCCAAATCGTTAATGTTACGCCTTTTTGTCAAATTCTCGCCGTTTAATTTGCGGGTATCTGGTTGCGAACTACAGAATCGGGAACGGCGAAGATAAGACGAAGAGTGCGAAATGTTTGGACAAGCAAGTAGCGCTGCCGTCCGGGCGGCTGTCGTGGGGGCGTCCCCGCCCTCACCTGCGAGGCCAAGGTGCCCTCGCGACAGTCGGCAAGATGCCCGTCGATACAATCTATAAAGTATCGCGCCACGGTCTCCCTCTCCAATCGTCTTCGGCCCTCACTTGGCCACTGCACTCCGCCGCTTTACACTAGAGGAGTGAAGATTGCGCTGGGCCAAATCAATCCCACGGTCGGAGATTTTTCCGGCAACGCCTCGAAGATCCGTGATTTTTCCCATCGCGCCAAGGCCGCCGGCGCCGGAATGATTCTCTTCCCAGAGTTGTCCGTGTGCGGCTATCCGCCTCGTGACCTTGTGGAGCGGCCTTCTTTCGTGACACGCAATCGCGAGACTGTGGAAAACATTGCCGCGGAAACCACCGGGATCGCCGTCATTTGCGGCTTGGTTACTCCCGCCCGCTCGGACACGGGTAAGGCGGTCATGAATTCGGCGGCTCTGCTCATGGAGGGCAAGGTCGCTTTCGTCCAATCGAAGATGTTGCTGCCCACCTACGACGTTTTCGATGAGATGCGCAACTTCGCTCCTGCCAAGAGTCAGGATCTGTTTTCTTTTTGCGGCAATCGTATGGCGCTCACCATTTGCGAAGATGCCTGGAATGACAAGCGTTTCTGGGACAAACGGCTTTACACCGTCGATCCCGTAGAGTCCCTGATTCAGGCCGGCGGGAATTTCCTGCTGAACATCGCCGCATCGCCATTCTGGATAGGCAAGAGGGAACTTCGTCGTGACATGCTGGCCAGCATTGCGCGCCAGCACAAGGTTCCGGTCGTGCTGGTCAACCAGGTCGGCGGTAACGACAGTCTCGTGTTCGACGGTTCCAGCCTCGTTCTCGATCGGGAAGGACGAGTCGTCGCGCAGGGCCGCTCCTTCGAAGAGGATCTCATTTACTTCGACTCGCAAGAGCTGACGGGCGAAATCCACGAGCAGATCGCCGGCGATGAAACGAGCGTTTATTCCGCGCTGGTGCTGGGCACCCGCGACTACATGCAGAAGTGCGGATTTCAGAAAGCGATCATCGGCTTGAGCGGCGGCATTGACTCCGCCCTCACCGCCGTGATCGCCGCCGACGCAGTCGGACCCGAAAACGTAATCGGCGTCGGCATGCCTGGACCCTATTCCTCGCCCGGTTCAGTCGACGACGCCCGCTCCCTGGCCCACAATCTGGGAATCCATTTCGCGTTGATCTCCATCAATCCGGTCTACGAAGCTTATCGCCGGATGCTGAGCGAGGTGTTCGCTGGACAGAAAGAAGACGTGACCGAAGAGAACATCCAGTCGCGGGCACGAGGAACTTTGCTGATGGCGCTATCGAATAAGTTTGGAGCGATCGTGCTCTCCACCGGCAACAAGAGCGAGTTGGGCGTAGGCTACTGTACGCTTTACGGCGACATGGTCGGTGGCCTAGCAGTTATTTCGGATGTGCCGAAAACGCTGGTCTACCGGCTCAGCCAATACGCGAATTCGCGTCGTGCGGTGATTCCCCTAGCCACGTTGGAAAAGCCGCCATCCGCGGAGTTGCGGCCCAATCAGAAAGACAGTGACTCCCTGCCACCGTATGAAGTTCTCGACGCCGTGCTCGAAGACTATGTGGAGGATTCCCATCCCGCGGAGCAAATTGCGTTGGATCGCGGATTCGACATCGCTGTGGTGCGGCGCGTCATCCGCATGGTTGATCGCGCCGAATACAAGCGTCAACAGGCCGCTCCGGGTCTCAAGATCTCTCCTAAGGCCTTCGGCTATGGACGCCGTTTTCCGATTGCCGCCAAGAACGAAACCTGAAAGAAGCGATTTGAAGTATTCTGATAGATCGCCTTCCTCCTCCAAAACGCTGAAACGCGAAAGGAACCCATGCACCGTTTGCTGAACTCGACCTGTGTTCTTCTGTTAGCCAGTGGTCTTGCCGTTGCCCAGACTCCAGCGACAAAGTCATCCCCGGCGAAAACTGGAGAGCACCCAGCTGAAAAGCCCGCGGCGGCTGCGTCCGACAATCTTCCGTCGGAAGCCACCGTGGACTCCTTTCTGCATGAGCAGTTTGGTTACCAGGCGGACTTGACCTGGAAGATTTCCAGCATCAAGCCTTCGACGGTCGTGGGATTAGCGGAGGTTACGGTGGTTCTCGCCAGCCCGCAGGGCCAGCAGTTGACGCGTTTCTTCGTTGCTCCTGACGGCCGGCAGGCCCTGGTCGGAGAAATTATTCCATTCGGCGCGAGGCCCTTTGATCCTGCGAGAGACCTGTTGAACAAGGGAATCACCGGGCCCGACCGCGGTCCCAAGGACGCCGCAGTCACTATCGTAGAATTCGGTGACCTGCAGTGTCCCGCCTGCAAGGCAGCACAGCCGACTATCGAAGCGCTCGTGGTGGCGGAACCTACGGCTCGCTTCGTGTTCCAGAATTTTCCCCTGGAGATGCACAATTGGGCCGCCAAAGGTGCGGCTTATGCTGATTGCGTTGGCCGAGCTTCGAACGACGCCTTCTGGAAATTCATCTCGAAAACCTATGAGACCCAGACAGACATTACCGCCGAGACCGCGGACGAGAAGCTCACCGCCATCGCCGATGGAGTAGGCGTAAAAGGCGCCGATATCGCTGCCTGCGCCGCCAAACCGGAGACCAAGGCTCGCGTGGATGCCTCCATTGCACTCGGCAAGTCAGTGGACGTAACCGGCACCCCTACGCTGTTTATCAATGGCCGTAAGATTGGGAGCTTCGATACTCGCCTGTCAGATGTGTACAAAGGCTTGGTCGAGTTCGCGGCGAAAGAAGCGAAGTAGTCGGAACGGATAGGCTTTCTAAGAGGCTCGCTCTTGGGGGCAGCATATTTCGCCGCCGCGGTAACCCTTTTATCTTTGGGTAGGTTTTAAACTTTGGACGGGGAGGTTTTGGGTGGCGCAGCGTTTTCAGCGCTGCGATGAAGAGTTTCATGTCGATCTGGGCTTTAACCCCTCAGGACCCTGAACTAACCCTTTCGACAACGTGTGAGGCCTCGAAGTCTGAGGTCCGACGCCTTTTCTCTACTTCTCGCTGATCCAAATCTCCGGAGTGGTGCGGTTTATGTCCGCAATGACGTGCGGCGTGATCATAATCATGAGTTCGTCAGTGTCCTCTTGCTTGGTGTTGCTCACCATTACCTGATTAATTCCCGGCACAGCCCCGAGTCCCGGAATCCCGCTCATGGACAGCGTATCGGTCTTTGACACTTCACCCGCCACGACAGCGGGTTCGCCATCCTTGAGGTTGATGTTTCCCTTGTATTCCCGGTTCGAGATAACCGGCACGCCGTTGGCAGATTGCCCGGTGAGTGAGCGCACCTGCATTTCAAGTTGCAAGCTCACCGAACCATCGCCGTGGACGATCGGCTTCGCCTTCAGGTTCAGGCCAAGATCTTCGTAGCTTACGGAAGGGAACGGCGGCACGTAGGTTTGATTCCCCAGTACCTGTGAAATCTGTGGCGAATTATAAATCGGCGCGTAGGTCGCATTCAGGATTGGATACCGTGATCCTAAGTGAAAAGTCGCGTCATTCCCCTGGCTGGCCCTCATGGTCATGTTTTCCAGGCTGCGCACCCAAGATTCGTTGAGCGAAAGAGCCACCGCAAACTGGTCCAGACTCAATCCCATAAAGGTGAGCCCACCGCCGAAGGTCGCCAACGGCTGACTGAAAATTGAGTTCTGCTGACCTCCTAGTTGCGCCAAGAGCCCGGCCAAAGCCGAGCTACCCGCCTGGTTGATGCCTCCCGAAGAGATCAGTTGGTTGATGAGTTGCTGAATGTTCTGTCCCGCGAGTCCAGCCAGCGCCGCTGCCGGAATGTTGTACAGGTTGAAGGTGTTGGGGATGTGTACTCCAATGTCGCGCGCGAGCTGGTGGTTAATCTGGTACACGCGAACATCGAGCATCACCTGCGGCTTCTCGTCACTCAGTTGTTCCAGCAATTTGGAGCAGGCCTCGAGGAGGGGCTGGGGCCCCCGCACTTCCACTGTGTCCGCGATCTGTCCGGAAGAGACGAAGCGCAGGTCGAACATATTTCGCATCGTGGTGACGAGATCAGTCGCTTCCTGCGGCGTGGAGTGCGGCGGCAGGATGAAGGTCCGCAACGACATCCGGTCGAACTGCTTATGATTCTCCGAAGTATCGGCGGCGATCAGCATCTGATGCGCGTCGAGCGCGGCCCACATCGTCTTGCTTACCCAGCATGCCAGCTTGAGCGCGGTGAAAAATTCCACGTCGTCCACGTTGAACCGAACTTGACGGGCCTGTACGGAATCGTCAAACTGCGCGGTTACTCCGTAGGCCGCGGCCAGCTGGGTGAACATCCCGCGAACGTCGCCGCTGTAGTGGAACGTCGCCAGGTCGCTCCTGGGATCGAGGTGAATTTCGCCGGAATCCTCCAGCCGGACCGGCAAAGCGCGGGGTAGCTCTGGAGCCAGTGCACGGCTGGCTTCGTCCAGTCGCTCCCGCGCGAACTGATTGTCCGAATCGAGATCGAGGGCTGCACGAAATTCGGCCGCGGCTCGCGCGCGCGCATTTTCCAGCATCAGAGCGTTTCCCCGCTCGATGTGCTGAAAGACCAACTGCGCCTTCATCACTTCGCGGGCGGTCAGAAACTGCACATCCTGAGGCGCCAGCCGCGTCGCCTTGTCGAACTGCGCGAAGGCCTCTTCCATCCTCTGCTGATCCCGGAGCTTCGCGCCTTTTTCAAAAGCTTTCCGTGCTTCCTTCAGTTCTTGCTTTGAAACGATGCAGTTGACTCCCCCCGGCACTCCGTTGCCGCAGGAAATGGGTGGGTCGGAGGAGGGATCATTACCCGCAGCCAACGCCGTCGAAGCCAGCGCAGCCGCCAGAAGTCCCACCGCGATGATGAATGCCGTCCGTCGCATCTCTCAGGATTCTAACGTGGTTCACCCGCGATGGACACAGGCCAATGGGACCTAGTACCTTTGGGTTCAATGCCCGCTGGAAGAACGAGAGATTAGCTCACCCTTGCAGCCCTCTTCGTAGAGATATGGCTCGCTACGACTTTGCCGGCGCGGGCAGAAAAGTTGTTGCGAGGACGGTCGCTACGACAGCATCAGCCGTTCGATACTGCGTGCCTTGCCGGTGCTTTCGTCGCAATCGATGACTACCGCGCACAGGCGCGCATCGCCCGTGGCCGGCTCAAACCGCACCGGCATTCCGTTCAGGAACTTGCCCACCACCAGTTCCTTCTTCACTCCGATCACGCCGTCATAAGGCCCTGTCATGCCCACATCTGTGACGTAGGCCGTCCCGTTGGGCAGGACCCTCTCGTCCGCCGTCGGAACATGTGTGTGCGTGCCCACCACCGCTGTAACCCGGCCGTCCAGATACCATCCCAGCGAAATCTTTTCTGATGTCGCCTCAGCATGGACGTCGACCAGAATCACCTTGGCCTGAATCTTCTGCAAAAGCTGGTCTGCCGTGCGGAAAGGGTCGTCATTCGAGGCCATGAACACGCGCCCCTGCAGGTTGATCACGGCGTATGGAACTTTCCCCTTGACCCCTTCATAAACCCCCGACCCGGGCATGTCCGCGGGATAATTCGCGGGACGCAGGACGCGCCGCGCTGGTCCATGCCCGTTGCCCTCGATCATCTGAAAGTAGTCGATGATTTCCCGCTTATCCCAGACGTGGTTTCCAGTAGTGATGACGTCGATGTTGAGTTCGAACAATTCTTCGGCCAACGCAGGAGTAATGCCAAAGCCCGCCGCCGAGTTCTCCCCGTTCGCAATAATCAGGTTGATGGAATGATCGCGGACGATCCCCGGCAGCCGGTCTTTGACCATGTTTCGCCCCGGCCGTCCAAAAATGTCGCCAATAAATAGAATTCGCATGAGTATCGACGCCAAAATTCGATGGTAACACGCAGGCGGTGATCCTATTCGGTGATCCATTTGGGGACAGCCGCCCTCGGCTGTCCGTCGAGGGAAGCTCGACCACCGGACCGATGCGCGACATCGCCTTACTCAACCAATTCCGCGGTCCTCAGAAAGTCGTAATTCCCCGCAGGATTCAACTTCAGCCCCTGCACCCGGCGCGTGTGCACCAGAACGTTGTCGAGATACCACAGATTAATGGAAGGCAGGTCGTCGGCCAGAATGCGCTGCACTTCGGCATACAGCGGCTTGCGCACCTGGGGATCGATTTCGCGCCGGGCTTGATCAATCAAAGCGTCCACCCTGGGGTTCGAGTAGTATCCCCGGTTCGCCCCGTTCGGCGGAAACTTCGCCGAGTCAAACGCATACTCGAAGATGTCGGGATCTTCGTTGCCCCCGATCCAGCGCAGTCCGTACATCTGAAACGCCCCGTGCTGCACGTCCGCAAAAAACGTGGCGAACTCGAAGCTGCGGATATCAAGGACAATCCCCGCCGCGCGCAGTTGCTGCTGCATCACCGCCACCATCAAGCGCGTATTCTCATCGGTCGACGTCTTCATGGTGATGTGGAAACGCACGCCATTTGCCGCTGGATAACCGGCAGCATCGAGCAACTGGGTCGCTTTCTCAAGGTCGTGATCGTAAGCGGGCACGTTGCCGTTGTAGGCCCAGCTTTGCATCGGCAGAATACTGCGCGCCGGTTGCGCCTGATTGCGCCACAAATATTCGATCATCGGCCGCCGATCGAGCGCGTATGCGATCGCCTGCCGCACCCGCGCATCTTTCAGGATCGGATCCCGCAGATTAAATCCGAGATATGCCAGCCGGGTCCCGGCCCCATGTTCCACCGCAAGATTGGGATCACGCTCCAAGGTCAATACGGTGTCGGGCGTGAGTGAATTAATCGTAACATCCCCGCTACCCTTCCGGAGTTCGAGAGCCTGCGTGGTCGCATCGGGCACGATCGCAAAGCGCACCCGCGCCAGCTTGGCTCTCTCACCCCAATAGTCGTCGTTCCGTTCGAGGACAACTTCCCGGTCGGTCTCAGCGCTGACGAACCGGAATGGCCCGGAGCCAATTGGATGCCGCGTCATTTCATCCCCGCTGCCCTCGGGCACGACCCCGATCGCCCCGTCCGACAGATTCCACAGCAAGGTGGCATCCTGCTCTTTCATATGGAAGATAACGGTGACGTCGTCTGGTGCGTCAATGTGATCCACAAAGCGATAAACCGCCGCTTTGGTACTTCGAATCTTTCCCTGCAGCAGCGAGTCGAACGTCCACTTCACGTCGCGCGCGGTCAGCGAACGCCCATCGTGAAACGTCACGCCACGATGAAGATGGAAGACGTACGTCAGTGGATCGGGAATCTCCCAGCGTTCGGCCAGCCCCGGAGCAACGTTCAGGTCGTTCCCGCGCGCCAGTAGATCATCGAAGATCAGGTTGTCGATCCGCTCCGACTGGGCGTCAATCCCCACCCTCGGATCCAGATTCGTCGGGCTTGACTCGATGATCATGACCAGGGTGCTCGGATCAGGTTTCGCTGAGCAGGACAAAAGCGGCAGGATCGCGATCAAGCAGAGAAGGGCGAGAGGTCCGCAAGAAAGGCGAGGTCCTCCCACGGTCCGCAGACCTCGACCGCCAACATCCAAAGTCCCACGACTGAGGTCCGCGGTCGAACCCCTATGCATACGAGATCTTTCCCAGTACCGCGGCCCGTTTCGCACCTGTGGCAGAAGGTACATTCGAAGGCCGTCGATTCCACGTCTCATAGGCCAGCATGGCAAACGCCAGCGCTTCTTTGGCTTCTGAAGGCAGACCGAATTCGTCGGAAAATCGCATCTGCACCCCCAAGGGCGAGAGTGCTTCCGCCAGCATATCCACCAGCGTGGCATTCCTGGCGCCGCCGCCGGAAAGAATCATTTCGCGAAAGGAAGCCTTCGCGCCTGATTTCGTCGTGACGAATCGCTCCACCGCGTCAGCAATCGACCGCGCGGTCAGCGCCGTGGCAGTGGCCACTACGTCTTGTTTGCGTGCCCGCCTGCAAGATCTCAAGAACTCGCGAACGAATTCCCGCCCGAACTCTTCGCGCCCAGCCGTCTTCGGAGGTGCTTCACGGAAGAAGCGATTTCGCAGCATTTGCCCGAGAACAGACTCGAGCACCCTTCCGGATGCGGCAATCCTTCCATCACGATCAAACGGCCGTCCAAACAGCGCATCGGAAAGCGCGTCGATCACCATGTTTCCCGGACCCGTATCGAATGCGAACACACGGTTGGCGTCGGCGCCAGCCGGGATCGCGGTGAGATTCGCGATGCCCCCGATATTTTGCACAACGCGGCCGATCTTCGAATCACGGAAGAGGAGATAATCAAGATAGGGAACGAGCGGCGCGCCCTTGCCCCCTGCCGCCATGTCTGCCGGACGAAAATCAGAAACCACTGGCACGCCTACCCGCGCCGCAATTACCGCAGCCTCTCCGGTCTGCCATGTCGCAGCCACTTTTCGTCCAAGAAATGGCTGTATTTCGCCCTGATGGTACAGAGTCTGCCCGTGGCAGCCCACAAGGTCCGCCTTCACCCGAAACTGCCGCTCCGCAGCGAGCACCGCGTCCGCGTACAACTCGCCCAAAAGGAAATTAAGCCGCGCCAGATCGCCCACACGAGCCCGAGTCGCATTCATAGCGGCCAGGATCGTGGCGCGAACCTTGGCAGAATAAGAATACTCAGAGTGTCCCAGCAGTTTGATCGTGTGGAGCGGGCGCCCCCGCCCGCGAACGCCACTAGCCGTAGCAGACCTTCGGCGATCGCCCGAATGCAATCCCTCGCCCACCCGGACCCGGACCAGGGCGACGTTAATCCCATCCGCGGAAGTCCCACTCATCACCCCAGCCACAACCATCGAACTCATGAGCGCACTCGCCGCCTGTCCGCCCGACGGCCGAACGGCTCCAGTCGTACCTGCTCCCCGAATTCCCACAAGCGGCGCGACAATTTCTCGATCATTGCTCCCGACGGACCCCGTGTGGCGCGGGCACTCCCGCCCGCGCGTAGCGTTTGCGCAAATTTCTTTTTGAACGCCAGAACTCGCCGAGCCGCCTCCTCCACGCGCCGCGCGAACTTCGAATCTCGTTCCGCGGTCCTGATCAACTCTTCATGCGCCTGCAGAATGTAATCCTCCCGATGGCAGATCAGGCCCAGATCGCCGCCCGCCCGAACAAACTCCGCCGCCGCCTCGCCGATGGGCGCTGCCGACAGCACTCCGCCCATTTCCAGATCGTCCGATACGATCAGATTCCGGTAACCAATTTTCTTGTGCAGTATGTCCGTGATCCACACCTTCGAAAGCGATGCCGGAGTTCGATCCCGCGTGACCTGCGGATAAGCGCCGTGCGACACCATCACAAACGGCAGTTGTCGACGAAGCGTCCGATAAGGAAGCAGATCCTCGGTCCAAAGCTTCTGCAGCGGTTTATCAATCACCGGCAATTCGTGATGGCTGTCGAGGGTCCCCTCTCCGAGACCAGGAAAATGTTTGCCGCATCCCAATACTTTGGCTGCACGAAGGCCATCGATAAAATCCCGCGCGTATGTGATTGTTTCCCGCGGATCCGCCGACACCGCACGCGACCCCATCACGGCCCGGGACGCCTCAAACCCCAAATCGAGCACAGGCGCGAAATCCACGTTGAACCCCAGCGCCCGGCAATTCTCACCGATCAGGTGCCCATGCTTGCGAAACAGCCTGCGATCCCCGGTGGCGAACACGTCCGCCGCCGAAGGTGCTGCGCCCAGCATGTCGCGAAAGCGATCGACCGCGCCGCCTTCCAGATCCACGCAGGTGAACAACGCAGTGGCGACGCACTCTTGGCATTTGCGCAGCAGTCGCCACGTTTGTTCCGCAGTCTGGATGTTCCGCGCGAACAGAATGATTCCCGCCGGCTGCAGGTTCGTGAGCAGGGAACTGAGCCGCGGCGTCATCTCCGTGCTGTCAAAACCAACGATCAGCAGTTGGCCGATCCCTTCGATACCGCGAGCCTTGCGTTGGGCCGTCATTGTTCGGGAAGTAGCTTCCTCCGTGTGCCCTCTGTCCTGTGTGGTTAAATCTCTCTCTTTAACTCTGCCAGCAGATTCAACGCGTCCAGGGGCGTCAACCGGTTCAAATCCACTTCCCGCAGCTTCTCCAACACCGGCTGCGACAGCGGCGTAAAAATCGTCAACTGCGTCGGTGATGGACTCGCCCCCGGAGAAAGATGCGCAGTTGCCTGCTGCTCGGCGAACTCATGCTCCGCCAGCACCTCACGCGCTCGCAGCACTACTTCATTTGGCAGCCCCGCCAACTTGGCAACTTCGATGCCGTAGCTCCGGTCCGCCGCGCCCAGCTCCACCTTTCGCAAGAATACAATCCCCCCGCCCGTCTCTTTGACCGATACGTGATAATTCTTCACCCCGGAAAGTTGCTCCGCCAATTCCGTTAGCTCGAAATAATGAGTTGCGAACAAAGTCTTGGCGCGCACTCGCGAGTGCAAGTACTCCACCGCAGCCCACGCAATCGCCAACCCGTCGTATGTGGACGTCCCACGCCCAACCTCGTCCAGCAGTATCAGCGATCGTGCTGTTGCGGTGTGAAGGATCGCCGCCGTCTCCGTCATCTCGACCATGAACGTCGAGCGCCCGCGTGCCAGATTGTCGCTCGCCCCAATGCGGGTAAACACACGGTCCACCACACTGAGCCGCGCCGACCGCGCCGGCACAAACGATCCCATCTGCGCCAGAATCACGACCAGCGCCGTCTGCCGCAGGTAAGTCGACTTGCCGCCCATATTCGGCCCGGTCAGGAGCATGATGTTGTGCGTAGTGCCGTTCAGATAAAGATCGTTGGGCACGAAGCGCTCGCTGCCTCCCACCAGTTCCTGCTGCTCAATCACGGGATGGCGTCCTTCGATGATTTCGATCTCGCTGCCCTGAGCAGAATCCACAAAGCTCGGTCGGCAGTAATCGCGCAGCGCTGCGATGTGCGCCAGCGCTGCGAGCACATCCACTTCCGCCAGCGCCAGCGCAGCCTGCCGGATCCGCTTGGCCTCGGCCGCAATCGCCGTGCGTAGCTCGGTAAACAGACGCCGCTCGATCTCGACAATCTTTTCCTGCGCGTCGAGAATCTTGGCCTCGTACTCTTTCAGTTCGGGCGTGGTGAAGCGCTCCGCTCCCACCAGCGTCTGCTTTCGCTCGTAGTCCTGCGGGACCAAGTGCAGGTTCGGCTTCGAAACCTCAATGTAGTACCCAAAGATGGAATTAAATTTCACCTTCAGCGAAGAAATGCCGGTGCGCCCGCGCTCCCGCTGCTCGATCTGTGCCAGCACCTGCTTGCTGTTGCGTGAGAGTTCCCGCAACTCATCGAGATCACGATCTACACCCGCAGCGATCACTCCGCCATCGGCAAAACTCAAAGGCGGCTCCGGAACGATTGTCGTTTCAATGCGCTCGCGCACGTCCTTCAACTCGTCGAGCGAACCATGCAGACCCCGCAGCCGCTCCGCCGCGAGCCGGGCCAGTGCGATCCTGAGCGCCGGAATCTTTCCCAGCGATGCCGCCAGCGCCAGGACATCGCGCGGATTTGCCGTTTCCAGCGTAACTCGGCTCAACAATCTTTCGAGGTCGAGCACACCATCGAGCGCCCGCCGCAACTCTTCGCGCGCGACAATCTCTTTCACCCCTGCTTCCACGGAGTCGAGCCGGGCATGAATCTCGTTCAAATCGAGCGAGGGTCGCAGCAGCCATGCCCGCAACAACCGCTTGCCCATGGGCGTGACGGCCGCATCCATCGACCGAAACAGGGTGACGCCCGCATCCGTTCCGGCAAACAGCGGTTCGATCAATTCCAAATTGCGAACCGTGACCGCATCCAGCACCAGGCAACTCTGCCGCTCATACCAGCCGATGCGGTCAACGTGATCGAGCGACCCACGCTGCGTGGACCGCACGTAATACAGAATCGCCCCCGCCGCGGCTGCCGCCGCCGTGCGTCCAGCCAGCCCGAACCCTTCGAGCGACAGCACCCCAAAATGATTCTCGAGCAGCGGAAGGGCATGATCCGGCGCAAAAATCCAGTCATCTAGCGGAGTCTCCGTGCAACTAGCCCCTGCAGCCCGAGCCTGCGGCGACGAACGATCTGGGGACAGCCCAGGTGGGGACGGCCGCCCTCGACTGTCCGGCCGGGCCAAGCTCGGCTGGTCTTTGCCCGTAGCCCCCGAGCTCTCAAACAACGGCGCCGCCGACCCATACAGCAATTCCTTTGGCCGCAGTTGCTCCAACTCCTCCTGCACCCGCCGCAGCGCGCCCACGCCCGAGAATTCCGTAGCCCGAAACTCCCCGGTCGAGAGGTCCAACGCCGCAAATCCCACGCGGTCTCCCAACTGCGCCAGTGCCGCCAGAAAATTATTCTCATCCGATCCCAACGACGAATCCGCTGCAGTCCCCGGCGTGACTACGCGCGTCACTTCCCGCCGCACCAACTTCTTCGCCTGTCGTGGATCTTCCATCTGCTCGCAGATCGCAACCTTGAAGCCCTTGCGAATCAACTTCCCGATGTACCCCTCCGCCGCGTGATAGGGGACGCCGCACATGGGCACTGCGATTCCTTTTTCTTTGTTGCGAGAGGTCAGCGTGATCTGCAACTCTTTCGCCGCCACGATGGCGTCATCGAAAAAGAGTTCGTAGAAATCGCCCAGACGAAAAAACAGGAGCGCGGTGGGATGTTCTTTCTTGACGGCGGCATACTGCCGCATCAGCGGAGTGGACGGCTCGGTCATCGAGGCGGGCTTCGGCGGATTATAACAAAGCACGCTGCTCCCTTTCTGCGGCATTTCGCATGGCTCGCGTGGAAATTACCGCAAGAATTCGCGGTTGACTCCGGTTCTCTCCAGGTGTTCTCCTTTCCCATGGAACTCCGCAAGGATCCCATCACTCGTTCCTGGGTCATCACCGGGGACGATCCCGGCGAAGGAGCACCTCGCCCCGACTCCGCCTGCCCTTTTTGCGCTGATTCCGCGGCGTCCCAACAGGTAATCGCGAAGTCCCCGAATGCACCCGGAGTTCCATGGTCCGCCCGTTCGGTGGTGCATCCCAGACCGCTCTACCGCATTGAGGGGGAACCCGGCCGCCGCGGTGATGGCATTTATGACCGGATGCACTCCGTGGGCGCACATGAGGTTTTAGTCGAAAACCCGCGCCACGACCGCCATCTGTGGAATGCCAGCGACGACGAGCTTGCGCACTTTCTCCGCCTGGCCGCCGAGCGCATCCTCGATCTCAAGCGCGATCCGCGCATCAAGTATGTGAGCCTGTTCAAGGACTACGGTAAGAACGCCGGACAGGAGTTCAGCCATCCCACTTCACAAATCACCGCGACCATGTTTGTTCCGCGCCGCGTACTCTACGAATTGCGCGCCGGACGCGAGTACTTCGTCGGCAAGGAGCGATGTGTTTTCTGCGACATCATCCAGCAGGAGGAACGTCAGGCCCAGCGCGTCATCGAGGCTCGTGGCGACTATCTTGCACTGTGTCCTTATGCCCCGCGAGTCCCTTATGAGACCTGGATTATGCCGCGCAACCACGATGCCTCTTTCGAACGAACGGGGTTGAACAAGCCGGGATTGCGCACCAACCTGGCCGCGCTGATCAGGCGTACGTTGCAGCGCGTTCGTTCTATTACCGAAGACTTTCACCTCGTGCTGCACACCTCGCCCAGCAGCCTGCACCCTTCGAAGAATCTCGGATATTGGAAGACGATCGACGACGACTACCACTGGCACATCGAGATCCTGCCCGTTGTCGGCTCCAAGGCGCGGTCGTACACCTTCAAAGAGGTGTACTATTCCCCAGTCAGTTCCGAGACGGCAGTCAAGCAGTTGCGCGAGGCGAAAATCGACGGCTGAAGATCGAGACAGTGAATTGTGAACTGAACGTTGTGGGGACCGGGCATGCGGGGACGGGGGCATTCGCCCGTCCGCCGGGCAAGCCCGGCGAAGATTTTTTAACCACCGCAACGCAAGCGATTGTAGTGAGGTTCCATTAATGCCATGACCGCCAAGGTCACAGGCCTGATCCCGATGGCGTTCGCTGCCGAAGTGCAGCGCTCGGTCGATTTCTATAGGCTGCTCGGCATGGAAATTCGCGGCAGCCTGCGAGCACCCTCAGGCGGCCTGCAATGGGTCCACTTGGCTTGCGACCACGCCGAATTGATGTTCGCGCGTGCCTCGGATCCCGTGATTGCCAGCCAGCAGGCGGTATTGTTTTATCTCTACTCGCCCGATCTGATCGCGTTGCGCGAGCATCTGTTGGCAAGCGGCGTGAAAGTCTCGCCGATTACGTATCCCGACTACATGCCCAAAGGCGAGATTCGGGTGGAAGACCCCGACGACTATGTGCTCCTGATCGGCCAATCCGACTAAGGCTGAGTAAACCCCGGCTAACACGCTTTCCAGACCTCCTTTCCTCCGACCATTGCTGTAGCAACAAGCGAAACAGCGTCAGCGCCTGTCCCAGTTTCCTGCAACCCTGCGCCGTATAATGTTCGCTTTCCGGGAGGTGCTGCGAGTGAAAGCTCTGATGTGCAGCCTGTTGTTGGGCGCAGTGGCAGTTGGACAGATGCCTGCTGCCCAGTCGTCGAGTTCCTTCAAGCAGCAAATTCTCTGGCAGAAACTTAGCGCCAGCATTCAGGAAGTGGATCAACATCTCGATGGCGTCATGGGCGTCGCCATCGAAGACCTCACCACCGGCGACCACTTTTTTCTTAACGAGGACCAAGTCTTTGCCCAGGCGAGTTCGATCAAGATCACGGTTCTCGCCAATCTGTATCTGCAGCTGCAACAAGGCAACTTGAAGCTCACCGATTCATACACAGTGCAATCGTCGGATCTCGTACCCGACAGCGACATCATGGGCGGACTCACGCCCGGCCTGACGCGCCTCACTCTGCGCGATCTCGCGACAATGATGGTGGCCGTAAGCGATAACTCCGCGACCAATGTGCTCATCGACAGGGTCGGCATGCAGAACGTGAACGCGATGCTCGACTCGCTCGGCCTGAACCACACGCGCCTGCGCCGCAAGATGATGGACCTGCAAGCCGCCAAGGAAGGCCGCGAGAACATCTCCACGCCGCGCGAAATGATGATGCTGCTCGATGCCATCGCCCATGGCAAGGTCTTGAATAAAGAGTCATCCGCTGACTTTTTCACGATGCTGAGCACAAACAAAGATTCCTGGATTCCCCGTGATCTGCCCTCCGGCCTCAAGATCGCGAACAAGCCCGGCGCGCTGGAAGCGGTGCGCAACGACTCCGGCATCGTGTTCGTCGAAGGCCGTCCTTACGTGATTTGTGTAATGACATCGTTTCTGCGGAACGAACGCGATGGGGAAGAAGCCATCAGCCAGGTGTCATTAGCCACGTGGCAAATGTTCGACCGCCTAAGCCGCGCCACGGAGTATGGAAGAGTCGTATCCCCGGGAAACGGCGCGCGCTAGCAGGGTTCGTGTGGAGCGGACACTCCTTTCCGCTGCCCTTGATCCTGCTCTTGATTTCGTTTGTGACGGTGCTGCTATGTGGCTGCTCCCTTGGTGCGTGTCGGGTTAACCTGTTGCTGCATGAACAGCCGCGCCGCCTTGGGTTCCAGCGGCTGCGAAAAGTAGAAGCCTTTCGGTCACGAGTGATCTGCGCGCCGTCCTGTTGAGTCCAAAGTGCGACGACAGCATCTAGGTACGCATGGCAACCTTAACGGAATTCAACCTGGCCGAAGCCGTCGCAGTTCTCACCCGGACCCCGGTAACCCTGGATGCGTTGTTGCGCGGGCTGCCCAGTATCTGGGTGCACAGCAACGAAGGAAAAGATACTTGGAACGCATTCGATATTGTGGGGCACCTGATCGTGGGGGAGCGAACCGACTGGATGCCGCGGGTGCGGATCATACTGGAACGCGGAGAAGAGCGGCCCTTCGATCCCTTTGACCGTTTTGCGCAAGCAAAAGAGAGTCAGGGCAAGTCACTGGAGCAAATGTTGGACGAGTTCGCGCGGCTGCGACGGGAGAATCTAGTTGCACTGCAGGCGCTGAACCTACACCCGCAAGATCTTACCCGGCGCGGAAAGCATCCAGCGCTGGGCGTGGTGACGCTATCCGAACTACTGGCGACTTGGGCCGTTCACGACCTGACCCATATGCATCAGCTCTCCCGCGTGATGGCCCACCGGTATCGTGATGCGGTGGGCCCGTGGAGCGCCTACCTGGGCGTGCTGCGGTGTGCTGGTCACAGCGCTTCGTAGGCTCGCTGTGATCAATCCCTTCTCAAAAACTCAGGCCCAGCGCTAGAACCACGGTAGGAGTGGTCCACCCGAAATTGAATACGTTGGTGGTGAAGGTCACTTTCTTACCGGTGAAACCGACCAGCGCCCCGCGCTGAATGTCGAGGCTGGTATGGTAGACGCGGGTTCGTTGCGACACCAGGCCCACTTGCAGCCATTTCAGTGGCGAGTAAGTAACTCGGTTCCAGTGGTAGAAAAAATTGCCGCCACGGTTCTGGACGTCGAATACATACTCACCGCTACTGTAAAGCTGAACCTTCTTGTAGCTGAGTGTGAACCAGTAGCCGGGTGCGACGCCGTTCAGATTGCCGAAGACGGCACCGGCCATCGGGGTAAGATCCAGCACCAGTTTCTTGCCTGCGCTGAAGTCTTAACCGACCCACAGGGACCCGGTTTCCAGAGCCTCGCTGTTGTAACGAGCTTCCAGGTGAAGCCAGCCACGGTCGGCGGTGAAGTCCGGAGAAACGTAGGACTGGTCGCCGGGCACAATGTAGCCGTTGGTGGTGAGCACGAATGCCCAGGGATCCGGAGTAGCTTTTGAGGAAGCGGCCGGGGAACTGGGCGTCGTCTCCTGAGCCAGGGCCGTGCCCGCGCCCCAGGTACTTGCGATGTTGAAGGAAATCGGAGTGGCTCTCGGGCAATCCGGAAGGAGTTCGGGACGTTGCGCGTTGGCGAGGGTCGCAAGCATCAGGGCGCCGACGAGTAGCCAGCATTTCATCCTGCGAATCGCTTCCTATCCCTGCTTACGAAAACCCTCAATCATTTCTTCCGTGCGGCAGAGACGCCGCCACGGTTTCCGCTGAATGCCCTTACTCCTGCTTCTGGTCTCCGGGACCGCTATTGGTGGTCTTGGCCTCAAGTTTTTTTTCGTTCTGGCGCTCTTGCCGGCGGAGATCCGCCAACTCGGCTAACTCCGCCTTGTGTAGTTCTGCCACTTTCTTTCTTTCTTCCCGCCACATTTTGAATCTCTGAATGAGTGAGGATCCAGCGGCCGTGTTCCTGGCCTTCTCTTTTTCCGCACGGTCGGCGTCTCTCTCCGCTCTCAGGGCATCCCATTGCTTTTTTCGCAGGGCAAAACGCATGTGCATTTCCTGGTCGCGCTCTTCCTCCAGTTGATCGAGCAGCCGCCGGTTGGAAGCCACCACGTCAACCAGCGCACTCGTGGTCCACGCGAAGGTGAACAATCCGGAGATGCCGATGATGGAATTGATGAGTCGCCAGTGTTCTTCGACGTCAACTTTCCCCATGCCAAGCGTTGTGTAGCAGTTGGCACAGAAATAGATCGCATCGTAAGCATGCACAATCAAGCCCGCGGAATTGAGGGCGAACGCCCAGATCAAGATTTCGACGATATGCAAAACGAGCATCAGAAAGACAGACCGTCCGAACAGGAGCGAAGCTGCGATCAGATCGGGCCGGCCGACACGCAGGCACCGTTCGCCACGCCTCTGCCAGACGAGAATCCAGTGGAGTCCCATGCCATGGAACAGGGCGAGAAAAACCAGGATCATCGCACCGACGCCGAGCGCGGCGATCGGCTTGTATTCATCCGGAATCTTGGCCAGGAGGGTTGGAATGTGAGCCCCACAGTCTCCCGTGCTGTCGCACACGGTTCAATATGCTGATTTGCACGAGTTGCGATTTACTTCCTCATCATTTTGCGTGCCCCTGCCTCTAGGGTGTCTCTCTGCGGCCAGACCGTTGGTGCATCGTTGATGGAGTGAGTGGCTGGGCACGGGAAGCCTGCCTAGGGGTGTACGACAATAGTTATGCTCCGACAACTGTCGCTTCTGACAGGTGCGGCATAGTCGTTCTCCCGAATGATGATCAGGCACCGGTTGTCGCGGCGCCCTTACGAGCGTGGCTGGGGCACAGGGAACGACAAACGTCCACCGCTCGGCCCATAATGTTGCCATGACCGTCCGCCGCCTGAAGACCTACACCGGTTCCCAGGGTTACGTTTACCAGTACTACTTTGTCGGCAAACGTGCCGCGTTGCCCGACGATCCGGAGGCTCCCGCCACGGAATTCGTCTTCGACGTTACTTCCGACCGCAAGCTGACTTACGCCGTGAGTGTGTTTCTACCCGACGGCACGCGCGCCGCCTGGAACAAGGCCCATGGCCGTGCCTTGAGCGACGCCGAGCAATACGCCGGCGTCAAACTGCGGCTATTCCGCGCCTTCGATGAACTCGAAGATGTTAGGGCTCAGGGACGCCGCCTCAGCATCGACACCGCGCTGCTCGAAGAGGCGCTGGCGAGCCTGGGGGTGGAATAGGGGGACACGGCCCCCGACGGTATATGCGTCAGATCCTTTACTCTGCCTGAAAGACGGCTCCGCTCAGCACGATTCCTTCTAGACTGGAGCTGCTTCCGCGTGACTGAGCAGGCTGACTCGCTTGTTCCCAGCGCAGATGAAGACCTATAAAGGCAGACGGACTGCTCCCTATGAAAAGATGCAATTTCCCATTCCTGGCTGTGATCCTGATCGCAACCACTTTGTGCACCAGTGTCGCGTTTCCCCAAACCGCGCGCTGGTCGGAGCAGAAGGCGAATGCATGGTACGCTCACCAGCCGTGGTTGGTTGGTAGCAACTACATTCCCAAGTCGGCGATCAACGAACTGGAGATGTGGCAGGAGGCTACCTTCGACCCCGTTCAGATCGACAGGGAACTGGCCTGGGCCGAGGCCATGGGCATGAACACCATGCGCGTGTTTCTCCACGATCTGCTGTGGCAGCAGGATGCCCCGGGTTTTCGCAAGCGCATCGACCAGTTCCTGGCCATCGCGTCGGGCCATCGCATCCGCCCGTTGTTCGTATTATTTGACTCCTGTTGGGATCCGCTGCCGCAGTTGGGCCCGCAGCATCCGCCCATTCCCGGAGTGCATAACTCGGGTTGGGTGCAGAGTCCGGGCGCGCACGCGTTGGACGACCCCAGCCAGTATCCCCGTCTCAAGGAGTACGTGCAGGGAGTGGTAGGAGCCTTTGCCAAGGACGACCGCATCCTCGGTTGGGACGTGTGGAACGAGCCCGGGTCGGACACCACCGGGAGCTATCCCAAGGAAGAGCTGAAGATGGAGGTTAAGGTGGCCCGCGTCAAGGCACTGCTGCCGGAGGCATTCGCCTGGGCCCGGGAGATGAATCCCACGCAGCCTCTGACCAGCGGAGTGTACGAAGTGGATACCTCTTCCGAAGAATCCACGGTGGACGAGTTGGAGCGGATCCAACTCCGAGAGTCTGACATCATCACGTTTCACAACTACAGCTGGCCAGAATCCTTCAAAAAAGAGATCCTGTGGCTGAGCAGGTTTCACCGGCCCGTGATCTGTACGGAATATATGGCACGCTCGGCGGGCAGCACGTTCGACACGATTCTGCCGATCGCCAAGCAGGAACGGGTTGGAGCCATCAACTGGGGCTTCGTCGCGGGCAAGACCCAGACCTACTACCCGTGGGAGTCATGGCAGCATCCCTATATTCTGAGCCAGCCGCCGGTATGGTTTCACGAGGTTCTGCGCTCTGACGGAACGGCGTACCGGCAGGCCGAGGTGGATCTGATCCGGCAACTGACGGGCAAGTAGGACTCGGCAATCAGGCGTGACATCCATGGTACCAACGGATTACCGGCGGCGCACTTCTCGATTTACAATCAGCGTGCTATGAAAAGACTCTCGGTTGTTCTGATCCTCGCACTCTCAAGTCTGGCCGCGTGCAGCAAGGCGGCGGGGCCGGTCGCGTCCAACGCTTCGGCATCCCCCGCGCCCAAGTCCCCCGACGCGGTGCAGCAGAAGTTGCAGGAATATTCCGGGGCCTCGGCCACCAACTGCGGTCGGCTGAGCATACAGGCCCCCGCAGACCAGTCGAAGACGGCCGCCGACTGCGCCATGCAAGCGAGCCAGGGCAAGCACCCGTTCTACGTTGCCTACGATATGCCGGGCATGGCGGTCGGGGTCGCGGGCGATGCGGAGGGCAAGCTGTTCACCGTGCAATCGCAAGGGACGGCGGCGGGAGCCGCACTGACCAGCGGCGCGTGCCCCTCGCAGCTGCGGGTGGCCTCCAGCGGACGTGTCACCTGCTTCGCCCCCGGCGACATGGGGTCGATGAGCGGTAGTCATGCCGGCGCCGCGATGACGCCCGGCGCGGCCAATCCCCACGCCACCGGCAGCGCGAATCCACACGGGTCTGGTGCCCCGAAGACGAATTAGAACTCGGACGAACCGGGAGAGGCTTCAGTTAAGGTGTGCCGCTTGTCCGCCCAGGGGAGCGGCAAGAGCCACTCGCAGCAGTCTGTGATCCTAATCACATCCTTAAGTGACCCCCTTTGTTTGCTTTACCCTGGTTCCCATGGAAAATGGTGCAGGTACTAGAGGAACAAGAACCGGACCTGCCATTTGGGGTAAACTCATGGAATTCCGGAACTTATAAGGCCTATGTCTCTGCTTTGGCTGCGTTTCGCACTCGGGTGCTACTTTGTGGGGCTGATCTATGCCTTTGTGGCGCTAACCCGCACGAGTGACCTGTTCAGCCGCGTCGCCCTCCACGCAGCCAGCTTGGGGATGGTCTTTCACTTCGTGTCGCTGACCGAACTATTCATTTCCGGCCAAGTCGCCTGGGCGTCGGTACACAACGGGGAATCGCTCCTGGCATTTCTGTCCATGGCGTTCTTCATGCTCATCTATTCGATTTACCAGACCACGTCACCCGGGGTGGTCGTATTTCCTGTGGTGTTCTTTCTGACGTTCGTCGCAGCGGTGGATGAGCAACCGGTGCTGCTGACGCAGTTCGTTTCCCACAAAGGCTGGTTGGCCGCCCACATTTTCCTGATCTTCATCGGATACGCCGCGCTGCTGGTCAGCTTCGGGGCCAGCCTGCTTTATCTGTTGCAGGAGCGCCGCCTGAAGGCCAAGAAATCCACCAGCCTGATCTCGTTCCTTCCCGCGCTCGAAGTGATTGACCAGATCGGCTACCGCTCGCTGTTGCTCGGGTTCCCGTTCATGACGCTGGGGCTGCTGACCGGCTCGGTGGTGGCGATCTCCGCCTACGGGCACCTCGACTTTCTGGATCCGAAGATTCTGTTGTCGGTGCTGATGTGGGCCGTGTACATGGTCATGGTCTTCACTCGCTGGAATTCCGGTTGGCGGGGACGCCGGGCCGCCTTCCTGGCGACGTTCGCCTTCGTGGCCGCGCTGGCCGCGTGGGCGGCTAACTATTTCTCCGCGATCCACAGGTTCGCTGCCTCATGAGATTCCAGCTCATTGGCGTGAATCACAAGAGCGCGCCGCTCGATGTGCGGGAGCGGCTGGCGATCCCGGAGTCGCGCCTGCCCGACACTTGCCGCGATCTGACGGCCTATCCGGGAATCGAAGAGGGCATGGTGATCTCCACCTGCAACCGGGTGGAGATCGTGACGCACACGACGAACGGGTCCGCCGACCTGCGCGGGTTCCTGCACGATCACTTTCATCTGAAGCCGGAAGAACTCGATGCGCACCTGTACGAGTTCCGCGAGAAGGATGCAGTCCGCCACCTGTTCCGCGTGGCTTCGAGTTTGGATTCCATGGTGGTGGGCGAGGCCCAGATTTTGGGGCAGGTCAAGGAGGCCTATGCGACCGCCCGTGCGGTAGGCGCCGTCCGCGGTCAACTGGACCAGCTCTTCAGCCGGGCTTTCGCCGTAGCCAAGCGCGTGCGCACGGAGACTGCGGTCGGATCGTCATCGGTGTCGATCGCGTCGGTCGCGGTGGAGCTGGCTAAGAAGATTTTCGGTTCTCTGCAAGGCAAGAACGTCTTCATCGTGGGCGCAGGAAAGATGAGCGAGCTGGCCGCCCGCCACTTGATGGCCCATGGCTGTGCCTCCATCTTCGTGGCTAACCGCACCTATGACCGCGCCATCGGCCTGGCGCAGAAGTTCAACGGCCAGGCCATCAAGTTCGACGACCTTTACAAGACTTGCGACCGCGCGGACATTGTGATCACGTCGACGGGTTCGCCGCACGCCATCTTCCGCCGCGAACATGGCGAGCAGTTCCTCGCCCGCCGCAAGAACCGCCCAATGTTCTTCATCGACATCGCCGTGCCGCGTGACGTTTCGCCCGACATGGCCAAGCTCGACGGCATCTTTACCTACGACATCGACGACCTGCAGCAGGCTGTTTCCAGCCATGTCGCCGACCGTCGCAAGGAAGCCGAACGCGCCGAGGCGATCATCACCAGCGAAGTCGAGCGTTTCGAGGCCCGCCTGCAGACGCTCGACGTCGTACCCACGATCGTTTCGTTGCAGGATCATCTGGAGACCATCCGCCAGGCGGAAATCGACCGTGTGCGCGGCCGCATGGGCCAGTTGACTCCCGAGCAGGAAATGGCAGTCGAAGCACTGACTCGGGGCATCATTAACAAGGTCATGCACACGCCCATCACGACCCTGAAGACCGCGGCGAAAGAATCCGAAGCCACTACCGTGGTTGACGTGGTCCGCCGCCTGTTCAACTTGCGCGACAAAGATTCGACAGGGCAGAGTCAGAGCAAGAAAGACGAAGTGGGGACGCAGCACTAATGTCCCGCCTTCGCATCGGCTCCCGCGGTTCACAACTAGCACTCTGGCAGGCAAACCACATTTCTGCGCTCCTACGTTCAGGCGGCCACGAAGTCGAAATCGAAATCATTCACACCACCGGCGACAAGATTACCGATGTCGCCCTGGCCATGGTTGGCACCAAGGGCATGTTCACCAAGGAGATCGAAGAGGCCCTCGCCGCAGGCCGCGTCGATCTCGCCGTGCACTCGCTGAAAGACTTGCCCACCGAACTTCCTCCTGGATTTGAGATCGCCGCCATCACCGAACGCCAGGACCCGCGCGACGCCTTCTGCTCGCGCCACTATGCCAGCTTTCAGGAGCTGCCCCAGAAAGCGCGCGTCGGCACATCCAGCCTGCGCCGCCAGGCGCAACTCAAAGCCGTCCGACCAGATCTCGACATTCATCCTCTGCGCGGTAACGTAGACACGCGCCTGCGCAAACTCGAGCAGGGAGAATACGACGCCATCATCCTCGCTTCGGCCGGACTGAAGCGCCTGGGCAAAACGGAACTCATCAAACAGATCATCTCCGCCGAAGTCATGTGTCCTGCAGCGGGCCAAGGCGCGCTCGGCATTGAGATCCGCAAGGGCGATACCGCCACCCGCCAGCACCTGGAATTCCTGAACGACCCCGCCGCCCGCGCCGCCACCACCTGCGAACGCGCCCTGCTCAACAGCCTGGGCGGAGGCTGCCAGGTCCCCATCGGCGCCTTCGCAGAGGTTCGATTCGCACAAGACGACAAGACTCACGTAGGGGCGGACGCATTCGTCCGCCCCCTGGCTCCAGCCGAAGCTTCAGCCGAAGGGGTTCGCCTCCACCTAGAATCCATCGTTGCCGACCCCGACGGCTCGAAACTCCTTCGCGACTCGCGTGATGGCAAAATTGACGATCCCGAAACACTAGGCAACGCCGCCGGTAAAGCCTTGCTCGCTCGCGGCGGCGATCAGATCCTGGAAGCCGTCTACGGCCGTGGGTTGGCCGTGCCGCCCCAACCATGAGTCGCGAGGCGGGACGAGCACGATCCGTATCAGGGCGTGCCTTCAGGCATGCCGTCCATCGGCCACAGGCGATCTCGCCTTCAGGCGCTGGGGTTGTCATCGAATGAGCCGCAACGTTCTTCTGAAAATCCTGGGCGGCGCCAAGAATCCGGCCCATCTCCGGCGCTGGATCAACTTCTGGCCACCGTTTCTGGGCGCGGGCATTCGCATCAAATACATCTCACCCGACACGAAAGCCATTGACGTCGAAATGAGGCTGAGCTTCTGGAATGCCAACTACGTGGGCACGCATTTTGGCGGATCGCTCTTTGCCATGGCGGATCCTTTCTATATGCTCATGCTGATGGCAAATCTGGGGCGCGACTACATTGTCTGGGATAAAGCCGCGAGCATCCGCTACCGCAAGCCGGGGAAGGGAACGGTCCGCGCCGAATTCCGCCTGAGTGACGCCCAACTCAACGATATTCGTGAGAAGCTGAAGACGCTGCCGAAATACGAACCGACGTTTCAGGTGGAAGTGAAGGATGAATCGGGCGAAGTCGTAGCGGTGGTGGAAAAGCTGGTGCACGTTCGTAGGAAGCGGCCGGATGAACAAAGCCAACTGAACAGCGGCGAAAGGATGCAACCCACGGTGTAAGGCGGCGGGATCAAACGAGAAGGGCAAGCGAGGCGAAAGAAGAAGATTCGTGTACGTCCCTGAACATTTCCGTTTGCACGATCACGCTGCCGCGTTGACCTTCATGAAGGCCAACCCATTTATCATTCTCGTGTCCGCCACGTCCGAGGAACCCTTCGCCACGCACGCCCCGGTGGTGGTGCGCGAGACCGGTGAGCACCTCATCATCCGCGGCCATGTGGCCAAAGCGAACCCTCATTGGCGCCATCTCGAGCAGCATCCGCCCTGCCTGACCATCTTCCATGGTCCGCATGCCTATGTGTCGGCTTCCAACTACATGACCCGCGAAAACGTTCCTACCTGGAATTACGGCGCGGTGCATGTGTACGGTAACGCACGGGTATTCGCTTCGCATGAAGAGTTGCAAGGCGTGTTGCACGAACTGATGGGTACGTTCGAGCCCGCCTATGCCGAACAGTGGGCCAGCCTCAGCACGGCCTACCGCGAACGCATGCTGAGCCATATCGTCGGCTTCGAAATCGCAGTCACGCGAATCGAAGCCAAGTTCAAACTAAGCCAGAACCGCACCCGCGAAGAACAGTCGAACGTGATCACATCTCTGGAGAAGGCCGAGGACACGGCGGTCTCAGGCGTGTCGCGCCTGATGCGCGAGCAAGGGCTAGGTGTGAAAAAGGAGCACGATTGAGCCTGGGACAAGCACTCCTGCCGGCCACTCTAACCATGAGCAAGCAGATAAAAGCGGCGACGAGCCAACCTCTGAAGGGAATCCGCGTCCTGGTGGGCCGTGCTAAGCATCAGGCGGGTGCGCTCTCCGGCGAACTGCGCGAGCGCGGCGCGACGGTCATCGAGATCCCCTTCATTGAGATTCGCAAGCCAAAGTCATTCAAGCCCCTCGATCGAGCGCTGAAGAGCCTAGACACTTACGACTGGTTGATCCTGACCAGCGTGAACGGCGTCGAAGCCATGTGGGAGCGCATGTGCAAGTTGGCGCTCAAGCAAGGACATCTGGGATCCCTAAGCGTCGCCGCCATCGGTCCCGCCACAAAGAAAGCAGTCGAACAGCGTGGTCAACGAGTGCACGTCATCCCCAAAGAATACGTGGCGGAGTCCGTCGTGCGGAGCTTGAAAAACCGGGTCAGAGGGAAACGGGTTCTATTGGTGCGCGCCAAAGTTGCCCGAGACGTCATTCCTTCTGAACTGCGCAAGGCAGGAGCTCACGTTGATGTCGTCGAGGCGTACGAAACCCTCGTGCCTCAATCTTCGCGGATCCGACTGCGCGCTGCCTTGAAAAGTACAAAAAGGCGCCCTCATGTGGTTACGTTTACCAGTTCCTCGACGGTGCGCAATTTTGTGGAATTATTGGGCTCACATCGGGCTGCACGCGTGTCACTCGCACGCGGGCGAGAGCGCCCGCGCCACACAGGTCTCGACGGGATCCTTATGGCTTCGATCGGTCCAGTCACTTCGGCAACTTTGCGCGACCTGGGCCTGCCAGTTGACATCGCGGCCAAAGAGTTCACGATCCCAGGACTAGTCGCAGCGCTCGTGAAAACCTTCGCCACGCAGTCCTGATCGTAAAGAGCTGCCTCGGTGGAGCTCTGTGGCCTCTGTGGTTATGTCTTGGATTTTTTATTCAGTCACCGTGCAACTACAATCGGCGGGCACGACATGGGCCAGCAGGAAGTCTGCCACGCGCTTGTAGGCGTCAATCTGGTTTTCCACGCGCGCAAAGCCATGGCCTTCATTTTCGTAAACCTTGTAATCCACGGTGCCCCCGCGCTTCTTGATGGCCTCGACCACCTGTTGCGTCTCTGACTTCGGGCATCGCGGATCGTGTCCCCCGGCAAGCAGCAGCAGAGGCGCCTTGATCTGATCGATGAAGTTGATCGGGGAACGGTCTTCGTACAGCCCTTTGTTCTTGACCAGATCACCCATGGTCGCCAGGTCGGACTGCTGCAGCACGGGGTCTTCATTCTGAATTTCGGTGAACCAGTTCACGAACGGAACGATGGGCACGCCCGCAGCCCAGATTTCCGGTGCCTTCGTCACCGCCATCATGCTGAGGTAGCCGCCGTAGCTTCCGCCCATGACGGCGATCTTTTTGGGATCGAGATGGCCTGTCTGCTTGATCCAGTCGACGCCAGCCAGCACGTCCTGCAGGTCGCCGCCACCCATATCGAACAGATTCGCTTGCTGGAATTCTTTGCCGTATCCGGTCGATCCCCGGTAGTTGGGCGCGAGCACCATGTATCCCTGATTGGCGGCGTACTGCACGAAGCGGTTGAAAGAGTTCATGCTCTGGGCCGTCGGGCCACCGTGAATGTAGACGATGGCCGCGTTCTGCCCGTTGCGCACCATGTTGAAGGGCACGTAGAGAAACGCGGAGATGGTCCACTTGCCGTCGCGGCTGGGATAGTGCACCAGATAGGGCTCGACCATATCCTCGGAGCGCACGCCCGCGACCAGCGAGTGCGTAACCTGCACGGACTTGCCGGCAGCCAAGTCGTAGACCCAAAGATCGCCGGGGGCGGTTGGGCCGTTGTGGTAGTAGAGGAGGTGCTTGCCGTCTGCACTGAACGCCGAGTAACCGCCCGCAGGTTCGTTCACGCCTTTGGGGATGGGGAGAGCACAGGACTTGCCGGTTGAAAGATCGTAGAGATAGATATCTTCGTTGCCATCTACGTTGGCGCTGAAGGTGATGTGCTTCCCGTCGGGCGAGAACTCGCTTCCGCGAATCTCCCATTTGTCCTGGGTGAGCCACTGGACCTTCTGCGTCGCAATCTCGAGCAGGCCGATGTTTTCATAGCCGTTGGCGGCGTTCGAGGTCAGCAACACGCGCTTGCCGTCGGGCGAGATGTTGTTTGCGAGGAACCGCTGCTCGCCCTGGTGCGGCGTGAGTAGCGTGCTCTTTCCCGTCGCCACGTCTGCGATAAAGATGTTCGAGTCCGTCCCTTTGGCCTGCTCCTGGGTGTAGACGATGGACTTCCCGTCCTTCGACCAGATGGGATGGGAGTTTCCTTTATCCTGCGGCGTGTTGGAGGTGACATGCTTCACTTCCCGCATCACCATGTCGTAGATGTCGATCTCGTAGGCCGCGGAGGTCTTCGGCTTCACTTCATAAGCCAGGTAGCGTCCGTCGGGCGACCACGTAGGGCCCAGTTCGGCGATCTCGCGCGTCTGAGTGAGGTTAACAACCTTGCCTGTCTTCGGCGAGACGAGGAAAATGTCCCACTGTTCGTCGCCGTCGTAGTCGGACTGGTAAGCGATCCATTTTCCGTCGGGCGACCATGCCGGAGCGGTCTGGCGCTGGTCGCTGACCGTCAACTGCACCGGCCATCCTCCCTCGGCCGGGACGAGCCACAGATTATTGCGTCCGCTCATGTTGGAGATGAAAGCGATGCTCTTGCCGTCGGGAGACCATGTGGGACGGCCTACCTGGCGCGTCATGTAGAGCTTCTCGATGGTCAGACTGCGCGGCTCGACCTGCGCGTTGGGCTTGGAAGAGATCTTCTTCGGATCGGTCACAGCCTGGGGCTTGGGCAGGGTCTGGGCGGCAGTTTCGGCGACGACAGTGCTCATGATTATGACGATAGCAAAGAGAGTGAATGGGCGCATTTGGGCAGGAGACCTCGGGACAAGAAAAAGAAGTTTAGCAAAATCCGAAGGAGTCCCGCGGGACTCTCCTTAGGCCTTTGCATTCTTGTGCATGTCCACGGTGCTCCAGGTCTTGTCGGCGGCGTGGCAGAGGTTTTCCAGGGCGCAATCGGCGCACTTGGGTTTGCGGGCGATGCACAGCTTGCGTCCGTGCCAGATGATCTGATGGGAGAACAGAATCCATTTTTCGCGCGGCAGGATCCGCATGAGATCCTGCTCGATCTTCTGGGGATCATTTTGGGTGGTGAGTTCCAGTCGCCGCGAGATGCGGTGGACGTGGGTGTCGACCACAACGCCATCGGCTTTATGGAACCAGCTGCCGAGCACGACGTTCGCGGTCTTGCGGGCGACGCCCGGCAACGTGAGCAGCTTTTCCATTTCGTCGGGGACCTGTCCGCCGAAGTCAGCGACGATCTTCTTCGCGGCGCCGACGACTGATTTGGATTTATTGCGGAAGAATCCAGTGGAGCGCACGTCCGGCTCCAGTTGTTCCGGGGTCAGCGCGGCGAAGGCTTCGACTGTCGGATATTTGCGGAAAAGCTCGGGCGTGACGCGGTTCACATTCGCGTCGGTGGATTGGGCGGAGAGGATGGTTGCCACGAGGAGTTCCCACGCGCTCGAGTGCGTCAGGGCGCAGGTGACATTGGGGTAGAGTTGGTCGAGGCGGGTCAGAATTTCGGACACGCGCTCGGGGGCGATGGGATTGTAGCCTTTGAGCTTGGGAGCGGGAGCGGACCCGAGTCTTGCGGTGGCACCCTTGCGCCCCTTCGGGGCTGGACGGCCGAGGGCGACCGTCCCCACATGGGCCTTTTCCGGAGGGGCGGGACGGGCAGGAGTGCCCGTTCCCACACGGGCTGCCACATGAGCTATCCCTGCGCGGGCCTTATCTTGGCGGCCGGTGCGGGCGGGTTGGCGAGGTAACACACCTCGGGGCATGAAACGTCTCCTCGGGCAACATCTTAACAATGATCTTCGGTCGAGTGCACGCACACGGCGGAATCGTGGTTACGGGAGCACGAACGAGGGCATTTCGATCGTCGTTTCACGGCAGGACTTCGTAAGTGGTCATCATGCCGCCGGCCATGTGGTCGCTGAGGTGGCAGTGAAACATCCAGGTGCCTACGTTATCGGGCGTCATATCGGCTACCACGAACTGCGCGGGGGCCAGGGAAAGGATGTCGGTATGATGCTTGTCCACGGTCACGATGTTTCCGTGCCAGTGGGGCGTGTGGAAGTTAAAGCCGTCTCCCATCGTCATCAGGTACCAGCGAGCGTGTTCGCCCTTGTGGATCTGAATGGGCGGATTGTTTCCGAAAATGTATCCGTTGATGGTGAACTTGTGATTAATCAGAGCGAAGCCATGGCCCATCGTCAGGTCTGCATTGCCGTCGACGTCTTCGGGTACCAGTTCCAGCTTCTTGATTGACTTGGGATCGCCGGCGTAAGTGTCGATGTTGTGCTGGAAGTAGTGGCTCTGGTTCTCGTCGATGATCATGAACAGCGCGAACAATTCGCGCTCAACATCCTTGGGACTGCCGTCGGGGCGTGCCATGCCTTTCGCAGTAATGACAATGGGACCAATCAAGCCGGCATTGACGTCCTTGGGTTCATAGTTATGGGAATGGTAGAGCCACATGACGGAACTGCCGTCTTCTGGTCCGGGTCCAGCGCGCTCGGGTACGTTCCATGTGTATTTATGGGTGTGGCCGGGAGCGACCAAGCCGGTGGATTCGGGCGACATACCGGCGTAGGGCGCTCCTTCAGAATCCTTCGCATAGGACACGCCATGCGGATGCATTCCATAAAACTGATTCGTGTTGTTGCGGAAAACAATCTGGATGGTGTCGCCCACCTCGGCGCGGACCACGGGACCAAGAATGCCCATGTGCTCTTCCGCGGCGGGACGCGGTTTCAGGACCTGAAAAGTGGCGTCGGTGTATTCCCGATAGATGGCTTTGCGGTACATCTGGCCGATGCGGTCTTTGCCCTTCTCGGTCCAGATGCCGGTGGATTTGTCGAAAGGCTTGCCGGTCATGTGGTCCATGTTGTGGGGCGCATAGTCCCACTCGACCTCATCGGCAGAGATGTAGTACATCCGAGTCTTGCCGGCGGCGGCTTGGCCGGACTGCGCAGCGCAGGGCAGGGACAGCAAGCAGAAAGCCAGGAAACAGAATCTCAGAAGCGAAGTTCGCATAGTTTTGTCGGTCTCTCCGGGGTTGTCACGGAAACGCACCTTAGCCGGATTCCCCTCGAAAAGCAACCTAATTGTCATCCCATGGCACGGAAGCGCTCCGGTGGAGGTATTCGGGGCACAGGGGTCGCTCGAGGACGGCCAACGGCAAGGGCGCGCACTGTCCGTCGGTAACCACTCTGGGAATTGACGCCTCTCCCGGCCCCCGGTAGTCTGGAACTACACCAGCGAGAGTCAGGAATAATCCAGTGGCAGTCAACTCAATCCAACTCGGTCAAGTGTGGCGCAGCGAAGCGGATGGCCAGGACTACCTGGTCACGAAGGTTTACAACGAAGTGTTTTCGCAATACGCCATGCTCAGGCCGGCTGGAATCACGGCTCCTGATGCACCCACGGTGCGAGTGAAAGTCATTAAGAGTCCACAGGGAGCCACCTTGCCCGGCTACGCGTTCACTCAAGAAGGTTCGTTCTAGCGCGGCACTTCGGTTGCCGATTTCCATTACACTGAAAACAAGTTCCCAATTCTCGGTTCTCAGTGCTGAGACAAACCCATCGGGCCTTTACTGAGAACTTGGAACTGAGAACTGGGATCTCATGACCGAAAGAATCCTCGCATTCTTATTTGTATTTATCAGCAAAGTAATCGCCGTGACCGGCTATGCCGGGATCGTTCTTCTCATGGCGATTGAGTCCGCGTGCATCCCGCTGCCTTCCGAGTTGATCATGCCCTTTGGCGGATATCTCGTATTCCAGGGCACGTTCAAACTCCTGTGGGTGGCAACGGCCGGCGCGATCGGCTGCAACCTCGGTTCGCTCGTTGCCTACGAGATCGGATGCTACGGCGGTCGCCCACTGGTTGAACGCTATGGCCGCTGGATTCTCATGGGACGCCGCGAACTCGATTGGGCTGACCGCTTCTTCGCACGCTGGGGATATCTGGCTGTGTTTCTGGGCCGGTTGCTGCCGGTGATTCGCACGTTCATCGCGCTCCCTGCCGGAATCGCGCGCATGCCCCGCGGCCGTTTTCACATCTATACATTTCTAGGATCGTGGCCGTGGTGCTTAGGCCTGGCCTGGCTCGGCATGAAGCTGGGTGAAGACTGGCGCGAACTGGGGAAGTACTTCCACAAGTTCGACGCGGTGATTGGGGTGATGCTGGTATTGGGCATCGCGTATTTTATTTGGAGCCACTGGCAGAATCGCATCAGCGGTCAGGCCGCATCTGTCGGGCGTCAGTAATTGCGCTTCGGTGTATAGTTGGCCGACCCGATCTCAAGTCCAGCCAAACGGTAGTGTACAAGCTGTTAATTCCAATCCCTGGAGGGATTCCATGCGTCGCGTTTTCGCCGCTCTGCTGTTCATCTCCACTGCCGTGCCCTTCGCTGCATACGCCCAGCCGGCTCCCGCCGCCTCCGACCGGCCCTTCGTCGTTGAGTACTACTACAAGGCGAAGTGGGGTCACGCTGACGAGTTTCTGAAGCTGTTCAGGAAGAATCACTATCCTGTGCTGAAAAAAGAAGGGGAGATGGGGCGGATCACGAAGGTCTGGATGGATCAGCCGCGCTATCACACCACGGAAGACGGCCGCTGGGATTTCCGCGTGACCATCGTCTTCAAGAACGCAACGGTCGCGAACGAGCCTTTTGACGAAGCCGCGCTGCAGAAGCAGATGTATCCCGACCAGGATACTTTTCAGCGTGAGGAGCAGCGGCGCTTCGAAATCCTGGACGCGCACTGGGATTTGCCGGTGAGGACCATGGATCTGGACGCGAAACCTTAACATCTTTACCACCGAGGTCACAACGGAACACAGAGGCAGCTTGAAGGCCAAAAGGCCACGCAGCTTCAGGCTTTATTCCCCTGTGAGACTCTGTGTCCTCGGTGGTTAAGGGTTTTGGTCGATCTTCAGAAAATTCGCGATCACCTTCTCATGCCATTTCCACGGCAGAATGCGCTTCATGGCGAGCTGGATCTTGGCATCCCGCCCGGCCAGGTAGCGCAGCTTGGGGTTCGGATCTTGTGCGATTGCGGCGATCAGTCGTGCTACTACGATCGGATCGGCCTTGGGAAGCTTCTCGATGGTTGAGCGCATGCGCAGGCTGCGTTGAATGTTGGGCGACGTTTCTTTCGTGGCTTGCTCTCCCATGACGGCGCCGCGGGTCCAGATGTCGGTCTGAAACGCTCCTGGCTCAACCAGCACCACTTTGATGCCCAGCGAGTTTACTTCCATGCGAAGCGATTCGCTCCAGCCTTCGAGGGCATGTTTCGATGCCGAGTAACTGCTCACCGTGACCGATCCATGCAGTCCCGCGATCGAGGAGACTTGAATGATGTGTCCGGAGCGCTGTCGACGCATGGTGGGCAGGGCCGCCTTGGTCATGGCGACGGCGCCGAAAAAATTCGTTTCGAACTGCAGGCGCAACTCGTCGAGCTTGATATCTTCTGCAAACCCGGCCACGGCGAATCCTGCGTTGTTGACCAGAACGTCCAGTCGACCGTAATCGCGGACCACGGCGTCGACGAAGCCGGGGATCATGTCAAAGTTGGTTACGTCGAGGGCGCGGACGTCGATCCTTCGGGCCGATCCCGCGGCCGTTACCGCCTGATCGAGGCGGTCGCGCCTTCCGAGATCGCGCATGGTTGCCACCACGCGGAATCCCGCTTTCGCCAGTTCGATCGAGGTCAGCAATCCAAAGCCACTGGAGGCTCCGGTAACGAGAGCAATCTTCTCAGTCATTCGAATGGTGTAACACAGTCCTGGAAAAAACAGGAGCCCTGGCTCCCGAATAGTGGGACAATAGGAACCGACAGGCCGTCCGATCGCACCCGGATACGTGCAAAGGAGGTCTTATGCTGGCTGCAAGATATCGGCTCACGCGAAATCCCTACTTCCATTTTCACCCCCTGCACACGCTGTTTTCACTGCTCGCCGCCTTGATCCTGTTTGGATTTCTGGTGTGGTTTCTGGCCATACCGGCGCGGTAGCAAGTTTGGTAAAAAAGGCTACTGCGGTAGGGCAGAGGTCCAGTCTGCGATAAAGCTATTCTCTTGCGCGAGGCAACCAGAATGTGCGGGGCAATTTCTGTAGTCTCCGGAACTCGCTTCCTTTTCCCATCTCTAGCCGGCAACTTCCGTTGAGCGAATTTGTCCGTTTCATCCGCCTTCGCTCCATCCACACTACGATGCGCAGACTTCGAAAAAGATGTTAAACGTTGGTAACAATCTCGACGGAAATCCTTTATCGCGGCAATCGAAATTTGGAATTAGACATAATCTCTACAAGATCGATAATGTATGCCATGGACTCCCTTATATCGGTTGAGGACTCACACGTAGACGTATTGCATGAAATCAGCACCCGCCTGGGTACGGCGGAAGGGTTTCATGAGGTTCTGACCCGCGTAGTCGACTTTGCCTCCGCACTGGTCCAGTGCGACTCCTGCCTCATCTACATTCTGGAAGGGGACGAACTCGTCCTGCGGGCTTCCAGGAACCCGCATCCTGACGTAGTCGACCGTCTGAAGCTTCGCGTGGGGCAGGGCATTACAGGATGGGTAGCTGAACATCGCGAACCCGTAGCGATCCCCGAAGAAGCGGCGCATGACCCGCGCTTCCAGTTCTTCCACGAGTTGCCCGAAGATAGCTACGAGGCATTTCTGTCGGTGCCGTTGATGTGCCGCGGCCGGGTGGTGGGCGTCATCAACCTGCAGCACCGCCAGCACCATGTTTATCGCCGTCGCGAGATTCGCATGATCTCCACCGTGGGTTTTCTGGTGGGCGCAGAAATAGAACTGGCGCGCCTGGAGGAAGCCAACTCGACCCTTGCCGAGCAGTTACAGACCCGGAAAATCGTTGAGCGAGCCAAAGGCATTCTGCAGCGCGATTTGGGCCTGAACGAAGAGCAAGCGTATCTTGCCCTGCAACGCCAAAGCCGACAGAAGCGAAAGCCGATGAGGGAAATCGCGGAAGCAATTGTGTTGAGCGACGACGTCCGGGGGAATTCGCAAGTCCAGCCCACTTGACCCGGTGAGAAGCCCGACTTGCGTCGGGCCGTAAACGCCGCGCGATTACTGGAAAGAAGGTTCCGAGGCCTCAGGGGCTGAAATCCACACAAGAGGAAAAAGTGTTGTCGCGGCGCTGCAGCGCTGGCCACCCAAAACCGAATCCTCCAACTCCAAATCTGAAGCTTCTAGCCAGAACCAAATCTCTTACTCCAAAACCGAACCTTCGACTCCAGGGGCCGCGTCTTCTCCTAAAGATTCGACCGCAAAAAAGTCCGAGGGCGGGTCGCTGGTTTGCTCTCCGCCCTCGGTTTTGTTGACCACCGCAGGACTATCGGTCCGTTGCCGCGGCCGTGGTTGCAGCCTTGGCAATCTGTTTCTCGGTGTGCGCCGGCACCGTGAAATTCAGCGTCATGCCGAATTCCGGCAATTGCATGGCGCTGACGTAGCTGCCGTCTGGGGTTGTTTCAAGGATGAGCCGGCTCTGGTCCGTGGGCTTGGCGTCCTCAGTGTTGGGAACCAGCAGCAGGAAACCAGCGCGAGAGCCGCTGAGCTTGGTGAGGTACATCAGGTGCGAAGCGGCGTCGGGGTCGAAGGAAAACTCGTAGTCCCCCGCGGGGACTTTCGCGTTTTCCCAGCGAACATCGTGGGTAAGAGTGAACTTCCCGTGCGCGGGTTCCTGGGCCGAAGCCAGGCTGGGCGCGAAGTTCGAAGCGGTGACCGCCAACAGAGTGGCGTATGCGAATTTACGAATCGAAGTCATGGAATCTCCTGTTCTGCCCTTGGTGACAAGGGAACGACTGATGAGCACGCTACCCGCGCAATGCCGGGCGGCGTGGGCTCAGATTGTGGTGGAGATCAACGGGGTCAAAAGGTTTGCAATGCCGCTGCTAGGCTGCATGCAAAAGATCAGCTTCGCGGGACCTGCTGCACAGCCGGTTGCGAAGTGATTCCACTATGCCGCAATCCAGCGCCCGAGTCCAATGCAAAGAATTTATGTGGAGGATCAGGGATGCGATCGTGACGGCAGTACCTTCATTTGCGAGTCAAGTGGAAGGGGTACGTTCCTTCCCGCTTAATGAAATGACGCGCTGTTAAGGCACCGATCCAACCCGTCGGTTGCATCGGCTTGCCAAAGTCCTGCGCGAGGTGCGATGATTCTCAGTCGCGGTGGCGGTGACTAGCCACCGCCACCAGAGGGAGAAACCATGTATCAGAAGCGCCCGGGAGTGTTCATGGCCGATTGGTGGGATGCCGACGGCCGCCGCCATCGCAAGCAGTTCGCGACTTCTGCGGCAGCACGCGAACATGAGCACCGCGAAACCGCGCTTGCGCACGCCGAGCGCGCCAGCCGGGAAATGAAATTAGCGGCCCGAAGCGGTGGCGGCAAAAAGTCACGATCAGAAACGGTTCGAGGCACCATCGAGCCCGCCAGGGGCAAACTCGGCGTGATGATTCCGGGCATGGGGGCCGTAGCGACAACCTTCGTGGCCGGCGTCGAGGCTATCCGCAAAGGCCTGGCGAAGCCAATCGGATCGCTGACACAGATGGGCACCGTGCGCCTGGGGAAGCGCACTGACGGCCGTTCGCCCAAGGTCAAGGAGTTTGTCCCGCTCGCCGGACTTGATGACCTGGTCTTCACTGGCTGGGACATCTTTGAAGACAACATGTACGAAGCTGCGTCCAACGCGGGCGTACTCGACTACCGCCTGCTCGAACAGTTGAAGCCGTTTCTCTCGTCGGTGAAGCCGCGCGCGGCTGTGTTCGATCACAACTATGTGAAGAAGATCGACGGGCCCAATGTGAAGAAGGGCAAAACGAAGATGGATCTTGCCGAGCAACTGCGCGACGACATCCGCGATTTTAAAAAGACGAGCGGCGCCACCCGCCTGATCACCATGTGGTGCGGTTCGACCGAGTCCTACATCGAGCCGACCGAGGCGCATCAGTCGGTGAAGTCGTTCGAGAAGGCGCTGCGCGAGAACGACGAAATGATCGCGCCCTCGATGATCTATGCTTACGCGTCTCTGATGGAGGGTGTGCCCTTCGCCAACGGTG
>JBARBI010000128.1:0-4458 GCA_049792875.1 Candidatus Sulfotelmatobacter sp.
AGATCATGGGCCAGCAGAACCCCGTTCCCACCGGCCTCCGCATCGGAGTCGTGGGCGGCGGATGCTCCGGTTTCTCCTATTCGATGCAGTTCGAAAACGGCGCTGGAATGATGGACAAGACCTTCGACATGGACGGACTCAAGGTATATGTCGATGCCACTTCGGTCATGTATCTGAATGGCTGCATCGTGGACTACGTCGAGACCTTAGAAGGCGCGGGCTTCAAGTTCGAAAACCCGAACGTGAAAAGCACCTGCGGCTGCGGATCTTCCTTCAGCGTGTAAGCGAGTCGCGAGAACTTCCTGGAACCGAAACGGCCTCATCGCGTGCGATGAGGCCGTTTTCGTTTCAGACCGTACCATCAACTATGTGGGGTCAGCCGCCCTCGGCTGTCCGCCGTGCGCAGCACGGCTGGTCCGTTAGTTAGCCCTACTACTGTTGCTGCGGCGGAGGATTGCTGGGTGGATTCGACGTCCCGAACCCTCCCGTCGTTGGCAAGTTCGGGTTGTTCTGCACCCCGGCAGGGGGTGAGCCGCCGAAGGGGTTGTTGTTGCCGGGCTGCCCGTTGAGGTTCTGCTGCACGCCCAGCTGCCCAAATAACATCAGCATAGGCTGGTACGGAGTGGTGATGATGCCGCCCCGGTCCAGCCCTGGATCGTAAACGAACGTCCATTCGTTATATTTTTTCTTGCGGTTGTACTCGCGGATCGTGTCCTTCTTGCTGGTGCTGGCAACTCCAATGATGGGCCCACCACCAAACGTTACGCCCGCCAGAGTATCCCCGGCATTGCCATTACCGGTGTCCGTGCCGTTAGCCGACGGATTCGGTGGTGGGGGTGTGCCATCCGGACCCACCTGCCCCGCCAACTGGGACGGATCCTGACCCGAGGGTGGATTGCTTACTGCCGGCGGATTCTGGCCGGACGGTGTATTCGGATTTCCCGAGAATCCAGGGCTCCCATTCGTGCTCACCCCCGGAGTGGGAGGCGCCATGAGTCCGCCCATCGTCAGCCTGACTTCGCCGAAGTGCAGTAGCTTGAAATCCTGCCCGGTGAGGGGATCTTTGTATCGTTTGCGCAGAAACCGAAGGTTGTTCGCGCTCTCCAGATCCTCCATCTTTGAGGGGTAGCGCCCAAACTTTTTGTAGTAAGCGCGAATCGCCCGCGAATACTGCACTCCGCGATGGACCATCTCCTCTTCGCGATCCCGCTTGATGTCAAATGTGATGGAAGTTACGAGTGCCCCCGCGAAGATGGCCACTAGTGCCATTGTCAGCAGCAACGTCAACATGGCGTAGCCGGCCTCACTTCGTCGAAGCACGTGCTGCCGGCTCTGCGAGTGCAATATCATTGAACTCATTGCTCTCAACTCTGTGTCAGCGGGATGTTCTGGGGCGGGCCGCTGGTTACGACGTCCTGAATTTCAACGGATGTGGGCGAAATGCGGATCACCTTATAGCGCCGGTCCACGATCTCACCCTCGCCGGCTACGAATACATCTTCACCCAGCTTAAGAAATATCTTCTTCGGCTCTCCCGGTGAACTCGCGAAGCCATAAAATTTCAGCGGGATGGGCGGTGGAGGTGGAGGCGTAGGCGTCACGTATAGCAGCTTATCGTCCGTTGTCGCGGGAGCAACGGGCTCAGCAATGACCACGTCCGGTTGCGATACAAAAATGTTTCTCCCAGTGCCCTCGTAAAGCGTTTGCTCGCTGGCCGCCAGCAGGTCGAGTCGCAGCGTCGGATCCAGACTCTCGGCACGCAGCTTCTTTGTAGGCTTCGTTCCAGGACGAGCCGTCGCACGCGTCGCCAGGGGAGCGGCCGCCTGCGCGCTCGAAGCCGGCTCGGACGACCCCGTGAACATCGGGACGAACTCGTATGCCATGGCCAGAAGCGCCAGCACGCCCAGCGCTGCTGCCCACATCGCTTTCTTCTTATTCTCGAGTCCCAGTTGCACTTACGATCCCGCCTTCAAATATGTTTCCAACTTAACGCTCAACTTCACGGGCCCTTGCGGCTGGCCGCCCAGAGTTACGCTGTTGATGATGAAAAACATCTCATCCCTCTCCAACGCGTTGATGAACTTTGCCAACGATGTGTAGTTGCCCGCAAGGTCTGCTTCCATCTCCACCAGTTGCAGCCCGCCGCCCGAGTCTGCGTCCTTCGCCTTGTATTTTACTTGTTCGATCGCGACTCCATTGGCCCCGGCGAGTTTGCCGAACTCGGTCGGAATCTCCGAACTCTGGGAAGGGAAGCGCTTCTTATAGAAATCTGTGATCTCATGCCTCGCCAGAACGACCTTCTGCGGAAGATCCTGGAGTGGCGCGACCAGGCGCGTCTTGGTATTTAACTCGGTTTGCAGCCGGTTCATCTCCTGCCGGCGCGTGTCCGCCGAGCCCACCAGGGGCGACAAGTACACCATCAATGCCAGCAGGTCCACGCCCGCCATGATGGCCAGTGCGGTCTTCAAGTTCTTCCGGGTTCGTCGCAGATCGGGCATTAGTGCTTAACCCCTTTCGGCGCTGCCGTCTTGGTTTTCGCCGCAGTCGTGGGTTTCGCTTCCGTCTTCGGTTTCGGTTCCGTCTTGGGGGCCGCTTCGGTCGTTGGCACCGCGGGAGTGGCAGTCAGCGGTTCCGGAATATAAATCGCAACAATGTCGAACTGTTCGGTGTCGCCGCCGGCGGTGGACTGTTCTGAGCGCTCCGAAATGATGTTGGTCTGCGAGAAACGGCGCGACTCTTCCATGCGGCGCGCGAGTTCAATAGCCCGATCCCGCGAATCGCCGGCCACGGTCATCTTCAGTCCCAGCTGATTGTCCTCATCCAGTTCTGGATTAATCGACATCAGGTGGACTCGCGGCGGCATGACTTTTTCCAGATTTTCCAGAACCCGGGTCCAAGAGAACGCTTTGCGCTCGATCAGTTGATTGAGGAACTGCGACGTGTCTCGCGTGTTGCGGTTCTCCTGGCGGTTGAGGAACTCTTCGGCGCTGGCCCGCAGTCGGTCGCGATCGGCAATCATCGCGCGTTTCTGCGCGATCGAAGCCCGATCCCGGCGGGCGTTGACCCACCCGGTGATGTCGAGCGTCAGCAGAATTAGCGTGAGCAGTCCCACCGCGCCGACAGCCGTGCCCCAGCGCATCCAGAATTGCCGCGCATCTTCGTACGGCTGGCTCGCGAGATTGATATCGAGACGCATAAATTCAGTCCACGTAGCCCCGGACGCATTCGTCCGTCCCTACGAAATTCCTTCCTACGAAATCAGTGCCCCCACCACGCCTGCCATTCTCCAGCGCGGCACCGCACCGCCGCTAGTTGTTCCCAGTTGCGCGGGCGACACCAGTTCCTGCACTTCGGCTCCGGTCTGGGCGCGCAGCGCCGGAGCTGCCCCGCCCGACTCCGGCAATCCCGCAACATAAATTCGCTCGATGTTCAGCCGGTAGGTATCCTGGAAAAACACGACGGAGGGATAGACCTCTTCGGCCAGTTGCTCTCCCGTAATAGTCACCCCGCGCGTATTTTCCAGGGTGCGGAACAGTTGCAACTGATCTTCATTCAGGATGGCAATACTGGTCGTGTGCGCATCCACTTTGATCACCAGCGTCGGCCGCTTCGCATCCGCGGCGCCCAGAGCCGCCAGCGTGGAAGGGAGCACGATGCCCGGATTGAATCCGGCATCGCGGAAAGCGGCCTCATAGTCGTCGATTACGCTGGCCATGGCCACGGCCGCCACCACCCGCACTTCATTGTCGACCTTCTGGGCGTGGTAGGAAACCTTCGCCTTCTCCACGTCGAAGGGAAGCGACTTCTTCAGGCGGAAACGCACCACGCCCAGGGCTTCTTCGTGATCGGAGGGCAGGGTATCGAACTCCACCAGCATCACCCGCACCGCGGCATCCGGCACGATCGCGATCACATCCTTCGAGCGTCCGGCAACCCCGCTCAGCGCCGCTTCAATCCCGGCGCGCACCGCGTCCCCCTGGCGCACATTATTTTCGACCAGGTCCGGGACCACGCTTCCCGGAGCCAGTTCGCGCGCCGCCGATGCTTCCAGGCCGCCACCGTTCTCGGTGAGGCGCCCCGCCAGCACCCGGTCCGCGGCCACTTCGCAGGCCAGTTTAGGTTTTGGTGTGTTTGAAGTTGAAGTCATTGCCCGCGCACGCCTTGAGAAAAAATTCTTCTATAAATCAGAACTCGATTCACCCGCAAATGCAATAGCTGAAACGGCACTCAAAAGAAACGCAGCGCCGGGCACCTTGTCGACTGCTGCGAGGGCATCTTTCCTTCGCAGGGGCGGACGCCTCCCAACCCCCGCCGCGACGGCGGCTCAACTACTTACCGCATCGCCTCGATAAACGTAACCTTGTTGATCTCCTTCAGCGTAGTCATGCCCAGCCGCACCTTGTCTAAGGCCGATTCGCGCAAGAAGCGCATACCTTCATCCCGAGCGGCGCGGCGGAT
>JBARBI010000129.1:0-1656 GCA_049792875.1 Candidatus Sulfotelmatobacter sp.
CGCAGCGATAAAGCCATCTCACGACATTAGGAGGGCAACATGGCCAAGAAAGCGAAGAAGGCGAAGAAGGCAAAGAAAACAGCCAAGAAGAAAAAGAAGTAACCGTTCGACTGAAACGTCATGGCTCCGGATAGCGTCTGAAGCAAGCCAGCTGCGCCTTCGCAGCGCGGACAGGTGGTAACTTCAATTTTCAGAATATCCGCGTAACAGGCAGGCCGGATCGCTATGCAGATGGCTGCTGCATAACGGTCCGGGCTTTCTTGCTGCAAGAAGACCGACCGCAAATCCTAGTGGCCAAGACATGTTTTGTTGTAGCTGCGATCAAAGAAATTAGCATCGCTGCTTTAGCGGTGACCAGATCGTCGAGTGCGCCGAAACCGACCTTTGGGGGAATGGCGGCCTTTGGCGCGAAGCGGCCGGTCACGCGAACGAGTAGAAACTATCCAGTTTCCAACCGGCAAGGAGATCGTAAAACCTTGTCTGCTCAGGCGCGGACAGAGCTTTTCTGCCGGAACTAAGCCTAGCCCCAGACGCCACCGTGGATGTCTGTTAGTTGCCGAAGAGCGGAAAATATCTGCTCACTCCGAGTATTTCTCAGTTTGACCCGGAACGGACCTCGCGCTGCCATGGCTTAGAATGTACCGGACTGTCGCGAACTCATCTGCTCGTGGAGAGGACACCAGATTCACCCGTGAACGCTCCCACCCGGACAATCCCTCGGCCCTCCAGTGGCGTCAGCCATGCCGAGCTGGGGAGGCCGCTTCTGCCAGGCGATCCAGCCGACGACTATCGATAGTGTCGCCACGACAAGCGGCGCCACCCCGTGCCCGTATTCGCCGTGGAGTGTGACGGTCGCGAGTGCCGCCAACATCACGGTACAGCCGAGCGCCGAGCCCCACAGCCGCGTTCGTGCCTGCACCAGCAGAACGGCGGTCGTGAGCTCCAGCGATCCAGTCACGAAATGGAACCAGTGCGGGTATCCCCACCGCAGATATTCCTCGTAGATAGACCCGGGGGCGAAGATGTTGCTGAGCGATCCCACGACGAAGAAAGCTGCAAGCGCCAAGGCCGAGACTCGGCTCCAGGAAATCTTTGACATTTGTCCAACCTTTTTTGACAAGGCTCCGCGGAGGACCTGTGCAGTCGGGCCAAGAGCCGGCCGACCGCGACGCATTCATTCCGAAGGAGATGCGAACCGAACGAGATGCGAATTTCCGGAGCAGGTCCGCAAGTCGCATCTCATCGCTGATCCGCGGACCTACGCCGTGGCGGCCGTCTGGGCCGCCGCGAAGACCTCGCGGGGAAGCGTTGTGCTGGCGACGTGCTCCGTGCCAGCGACGCCGAGGTCCATCCAGCCCGCGTTGACGGCCTCAAACATCGCTTCAGCCGGTCCGGTTCGGCCCTTCGGGATGCCGAACTGCTCGAACGCTGCCGGCCAGTCGGCCCGCGGGACTGCGAACGCCTTGACTTCGCGCTGCATGACATCGCCCAGTTGCGCTGCGACTTCATCCGCGCTGACCATCGAACCGAGTTCGATGACGCGATGCCCCGACCACGCCGGCCCGGTCAGCAGCGTCGCCACCTCGGCACCGATGTCGTTCGTCGCGACCATCGTCGATTTCCGGTTGGTCGGGTTGTAGTAGACGGGAAGCATGC
>JBARBI010000130.1:0-11281 GCA_049792875.1 Candidatus Sulfotelmatobacter sp.
GGATTTCGGCGTTCGATATGTCGAGGGGTACACATCCCCCAACTTTGCCGATGTCGTCGCGAATGCACCATTTTCCGAATAGACGACCTCCCGATCATCGAATTGCGCACACGTATCAGCGCGGCTAGACAGGCACAGCCCTTGCCAGGCAGCATAAAGAGCATTCCGGACTATAATCTGCCAATGTCACTACCAGGACAGTCGCTAGACATTCGTCTTCTGGTTGACCGAATTCCTGCGTTTACTTGGTCAACTCATCCGGACGGTTCCGTGGAGTTCGTGAATCAACGATGGCGTGAATACGCAGGTCTTACTGCTGAACAATCGCAAGGTTGGGGCTGGCAGACTGCAATCCATCCAGAGGATTTACCGTCCCTAATGGAAAAACAGCGGGAACTGTTGCGCTCCGGCAAACCAGGTGACATCGAAGCGCGTATGCGCCGCAATGATGGGGTCTTTCGTTGGTTCCTCATTCGTTTCGAACCATTCCGCGACGAAACCGGGAAGATCGCCATGTGGTATGGAGTAAGCACTGATATCGAAGACCTTAAGCGGACGGAAGAGAAACTACGTGAGGATGAACGCGAGCTTCGGCAAATCACGGATGCAATACCGCAGGCGGTAGTCGTCCAGGATCCCTCCGGAGTGCCGATCTACGCCAACCAAGCTACCCTCGACTATACGGGCCTTACTGCTGGCGATGTGTTTGCACCAAATTTTCGAGAAAGAATCTTTCATCCAGAGGACGTGGAAAGATTTCGAAACGAGCGAAAGGCTGCTCTCGCTCGGGGTCTTCCGTTCGAATTCGAGCATCGAGCACTCGGAAAGGACGGTCAATACCGCTGGTTCCTGATTCAGTACAACCCTTTTCGCAACGAGCGCGGACAGGTCACTCGATGGTATGCAACGGGCACCGACATTCATGGCCGCGTCCGGGCGGAAGAGAGAACGCGGAACGAAAACGTGGCGTTGCGAGAGCAAATCGATCGTGATTCGATGTTCGAGGACATCGTCGGCTCTTCGGAAGCACTCCGTAAGGTGCTTCATCAGGTCGACAAGGTGGCCGCTTCCGACTCCACTGTTTTGCTTCTGGGCGAAACCGGCACTGGCAAGGAACTGATAGCTCGCGCTATCCACAGGCGATCCAGGCGTGCGGAACGAGGATTTATTGGCGTAAATTGCGCCGCCATCCCGCCTTCGTTAATTGCGTCGGAACTCTTCGGTCACGAGAAAGGCGCTTTTACGGGTGCGACGCAACGACGCATGGGACGGTTTGAATCGGCCAGTGGCGGCACGATCTTTCTTGATGAAGTCGGCGACTTACCCGCGGAAATACAAATAGCACTCTTACGAGTTCTGCAAGAACGTGAAATCGAACGCGTTGGCAGCAGTCGGCCGATTCCGGTTGACGTGAGAGTGGTTGCAGCCACGCATCGCGATTTGAACGCTCTGGTTGCTCAAGGCAAGTTTCGCCAGGATCTCCTGTACCGGCTGAATGTGGTGCCTATCCAGATGCCGCCATTGCGCGAGCGAGTCGCTGATATTCCTTTGCTGGTTGAGTACTTCATCGATCGCTTTGGAAAGAGGGCTGGAAAGAAATTCAGAACCATCGACAAGAAATTCCTAACGGCGTTTCAGGAGTATGGATGGCCAGGCAATGTCCGTGAACTGCAAAATGTAATCGAGCGCGCTGTGATCCTTAGCGAGGATGGCACGTTAGCTGTTGACGAAACATGGTTGAAGCGGGAAACGGCCCAAAATCCCGTGCGGCCTCGTACGCTGGATGGCGCCCTCGTAAGGCAGGAGAAAGAAATGATTGAAGCCGCATTGGTAGAAAGCCAGGGCCGAATTTCAGGGCCTGCAGGTGCGGCAGCTAAACTGGGCCTGCCGGCACGGACGCTCGACTCAAAGATTAAGCGTTTGAAGATTAACAAATATCGATTCAAAGCCCCGCAGGATTGATTGATCCTCTGCGAAGACCTGTCAAGCCAATCGCGCTTCCTCATCAGACAGGAATTCCTTAAAATTCAGGACTGCACACAACTCTAACTTCCATCCCTGCAATGAATCACGTATGGCTCAGTGATTGCACTCGTTCGATCGTTCTTCAGGGCACGGATCCATGACGCTGAAGATCAAGCGGATTGCTCGAAAGCACCAGACGCGCATTTGTTTGAGCGGACAGCTTCGATCCGAGAACGTTGGCCAGGTGAAGGCTGAGGTGGGTCGTGGCGGACCCCGAGTAGCCCTAGATCTGGGCGAGGTTGATCTCGTGGATATCGACGCTGTCCGTTTTCTCAACGTGTGTGAGTCGGCAGGGGTCTCGATCCTCCACTGTTCGCCATATATCAGGGAATGGATGGTGCAGGAGAGAAGCCAACCCAAAGACCATCCGGAAGCGTTGCAACCGGGCTTATGTCGCACTAACGGTGCCGGCTTACAAGAGCTGACGCCTGTGAAAGGAACTGAAAGGAAAAAAAGGAGAACAACAATGACGATCAAGAACGTAGTTTTGGTGCATGGAGCTTTCGCCGACGGCTCTGGTTGGCAAGGCGTCGCTAAGATCCTCAAGAATGATGGGTACAGGGTGTCGGTAGCACAGCCTCCCGAGACCTCTTACGCCGAGGACCAAAAGTACACGAAGGCCGCAATCGACGCTATGGGCGGGCCGGTGGTTCTGGTCGGCCACAGCTACGGCGGGTCCATCATCACGGAGGCCGGCAATCATCCAAACGTTGCAGCGCTTGTTTATATTGCTGCATTTGCGCTCGATGAAGGTGAGAGCTGTGCATCAATCGAACAGGCGCTGCCGCAAGCCTCCACGGCGTTCAAGCCAGACAGCAACGGCGACTGGTGGATAGACGAGGCGCATTTCGCGGCCGACTTCGCTGCGGACATTCCACGGGAGGAGGCGGAGTTCATGGCTATATCGCAGGTTCCAATCTCCACCGACGCGTTCACCCATAAGGTTACGAATCCCGCCTGGAAACACAAGCACACCTGGTACATGGTGGCCACCTCAGACCGCTCGATCAATCCGGACCAAGAGCGCATGATGGCGAAACGCGCCAAAGCCAAGACGGTCGAAGTGAATGCCAGTCATGTGGCCTACATGTCTCATCCGAAGGAAACCGCCAAGCTCATCGAAGAGGCTGCCACATCTGTTCCAGCCCAGAAATCGGCCGCAAGTTAAACAAGGCTTCATTAGCCCAGCGCGTGTCCGCCAGGTGAACGCGGCTGGCTCAATGTGTGCTTCCGCCGATCCTGATAGGATCGGCGGAGACTCACGTGGATGTCGTCGTCTGAGGAGGACACAATGAGCGATCGCATAACCATTGAAGGCCGTGACGGCGCCTTTGGCGCTTATATCGCGCGACCGAAGTATTTGCCGGTTCCCGCCGTCGTCGTACTGCAAGAGGTATTTGGGGTGAACGCAGACATTCGCACGACCTGCCACGAACTAGCAGATCAAGGCTTCATTGCGGTCGCGCCGGACCTATTCTGGCGGCAGGAGCCAGGCGTCGACCTTAGTGTTACCTCCGAGCCCGACTGGCAACACGGCCTTCGTTTGTACGGAGAGTATAACCGAGACACAGGCGCCAGAGACGTTAAGGACACCGCTAACGCCGTGGCTAAGTTGCCTGGGTGCACCGGTAAGGTTGCCGTTCTCGGCTATTGCCTCGGCGGGCTGATGACTTTCCTAACGGCCGTGCGCTACGGCGTGGATGCTGCGGTCGCTTATCACGGCGGTGACACTGAGAAATATCTGGGCGAAGTCGACGGGCTGCATGCGCCGATGCTGATGCATTTGGCCGAGGAAGACGAGTTCATTTCCAAGGCTGCGCAAGCTGACATCAAAGCCGCACTTGCCAAGAAACCGAGCACGACGGTCTACAGCTACCCGGGTCAGAATCATGCCTTCTCTCGGCATGGTGGGGCGCATTACAACGCTGAGGCTGCAGCACTCTCCCACGAGCGGACAAATGAATTTCTACGTCAACAACTTCGGTGACCTTGGGTCGCTCCAGCGGTTAGAATGCGACTGTACTCAGCGGATTCCGGCGATCCGTCGTAGGCGTTGATCCTGAGGCGACGTGAAGGCTACAACGGATGGTTGCCGAGGCACGACACGTACCGGATATGCAATTCTTGAGCCTACGGTTTCGCCGCGAATTGATCCCCGCGGCTGCCTAAGTCTCATGCTTTCTGGGAACAAGCAATAAACGAGGCGACCGCTAATCCCCCCCATGCCGTCGACAAGGGATCATCCCATGAACTGAGTCTCAAAACCCGCGACCGCTTCCGGTCGTTTGAAAAACTTGTATCCAAATTGTGCCGTTAAACATCACATATGCCGTTAGGAGATTCGATGTCCGCGACTAGCGTTCAATTTACGGTTGCAGCGCACATCATGACAGCTCTGGCTTTTTTTCACGGCAAGGAAATTCGCTCGGCAGCCCTCGCAGAAAGTGTGAATGCAGACCCCACCTTCGTGAGGAAATCCCTCTCGAAACTCTCAAAGGCAGGGCTGATCATCACCACTCGCGGCAAGAACGGCGCGAGCACGCTTGCGCGTTCCCCTCACGTTGATGTCGAACAGTTTGTCGAAATGCTCTTCGGTGACGGCCCCAAAGGGGACAAATACGCCAACGCCGGCGATGGCAAAAACAATGTCGATTCTCTCCTTCGCCTTAGAGATCGTTTCGTAAAGACGATCCAGGTCGGCGAGGTTGGCGACGTCACCTTGGACACCAGAAACATTGCAGCCGATTGTTTTCACGGCCTTGTCGAGTTCCTTCTGGCGGCGGCCCGTGATGAAGACGTAGGCACCTTCTTTCACGAAAAGCTTCGCCGCAGCTACCCCAATTCCTTCTGTACCGCCGGTGATGACAGCGACCTTACCTTCGAGCTTCTTGGACATTGTCTTTCTCCGTTGTTGCTTAGCTCTGAACTCGCGACGTCCGATCTTTCACTCTCGATCACTTGCGTCCGACCACCGCTTGGCCGAGGTGGTAGGAGAGATGGTTCGTGCGGCTCAGTAGGATGGCGAAGCGATTGCGCAAAGGATCTTTGGCGAAATCTTCTTCCGATACGGCCGAGTGTCTCTGGCCCCAATCGGACCACGACATTTTTTCAAACCCCTTCCGCAATTCAGCATTGACGACGTTCCATGCCCGGCGGACTTGTTCGTGCGAAGGAATGTCGGCTAGCGATTTGTCGGGATTCGAGACAAAGGCGACATCAAACTCAGGATGAAGTCGTTCTCCCAGCGCCAGCAGCGGAAGCAACCCGTCGTGTACGGCTGTGAGATGTCCCCACAAATAAAGAAGCCTGTTCCTGCCAGGCGCTATTTCCCGCAGAATCTCCTCGGCCGACAGGCCTCCAAAAAGCTTTTCCGCGCGATCAATTTGGGTGTTCCATGCTTTCAGCCCGAGAGCTACATAAGAGAATTCGTTTTCCATCCGTTCGTCTCCTCTGAACCACTCTGTTTCATTTGTGGTTTGGAAAGTTCTTTCCGAACATCGGTGCGCCACTTTTCGATTGCTCTTTTGTGGCCTCATCCTGAATCACATCCCAATGTTCGACGAATAATCCGTCCTCGACGAGCAAGATGTCGGCGGCAATCCAATTTGCGGGAGCACCGAATCCCGAAAACCGTCCGTGCACAATGACGAAATTGCCCTCCGCCACGATCGTTCCCGCCTCGTACTTCAACGTTGGTGGAAGGCTCTTGATCAGATCGAACAGGCCTTCACGACCGGCAGCGATGTGAGCGCTATGCTGAATGTATTGCGGTGACCAGAATTGCTCCGCCGTTACATAGTCACGCTTGTTGAAAAGCGTGTCGAAAGCCCTGAGTACCAGTGCCTTGTTCTTCTCCTCGAGTCCGCTTGCCATTGCTTGTTTCCTCCAATCCAAAACAATCAGTTCAGCGTCCGATTCCTGCGCCTTACCCCTTCAAGCATCGAGAGGGCGAACGAAACTCGACCTCCGAACGTCCCCAGTTGAAATTCAGGTCGCCTTGGGTCAGGGGTCCGCCGATCTGCTCATGACCGTAGTGGTGTTCGTACACAACCCTGGACGCCGCCCATCTTCGAATCGCGTACCACTTCAAAGTGCACCGTCTCCCGCCGATGCCGGTGAAGTCGATTCTCCATTCGGAATGTGTCTCGTCGGCGCTGTCTCGAGGAACTTGAGTCAACTGAACTGACATCGACAATCCGGCAACTTCAGCCATTACGTGAAGCGGCAGCAGAAAATTCAACAGAAGTGGACGGACTCTCTGCTTTCCACGGATCATCTCGGACGAATGTTCAGTGCTTACCTCGACATCATCGGCGTAAAACTTATCAAAGATCTCCAAAAATTCTTCGTAGCTCCTGGCGATTTCGGCGCGCAGGATCGCCGCATTCAGGGTCAACTCCGCGGCCTGTGAGTTTTTGTATGCGTTTCCGTCGAACTTGCTAACGGTCACGAGATTATTTTCATGGATCATCGGGTTCTCCATTAGGCTTGCGAGGTTTCACGAGTTCTTGCGCCATTCAAGAAAAAGAGCATCGTGACGGACTTGGCACCTTTATTTCGCCATGCGTGGCGCGTACCGTTTTGCACGACCACGTCTCCTTGGTTCAAATGCAGAGTCTCGCCGTCGTCCAACTCCAGCCACATCTCGCCGTCGTAGACAACTGCATAGTCGACGGTGTTCGTTTTGTGCATTCCCGGATCTTCATTTTCGAAGTGATCCGCTAATCCTCGCAGACGAACGAGAGCTTCTTCTTGAGAGGCCTCGGCATCGAAGGAGGGATCGGCAAAGACCGAACCGGGCGGAAAGGTCACGAAGTGCAGGCTGGTGCAGCCAGGTCCTGGAACAACGGAGTCGGGATACCTGTCAAACCTCTGCTCCTTGCTTAGATCCGGGATCGCCGGGTTGACCCAGATGAGTGTGTGCTCGTAACCGGGAACGGTCTTGAACTCATAAGCCAACAACGGCTCGTCGCTTTGGACGACGGACTTGCCGTTTACATTCCCCGTGACGATACGACGATACGTACTCGGTTTCTTACCACTCTTAGGCAACTCTGTTTTCTTAGAGGTCGTTATATTCATCACTCGATCTCCGCATCCGCGATTTGTAGTTTTGCTTCCCGAAATTCTGGCCTACAAACAGGCGGCATCGGGGTGCCGGCTTAAGCGGTTGTAGCCTGCCCGTGATACGCGGCCGCAAAGACATCCCGCACAAATGTTTCGAACGAAGTCGGTGTACTGTTCTCCGGCGAACGCGGTTCCTGCGCAGCGAGGACTCCTGCGTTGATGGCCTCGAACATCTCGATGTACACCTCGGCTTTCTTCGGCGTCATGCCCATTTGCACCAACGCCTGCAGCACCTGGTCGTAGGTAAACTGCTCGTAACGTAGATCGGGCTTGCCAATACCGCGACCAATTACGGCGGTGACTTCCTTCATTGAGAGGTCGCGCTCGCCAAGCAATTCGAGCGTTTGTTTGCCAGAAAAATCCACGTTCAGGAGGCGCTGCGCAGCGTAATCGCCGACGTCGCGCGTCGCGATCATAGGCAGCTTCAGCTCAGGTAACAGAGCATGCCCGAACAGCCCCATTCCATGGATCATGTCGATCGCAGTCAGATTGTTCTCCATGAAATACGCAGCTCGCAGGTGTAGGACGTTCAAATCGCCGATCGCATTCAGTTTTTCCTCGGCCGAATGTAGCCCAGTGACCGGCCCGGTGCCTTCCGGGACATGCGCGCCGTAGCTGCTCAAATACACCGCGTGGCGCAAACCGGACGCCTTCACGGCTTTAGCGATCGCATCGCTCTGTCGCTCTTGCTCCTCGCGGGAGTTCAGCGGCGGCAAGAGCAAATACGCAGCGCGCGCACCGCCGAATGCTTTGGTGAGCGCCGCCGCATCGTTCATATCGGCCGTGAACGCTTCCGCGCCGTTACGCAAGAAGCGCTGCAGGCGACCTAGGTCGCGCCCGACGACGCGCACCTTCTTCCCCTTCGCTAGCAGAAAGTCGGCGATGATCGAGCCGGTGTTCCCACTGCTCCCTAAAACCACATACATCGCATCCATGGCTCCCGTGTCTCTAGAGCTGTTCATATTTGTCTCCTCTCATAAGGCTCCGTTTGCAATCCGGGTTCTTGTTTATCTGTGGCGATTATCTGCACATATATGTGCCAAAAAATCACCGGCTTGCGTCACGGATTCCCCCGACTAGTTCCGCGAGCGTTATTCCATCAAGACTGTTCTCGAAGCTGTCCTGGGCTTTCTTTAGGACCGACGACATGCATCCTTTAATGTTGCAGCTGATCGGGCATCTCTTCTCCACTGGATAGCTATGAATCGCGAATGTCGGAGGAGCCGCGCTGGCGCGATAAATGTCCAAAAGTGTTATCTGCTTAGGGGAACGCGTGAGCCTGCTCGCGCCACTCTTACCCCGCGTGGTGACGATCAGGCCTGCCTTCGAGAGTTTCGAGAGAGATTTCCTGACGAAGGTGGGATCGGCATTGACACTTTCCGCAAGCATTGCCGAAGGGGTTTCCACGCCGTGACGGAAGCCGAGAGCTGCCATGATGTGAGCAGCAACCGTGAATTGGACGTTGGTCGCGGACATTAAATCTCCTGTCGCATATGTGATGTTTAAGGGCACAATTTAGATACAAGTTTTTTCCAACGACGGGAAGTGTCACGTCGTTTGCATGGATACGATTGCTGTTCCACAGCGAGTAGGCACTGAGTGCGCTCAGGCATTCATTCCGCCATCGACGGTGAGATTCGCGCCGGTGATGTATGAGGACTCCGGGCCGGCGACAAACGCTACCGTAGCGGCGATCTCCTCCGCACGCCCGTACCTACCAAGCGCTGTGGCGGCCTTCTGCGGCACCGACCAATCACCCGAGGCGGGATTCAATTCCGTGTCGATCGGACCAGGCTGCACGTTGTTGACCGTGATGCCCCGGCTTCCGATCTCTTTCGCAAGCGCCTGCGTGAACATCTTGACGGCTCCCTTGGTGCCCGCATACGGCACAAGCCCGGGTGCCGCCACGCGTTCACCCACGGCCGAACCGATCATGATAACCCGACCTCCGCTCTTCATGTGCTTCAGTGCTGCCTGAGTCGCGACGTATACGCCACGAACGTTGATGGCGAGCACCCGGTCCATCTCTTCGAGCGTCGCCTCCTCGAACGGTTTCGGAATGGCCGTGCCGGCGTTATTGACCAGCACATCCAGTCGACCAAAGGTTGCAAACGTCTTTTCGACCGCAGCTTTAACCGCGTCGGCATTGGCGGCATCCGCCTGAATCGCGATTGCTTTTCCCCCAGCGCCTTCGATCTCTTTGACGACGGATGCGGCTGCGTCGGCACCCTTCGTGTAAGTGATGGCCACATTCGCTCCGTCTGCCGCCAGACGCTTAGAGATTGCAGCACCAATTCCGCGCGAGCCTCCCGTAACGAGTGCAATCTTTCCTTCCAATCTCTTTGACATTGTTCCCTCCTCGAACTACTCGTATGCTCATCAGGCATGAGCTTAAAGTTTTTTGCTTTGCCTAACGCATCTTACGATCACCCCATAAGATGCCCCAGAAGACTAGTAGTCGCATCATCGAGGGATACTTTGTTAAGCTGGGAGCAATGCTTCTCAGGCATGGGAGAGTGAGCATGGAATTACGACATCTGCGCTATTTCGTTGCGGTCGCCGACGCGAGAAGTCTGACGGTGGCGGCAGAGCAAACGCTGCACACGTCACAACCTTCGCTAAGTCGGCAGATTCGAGATCTTGAGGACGAGGTAGGTGCGCAACTCTTGGCACGCCGCGCTCGCGGCATCGAACTGACACCGGCAGGCCGAGCCTTTCTCGAACACGCCCGTGTGGTGCTATCGCAGGTTGAAACGGCAACAGAAGCTGCACGCCGTGTCGCTCATCCCGCCAAACCATGCTTCGCCATGGGCTTTCTGACCGGACACGAATTGATTTGGATGCCCGAAGCTTTGCAGATCTTGCGCGACGAACTGCCTAACATCGACGTGATGGTCTCGAGTCAATACTCGCCTCTGCTTGCAGATGGTCTATTGAAAGGAAAAATCGATGCGGCGTTTCTTCGTCGGGAGAGAGGTGTGCCGGAGCTGGCGTACCGTGTTCTGGTCAAGGAGCCCTTGATGGTGGTCTTGCCGAGTGACCATCGCCTCGCCGCGCTAAAATCCATCGGTGCCAAAGATCTAGAAGGCGAGAAATTTGTGACGGTGTCGAAAACGGCTCCGGTATTGCGAGTGGTCATCGACAACTACTTTAAGCGCTTTGGAATCGGCATTACGCCAGCTCATGAAGCGGACCACCTCGCCATGGGAATGTCTTTAATTGCGTCGACAGGTGGCGTAGGGCTGCTACCTGCTTACGCGCAGAACTTTCTCCCTTCGTCCGTAACGAGTCGCCCTCTCAAAGGAGTTGTGCCGACGATCGATCTGGCCCTCGGGTACAGAAAGTCGAACCAGTCTCCCATCCTGAAGCTTTTGCTTTCGAGATTGGACGAGTTGGTGGCTCGTGTCTCGAAGAAGGCCCGCTAAAACTCGGAATGCATCTTAGCAAGCGCGATTATGGAGTTCTTGAGTCAAGGGCGATCCTGATTCTAACTGCTCTCGGCTGGATGAGTACCGAGAAACGCGCTAGCAAGAACCGTTGTCTTGCTGACGACAAGCCGACTTCGCGATACCTATCGGATCTCGGTGAGTGCCTAGGCGATTTGGCACTCGTCCAGACGCATCGCCGCCGAGAAGTGCGTTAGATTTGCTTGCCAAGAATCAGGGGCACATAGCTTCGGGCGTCTTGCAGCAATTGCTCGCGCAATACCGGCCTTGGCGCGAAGCTGCAAACCCTGCATCAAGTCAACGAGCGCACGGCCTCGCACCTTGGCAGAGAGTGTGCGAGTTAGGCGCCCCGCCTTCATCTCCTGCTCGAAACGTTTCGCGAAAATATCAGCGGATGTGGTGAGGCCCTTCGCGACATACGAACGGATCTCCGTTACTCGCTCCGACTGTCCCAGCGCCGCGGCAGGAGCACCAAGTCGGCCGCTTCCTCAGCATCTTTGAGGAGCGTCTTGCGCGGCGTGCCTATCTGCGCACGCATGGTCAGGCCACGAGCAAAATCCGTGACTTGGATCGCGCGCACGGCTACCGGAAAGTCAGGCGGGATGTCCCCCGCGCCGATCCCGTCCCGGAAACGGCGCTCCACCAGCGCCGCACCGCCCGCGACCGCGCTCTGCAGGAACCGC
>JBARBI010000131.1:0-8698 GCA_049792875.1 Candidatus Sulfotelmatobacter sp.
CTGATTTTTACAGCCGAATGCTCGGCTTGCCAGCACGCAGCGGAGGCTGCACCGGCATGACGCGCCCGTGTTTCATCCTCAGCGATCGCCAGCAAATTCTATTGTCGGAAGCACCGGCTGCTCCACCCCCAAACCTTCTTTTCGAAATCGCGTTTGCCACACCCGACATTGGCCGGATGCGCACCTACCTCCTTGCCCATAACGTCGCGGTTGGCCCCGCCGCCCGGGACATCAACTCGGTCGCGTATTTCTCGCTGCACGACCCCGAAGGTAATCTCATCGCCTTTGTGCAGCTACACCCTCTCACTGGGTCCGTTGCCCCCGCCGGAAAGCTCAGCACGCGCATGCTGCACGCTGGCTTCATCGTCAAGGACCGCGCGGCCGAGGATCGTTTCTACCGGGACCTGCTCGGTTTCCGCATGTACTGGCATGGTGGTTTCAAGGACACCGGCGACGACTGGTGGGAAATTCAGGTCCCCGACGGCACCGACTGGATCGAGTACATGCTCAACATTCCTGCCAAGGCGGACGCCAAGGAGCGCGGTGTGCAAAATCATTTCTCGTTGGGCGTGGACAAAATTCAATCCGCCGCAAGCCAACTGCACCAGAACGGCTTGGAAAAACTGGACGGCCCGGAAATTGGGCGCGACGGCAAGTGGAGCCTCGATGTCTACGATCCCGACGGCACCCGTGTCGAAATCATGGAATTCACTCCCGCTAAGGATCCCTGCTGCCATCCCTACACCGCAGATCACCCGAAACCATGACCGTACGACGGTATGGGCTGCGGCTCTGCAAGCGTGGCGGGAAGAATGCGAAGAAGAGAGCGGCGGTAGCGGTGGCCCGGAAGCTGGCCGTCTTGCTACACCGGCTGTGGGTGAGTGGAGAGGTGTACGAGCCGCTGCACAACGCGATGTCGGCACCGATCGCGGCGGCAGCCTAGCCGGCCAGGGGGAAGGGGAAAGCGGCTGAAAGCGAAAGGACAATCGCCACGCGATTGGTTGTGGAGGCAGGACCGAAGTTGATGAAGCGAGAACCAAAGTCGATCCCGGAGGTTGGGCAGACAACGACATCCACCGCCTTGTTCGGGTGACTGCGTTTTGAGCGGTTTCAACAACTGGTGCGCCGCGTCGGGTTACCCGAGTAAACCCCTCCGGTGTCGCGATGTCACATCATCATCAATGCCTCCAAATGTTTATCAATTAATCAACGCACCTTCGAGAAAATGACCGGCAACCCGCTATGGGCTGCCGGTCGCGGTTTTTACTGGTGTGCCATAGCGAGGTTCAGGCGATCTTCGGGAGAGATAAGGTGATCGAGACTCACGCTATCCTTGCCGAGGTCGATCTCCACCCAGTTCACTTCGCCGCTGAACTTCTTGTCCGCCGGGTAGTCGTAGGTTACCGGCGAGCCGAAGTCGTTGCCCACGTCACAGGTCTCGTCGGCAGAGAAGACCATCGGTTCGGTGTGATCCACTCGGCCTTCGCCTGCCTTCTTGCCATCCACGTAAAGCGTGACCGTGCCGCCCTTCGCTAGGCCGCCCCCATCGTATGCGAACTCCATACGCACTTGGTGTGTCCCCTGCGGGATCGGCGACGTGCCCTCGACCGTGTACCGGTCCACGCCATAGAAGTTATAGCAATACTTCGGCTTACCATCCTTAGCGTAGAGACTCCAGCCGCCGATGATTCCACCTAGGGCGATGATGACGCCTTCCGCACCGGATGGCGGGACGACCAGTTCTGCCGTTACGGAATGCGACTTATTTTTTGTGTTCACGGTGGAGCTTTCGCTCAGGCGTCCCATGCCGTTGAACAGCAGCTGCCGGGTGCCCTGAATCAACTGCGGGCGGCCCGCAATTTCGGGGTTAGCTCGCTCGGCAAAGCGATCATCGAGCGGGAGCACGTTGTACTTGACCGCCTCGATAAGCCAGAGCCGTTGCAGTTCGCGCAGCTTTTCCGGGTTCTCTTTCGCGAGATCCTTTGACTGGGTCCAGTCATTGTTGGTGTCGTACAACTCCCATACATCTGCGTCAAAGGCTGGCAATGCGACCCGTCCGGTGAGCCATGGAGTACGGTGCCGGGTGACCGCTGTCCAGCCCTTGTGGTAGATGCCGCGATTGCCCGCCATCTCGAAGTACTGGGTCTCGTGCCGCTCGGCGGCCTTGGCATCGTTGAATGAGTACGCCATGCTGACGCCTTCGATGGGATGCTGCTGGACGCCGTTCACGAAAACCGGCTCCGGTAATCCCGCCACTTCCAGAATGGTCGGTGCGACATCGATCACGTGATGGAACTGGCTGCGAATCTCCCCCTTCCCGGTGATCCCCTTCGGCCAGTGCAAGATCGTCCCGTTGCGCGTGCCCCCGAAGTGCGAAGCGACCTGCTTGGTCCACTGGTAGGGCGTGTCCATAGCGTGAGCCCAAGCCACCGCGTAGTGGTTGTACGCCTTCGGGCCGCCTAGCTCGTCCAGCCGTTCGGTTAGAAACTCAGCAGTCTCCAGCTGCGGAAAGCCGGTGAGTGGAACCATCTCGTTGAAACAACCTTGAAGCGATCCCTCGGCCGAAGCACCGTTGTCGCCGATGATCAGATAGATGAGCGTGTCATCCAGAATGTCCAGATCCTTGAGCGCGTCAATCAGCCGCCCAACATGATGATCGACATGCGATAGGAAACCGGCATACACCTCCATCTCCCGCAGCAGTACCGGCTTCATAGCAGCCGAGATGGTGTCCCACGCCGGAATCTCGGGATGGCGTGCAGTTAGTTGACAGTCCTGCGGGATGACGCCGAGTTTTTTCTGCCGGGCGAAGGTCTCCTCGCGCAGCTTATCCCACCCTTGGTCAAACTTGCCCTTGTATTTGTCGATCCATTCTTTGGGCACATGGTGCGGCGCGTGCGTCGCGCCCGGTGCGAAGTAAGTGAAGAACGGCTTGTCGGGCATGAGCGATTTTTGCTGGCGGATCCACATGATCGCCTTGTTGGTCAGATCTTCTGTCAAGTGGTAGCCCTGTTCAGGAGTTTTGTCAGGTTCAACGGGACTTAGGTTTTCGTAGAGAGCTGGATACCACTGGTTGGTCTCCCCGCCGATGAAGCCATAGAAGTGCTCGAAGCCGCCACCGCCGCTAGGCCAGTGATCAAACGGGCCCATGGGGCTGGTCTGCCAGACCGGAACTTCATGACACTTCCCAAACTGCGCCGTCGAGTAGCCGTTAAGCTTCAGCGTCTGCGCCAGGGGTGACATGGTGTTCGGCATGAGTGAGTTGTAACCGGGTGCCGAGGTCGCGATCTCGGTGATCCCGCCCATGCCAGCTGAGTGATGATTGCGGCCGGTCAGGCACGCCTGGCGCGTGGGCGAGCAGAGCGCTGTGGTGTGGAACCGGTTGTATTTCAGACCGTTCGCTGCGAGCTTCTCAAAGTTCGGTGTCTGGCACGGGCCGCCAAAGGCGCTCGTCGCACCAAAACCACAATCGTCAATCAGGATGACGAGAACATTGGGTGCGCCCGTGGGCGGCCGCAATTCCCGGATCGGCGGATACTTCGTGTCTGAGTCCTTGGCGTCGTAGGTCGTTAACCCCATATGGGGCTGATCGGGGATAGGAAGAACAGTTCGCTGAAGCTTGTCTCGGTCATTCATAGAGGGGTTTCCTTCCTCAGAAATCCTGATTGTTTGCGAGGACTGAGCCTGCCTGCTCTTGTCCCCGTCCCGTCAAAGGATACGGCGCTTAAAGCAGCACGACGACTGTCAGAATGTACACTTAATTACGCGGATTCCCGCAAGCGAGGTCTTGGCTCACTCGCACCAAGCGATCCTAAAATTAGCTTCGTGGGAAAGCGCTCATTAGGACTTGGGCTTAGGCGCGTGTTCGTCGCAAACGACCGCGATGGCGCGGAGTTCCGCCACGCAGCCGAGCACCCGAGTAGCTACGTTGGGACAACCAGGGTGGTCACAGAAGTATTCAGCGAGCAGTTCTTCGCGCCCGTCTGGAGTCGTGAGCCCCGTCTTGATCGTCACGTGAGGAATGGAGAATCCCCTAACCGAATACTTGTATTGTGTGATGGATATAGGGCTCCTGCGCAAGTAACCTTTGTACCCCGGAGGGGGATTCCAACGGCTGGGAGAGGCGATGGAAGCGTGTTCCACGATGCAACGCCAAAAAATCGGCTTCCACTCGGAATAAGTGTTGAAACCTCATCTATTTAACATGATGTGTCGTCTCATCTTCTCTATCTCCTAACCCAAGCCGGTCTTGACAATTCGATCTAGGCAAACTATCGTAGGCGAAGAAAAGGCGAATTCGTCATGTCCTCCCTGCCCTTGCTCCCTCTCCCCGACCGCCCCAAATTGGTTGGCATTGCGCGTCTCGCCTCCCAGGGCGAGTCCATCCGCGAAGGGCACGATGTCGAGTACTTCACGCTCCCCTCCAAGTCGTTGCTGAACCGCTGCGTCAGCAACCGGCAGATGCCCTTCACCTGGACCATTAATCCTTACCGCGGCTGCGAGTTCGGATGCCGCTACTGCTATGCCCGTTATACCCACGAGTTCATGGAAATGCGCGATGGCATGGAGTTCGAGCGGAAAATTTACGTCAAGCAGCACGCCGCCGGCCTGCTCCGTCACGACCTGCGCCGAGTCAAGCCTGGCGAAGCCATCGCGCTCGGCACCGCCACCGATCCTTACCAGCCCGCCGAACGCCGCTACGAGGTCACCCGCGGGATTCTCGAAGAGTTCGCGCGCCATCGCGGCTTCGATCTCGGCATCGTGACGAAGTCGAACCTCATCGTCCGCGACCTCGACCTGCTAAAAGAGGTCGCCAAGGCGAATCGCTTGTCGGTCCACATCACGGTCACCACTCTCAACGTCGAACTGGCGCGGATTCTCGAACCCCGCGCTCCCCGCCCCGATCTTCGCCTCGACGCGGTGCGCGCGTTGAGCCAGGCAGGATTGCGGGCCGGTGTCAGTTGCTCGCCGGTCGTGCCCGGAATCACCGATGCTCCCGCGGACTTGGAGGCCGTTGTCCGCGCCGCCGCCGAATCTGGCGCGGACTACGTCTTTGCAAATCCGTTGTTTCTGAAACCATGCTCGGCGGCGATCTTCCTTCCCTTCCTCGAGCAAAATTTCCCGCATCTCGCCGAGAGCTACCGCCAGCGCTATCAGGACCGCGCTTTCCTCGCGCCCGCCTATGCCAAGCGCCTGTCGCAATTGATTGTGCGCCTGCGCCAGAAATACAAAATCACGCGCCTCGACCGGGGCTCAGCCTTCGCGACGAAGTGGCCGGCCCAGGCTTTCGACGAGCAGCTGAACTTGTTCTGAGAGATTCCAACACCCCTCGCTGTCATCTTGAGCGAAGCGAAAGACCTATGCACTTGCGCGGTGGTGCAACCTGCGGAGGTCCTTCGCTTCGCTTAGGATGACAGGGTGGCGGTCTGCTGCAAGCTCGCGTGCCATCAGCACCATCCTCTTTCTTAGCGTTTTGAGCATCCACGGCGGCAAGAAACATCTTCTATAATCGGGATTCGCATGGCCACTGCCTCCCCACCCGCAGGACAACCCGCTGCTCCACCCGTCCCCTTTGGCGTGCGCGTGCAGAAATTCTGGCGGCGCGTCACCGAAGGCCTTGAGGTCAGCCAACTCTGGTCGCAGTTCGAATCCGAGGCCCGTGCAAGCTATCGCCTCTATTCCAAAGACGTCGCCGCCAAGACTCCCGAAGGCCTCACCGATCGCGGCCGGCGCATGCACGTCATCAAGGAATTCTTCTGGGCGGTGTTCGAGAAACTCTCGCCTGCGCGCCGCGTCCTGCTGCTGCTGGCCCTCGTTCTATTAGTGGTCCCTCACGGTGCATTCGAATATACCGGCGAGGCTGGTAAGGTCTACGCCGTCGAATTCGACCTGCACTTCTGGGCGGCGCTGCTGCTTCTCCTGCTGCTCATGCTGGAGATCGCCGATCGCGTAGTCATGAAGCGTGACTTGCAGATCGCGCGCGAGATCCAGACCTGGCTTTTGCCTGGCGCGCCTCCGCAGATTCCGGGCCTGGTCATTGCCTACGCTACCCGCCCCGCCAACACGGTCGCCGGCGACTATTACGATGTTTTTCCGCGCCCCGGCCGAACGAACGAAGACAATCGCTTGGTGCTCGCCGTAGCCGATGTCGCCGGCAAGAGCATCCCCGCGGCCATGCTGATGGCCACATTTCAGGCGAGTCTCAAAACGCTTTCCACCGCGCAGGTCGCCTTGCCCGAACTCGCCTCAAACATGAACCGCTACGCCTGCAGCAACAGCCAGGGCGGATTGCGTTTCACCACCGCCTTCCTCGCGGAGTACGATCCGATCCGCCGAACCGTGGACTACATCAACGCGGGACATAACAATCCCATCCTGCGCCGCGCCAGCGGACAGATCGAGCGCCTTGATGTCGGCGGCCTCCCCTTCGGCATTCAGCCGGAAGCAAAATACGATTCCGCGACCGTGACCTTAGCGCCCGGCGATTGGCTGATCATCTTCACCGATGGATTAGTGGAAGCCGAAAACGCCCGCCAGGACGAATACGGCGAGACCCGTTTGCTGGCCGCCATTGATGCAGGAAAATCGGTCCAGCCCGCCGAAATGCTTAAGCGCCTGATGGCCGAAGTCGATCTCTTTGTCGGCAATACTCCTCAGCACGACGACGTCACCTGCATGTTGCTGAAGGCCGAAAGCTTCTGACGAGGGGACACTCAAGTATGGCCAGAGGCCACCGCGTCTTCGCATTCGTTCCGCTCATGGTTGCGGGCCGGGCTCACGCGTGCGAGCCCGTTGTTCCGTTCATTCAGGTCGTAGCGCCCTGGCTCGCCCTTGCGGGATCGATCCTGGTATTGGCTGTAGCCGTGCTCGTGAAATCGGCTCTGTTTGCTGTCTTTGAGCGACGGATTCCGCGGCTTCGGGCAGCCTGGTGGATGTTCCTCGGCAACGTGCTGACGAGCTTCGTGGGCCTGCTGGTCGCGGCGATGATCGGGAGCGGTCCGATCTGGCTCATCGGAGTGCCGGTGGTCTGGCTTCTGTGCTGGCTGCCGTCGCGAAGGCTCGTGCAGGTGGCGCCTCTGGCATGGTTGAGGCGAAGATCCCGCGCCGGCCTCGCTGCCATTATGACCAGCGCCCTGCTGGCAAGTTGCATTCTGTTCACGACGGGTCGAGGGGCGATCGAAACTCATCAACTCGTCTTTTACTGGATCATCAAGCTGCTAGCCATCTTTCTGGCTCTGCTCGCAAGCGTCACGCTCACTACGGTGTGGGAGGAATGGGTCATCTGGCGGCTCAGTTCGCGCCCGGACGGTACGGAATACTTCGCATCTGTTCTCCGCACGAACCTTTACGTCCTCGTGCTGGTCATGGCCGTTCCCGCCGCGGTCATGCTCCCCAAGAGGCTAAAGTCCCCGGACTTTCTCGCCCAACACCCGAGCAGCCTAGCGGCCCAAACAGCCCCTCGCGTAAGTCGTTGACACTTCGTGTAAGTGATTGAAAGTTCGTGCAAGTGATTGACAATTCGTAGAACGGCCCCTGCGAGCCTCAAGGACGAACGATCTTGCCGGAAATGAAGTTCCCCTTGCCCTCGGCAGCGATCGTCGACGCCAGGGCCGTTTCCGGCCCGCGAAGTGGCATTCCACGCTGGCGCCCGGCCGCTCAAATCCTCATCGAGAACCCCGGATTCCCGTACGCGCGAGCTACGTCATTCCTTTATGTACGTACAAAACTGTACAACTACACCCTATCACAGGAATTCCCGATACCTGCCTGCATGATATCGAAGGTCGGGGGGCAGCTCGCTTTGTAACCGAAGAAGAGCTGGGTCTGGGCGGCGTTTTTCCTGTTCTCGACTCAAGGTCTCGGTGAACAAGCATCCCGCATGCATTCGGCATACATGCGATGAAACGCATGCACGCCCTTTTCCCGCTTCACGCTGAACCGCCCGCGCGTATAACTGCGGGACCGCAGATTCTTCTGCACCGCCTCGCAGATGCCCACATCCTCGATCTGAATCTGATCGCTGAACTCGACCGACGCTTTGGCTGCCGGAGCGCCATGGTCCTTCTCCGGCAAGTACCACTCGAAGATCGCCAGCGACCGCTCCGGCTCCAACGGCAGCACGATATTGAGCGAAACGTTGTCGGGATAGCAGTTCAACATCCAGTTGGGAAAAATCCAGAAGTAGTCGGTGGTCAGATCTTCCCGGGCCTCCGGGTAGCGCCGCGGCGCGGCATCGCCCGGCTGCGTACTCCGAATCGGACTGAACTGCCGCACATGCCTCGCATAGGGTTCGACCACGTAAGCGTTGTAATCCAGTTCGCGATTCAGTTCCGGATGCACGCTGGGCAGGTGATATCCCTCCAAATAGTTGTCGACATACGTCTTCCAGTTGCATTTCATGTCGTAAGTGCGGCGCTCGAACAACTGCATCCCCGCGAACGGAAACTTCTGCGCCTGGTTCGGCAGTTCGCCCAGGCTCTCCCGCAGGGACCGCGGCTCCGGATCAAGGTTCGCAAACACAAGGTTGAACCATTCCTCGGTACGGACCGCCTTCAGCGCAAAATCTTCCGGACGAAATCCATCCACCCCTTCGACTTCGGTCGCGCTGATCAGGGCACCGTCGAGCCCGTACGTCCAGCCGTGGTAACCGCAGCGAAACAGTTTGCGGGAGCCACAGCCTTCCGCCGGAGGCCCAGCC
>JBARBI010000132.1:0-2877 GCA_049792875.1 Candidatus Sulfotelmatobacter sp.
AGGCTACGATCTGCACGCGAAGGTCGTCATCCTCGCCGAAGGGCCGCGCGGATCGCTGACCAAGCAACTCATCTCAAAGTTCGATCTCGCCCAAGGCACCAACCCGCAAACCTATGGCGTGGGCGTGAAAGAACTGTGGGAAGTGCCGGCGGGTCGCATTGCCGCGGGCGAAGTGATTTACACGATGGGCTGGCCCCTCACCACGAAAGAATACGGTGGCGCGTGGATTTACGGCTCGAAGGACAACGTGGTCTCGCTCGGTTTCGTGACCGGACTCGACTATGCCGACCCGCGGCTCGATCCACAACGTGTGCTGCAGGAGTTCAAGCGGCATCCCTTCGTCGCGAAGCTGCTCGAAGGCGGGAAGATGATCCGCTACGGGGCGAAGTCGATGCCGTACGGCGGCTGGTGGGCGATTCCGCCGGTTGCAGGGAATGGCTGGATGATCCTCGGCGATTCCGCCGGCTTCCTCAACTCGGCGCGGCTGAAGGGAATTCATCTCGCAATCAAGAGCGGGATGCTCGCCGCCGAGACCGCATGCGAAGCGCTGACGAAAGACGATTCATCGTTGGCGATGCTGGGTGGGTACCAAAAGAAAGTGGAATCGAGTTGGATCAAAGAAGAACTCTGGAAAGTGCGCAACCTGCACCAGGGCTTCGAGCACGGAATGTTGGCAGGCATGTTCCACACTGGCTTGCAGATGATCACCGGTGGACGCGGCCTGCGCAACCGCTATCCCGCGAAAGCCGGATACGAGCGTCTGCGCAAGTTGGCCGATCTGCCGGCCGACGGGGGCGCCGAAGCCCACTTGCTCGGTCCTGCGAAGGGCGACGGCAAACTCACGTTTGACAAACTTACCGACCTCTATCACTCCGGTACGAAGCATGAAGAAGACCAGCCGGCGCACCTGGTCATCCACGATACGAACATCTGCAACACGAAGTGCGTGAAGGAATTCGGCAGCCCGTGCCAGAATTTCTGTCCCGCGAACGTCTACGAAATGGTCGAAGACGTGAGCCAGCCCAACGGCAAGCGCATCAGCCTGAACCCGTCCAATTGCGTCCACTGCAAGACCTGCGATATCGCCGACCCGTACCAGATCATCACCTGGGTGCCACCAGAAGGTGGCGGTGGCCCGAATTACGATGGGATGTGAGTGCGATGCTGGTGTGGGCACGGGCCATGTGGGGACGGGCGCCTTCGCCCGTCCAGCCGAGCGAAGCGCGGCGCAAGCGCGGCGGGGCCGTTCTTGCCACGGATCCACGCGAATTTCCACCGATCGAAACGAAGTCCCCACCCTTCGACTGCGCTCTGAGGGCAGGCTTTCTCGCAAAGAACGCGAGAAATGGGGCACCCCGCGGACACGTGGGGCTCGTGTGGGACCGGGTCTCTGACCCGGTCAGGCCGAGGGAAGATCGGCTGCTGCCGGCAGCCGTGATAGCATTTGCGGCATGCGCTGCCGGATTATTGTTGTCGTTGTTTTGCTCTTGTCCTTAGCTTCTTTCGCCCAGCAGCCCGCTCCCGCCATCCCCTCCACCGGCTCCCCCGGTCTCGATCAGTATCGCGCATCCCGGATCGCCATATACACCGATGATTTTGGGGAACTGAAACGCTATCGCGAGGCCGATGCCGAACTCGCTCCGCCCGCGGAGGGCGAGAATCGCGTCGTGTTCGTTGGCGACTCCATCACCGACTATTGGAAGCTGGCAGACTCTTTCCCCCGCAAGCCCTACGTCAACCGCGGCATCGACGGGCAGACCACTCCCCAGATGCTGGTGCGCTTCCGCCAGGACGTGAGTGATCTGCATCCCACGGCCCTGGTCGTGCTGGCCGGAACCAACGACATCGCAGGCGTTACCGGGCCCACGCGCAATCAGGACATCGAGGCCAACTACGCGTCTATGGCCGAGTTGGCGCGCTTGCACCACATTCGTGTGGTCTTTGCCTCGCTGCTTCCGGTGAATGACTACACCCACGATGCGAAGGAATCGTTTGCCCTGCGTCCGCGTGAAAGAATCCTGGCGCTGAATACCTGGCTCAAGGATTACTGCGCGAAGAACGGACTCGTGTATCTCGATTACTTCTCAGCGATGGCTGATCACCAGGGTAAGCTGAAGCGCGATCTGTCCGATGAGGGGCTGCATCCGAATGCGTCCGGTTATAAAATCATGGCACCGCTGGCGGAGAAGGCAATTGCGGAGGCGATTGCCAGCCGACCGTGATGGCGGTCATCGAGGCAAACGTCGGAGCATCGGCAGCCGGCCGAGTATCCTGACACATGAGAGACCACCACATGAAATCATCACGTTACCTTCAAATACTCACGCTAGTCCTCGCTCTCTTTCTTGCCGTAAGAGCCTCGGCCCAGCAGCCGGCGCCGGCGCAAGCGCCACCCAGCATTCCTTCCACCGGCTTCGCGGGGCTGGATCAGTACCGCGCGAGGCGCATTGCCGTGTTCACCGACGATTTCGGCCAGCTTGCGCGCTACCGAGACGCTGACGCCGCCCTCAAGCCGCCCGCGCCCGGGGAGAACCGCATCGTATTTTTCGGCGACTCCATCACCGACATCTGGCACCTCGACGAATATTTTCCCGGCAAGCCTTACGTCAACCGCGGCATTGGAGGACAGACCACGCCCCAGATGTTGGTGCGCTTCCGACAAGATGTCATCAACCTGCAACCCAAAGTTGTCATCATCCTCGCTGGGACCAACGACATTGCCGGCAATACGGGACCGATGCGACTGGAAGACATCGAGGCCGACTATGCTTCGCTCGCCGAGTTGGCCCGCGCCAATAACATCAAGGTCATTTACTCTTCGATCTTGCCGGTGCACAATTACACGCCCAAGTCGCAGGATTTTTTTGCGCAGCGGTC
>JBARBI010000133.1:0-37886 GCA_049792875.1 Candidatus Sulfotelmatobacter sp.
CCTTACTTGCACCTGAACAATCCGTATCCCAATGGATTGATCCAGCCCGCGGGCAATTCGCTCGGTCTGATGAACGATGTTGGTTACGGCGCGAACGGCCCGCTGCGCACCGCGGTCGCCAACCGCACGCCGTATGAGCAGAGCTGGAGCCTCGGGATCGAACGGGAGCTGCCCGGCAACATCGTTCTCAACGCGGAGTATATCGGCAAGAAAGGAACCGACCTGCCGTTCAGCGGCGCCAACCAGATCAACATCCTCGGACCGTGGGTCGAGAGCCCGACCGCCGACATCAATGGATTGCTCACCTATGTGAACAATCCGTTTTCCTCGTCCAACGGTGGCCCCATCAGCGATCCCAACAGCGTTTTGTCTTCATCGCAGGTGCAGCAGTATCAGTTGCAGCTGCCTTATCCGCAGTTCACCGGAGTCGCGAATGACGTGCAGCTGATCGCGAGTTCCATTTACAACGGACTTCAGCTGAGCGCGGAAAAGCACTATTCCAACGGGCTGCAGTTCCTCGTGACCTATGTCTGGTCGAAATCGATCGACGATTCCTCCCAGGCGGACGACAACGTGACTTGGCTGGGCAGCTTTACCAGCCTGCAGGATCCCAACAAACCTTGGCTGGAGCGCAGCCTGTCTACGTTCGACATTCCGCAGGTCCTGCAGTTCAGCTATACCTACGATTTACCCTTTGGACATGGCAGAGCTCTGCTGGGCAATTTGCCCCGCGCGTTGGAAGCGATCGTGGGCGGGTGGAAAACCAACGGGCTGTGGCGCATGTCCGCTGGACGGCCTCTGGCTATGACTCTGTCCGACGGGACGCCGTTGCCCACGTATGGCGCACAGCGGCCCAATATCGTTGGGACGCCGAAGCGCAACCACGGCACCGATTGGATCGACAACTTCTTCGTGGACCCCACGGTTTTCCAGAAGCCGCCCCAGTTCACGCTCGGGGACGCTCCGCGCGCCATTGGGAGCGTCCGGACCCCATGGGCCTTTAACGTCGATCTGTCAGTCTCGAAGCAGTTTATTGTGCGCGAGGAAATGAACTTCGAGGTCCGCTTTGAAGCGCGCAACGCGTTTAACCACCCTGTCTTCGGTACGCCGAACGTCTCGGTCGACGATCCCAGCTTCGGGACCATCAACTACACGGCGAACGGGCCGCGCGAAGTACAGCTGGCGTTGAAGTTCAACTTCTAGAGCGCAGCGTCCGCTCCGGCGCAGACTTGTCATCCTTACGGCCCGCCTGTGTTGCGGGCCGATGGATGTCTGTGGCGCCGAAGGCATCAGTATTTGTCGGCATGCGGCCGTCGGCTTGCTTCTTCAGCCAGAGGGCTCCAGTTCGGGGCTTAGCTGGACAATTCCTATCCTCGCGTCAACCGTTCAATCGATTCCCGATGCTGCGGATACACCCGGATCAACTCCTCTCGATCCCCCATCTCAAAATCCGCGAAATCAAATCCGGGCGACACCGTACACCCCACCAGCGCGAACGACCGCGGATCCCGCACCCGCGACCCGAACCACCATCCCGCCTTCACCACGGCCTGGAACACTTCCCCCGCCTCGGGATTTTCCCCAATCTGAATCTCCGAATACTGCCCGTCCTCTGCGATGACCTGCACCACCAGCGCTCCCCCAGCATAAAAATGCCAAAGTTCATCCGAACGCAATCGGTGCAGCGCGGAAAAGTTATCCCCCTCCAGCAAAAAGTAGATGGCCGTAGAAACAGCCCGGCTCCCGCCAAACGACGGCGGCAACGCAGCCCGATCAATGGTCAACTCCGCTCGGTAGCTCTGCCGATAATACCCACCCTCGGGATGAGGGATCAGTCCCAGCCGCTCGATCCAGTACTTCGCATCTCTGTGTGCCATCGTCTCCCCACCTCAATGGTCCGAAACGTTTTCACGTCTCGCGACACTATCCCGATGAGTAAGAATCACAGACCAGACCTAGGAAGATTTTCACTGCCGACCACCCTTCACCGCCAAATCGCAGCCTGAAAAGAGCGGTGAACTCCCACCTCTCAGGTATACCAGCCTCGTTGCGGGAAGCCCCACCTTTGCATCCTCTGTAGGGGTGGGGGGCATTACGGATTCGCACCAGAGCTTGACTTCCATGCTATGCTGTCAGCCGTACCTCGCGGGCCCCGCGTGCTGCCGTCTTTATCAGCGCCACGAACAATGAGGCGGCCCTACCTGCGTTCCCCTCGCAAGGAGCGTGGATGGAGGCGTTGCGAACACACAATCCTGGTGTGCCGCGCCTCCGCTACAAACATCAGGCCGCGCCCACCCACCACGAGATTCGAGGAGACACCATGAAATTCCAGAAACTCACGCCCAATCTTGTCGTCCGCGACGTCGCCGCCAGCATGGAGTTCTACCGCTCCGTCCTCGGCTTTCAAACCGCCATCACCGTGCCTGAGCAACCACCCTACGTTTTCGGCTCGGTCACCTCTGGGGGAGTGGAGATATTCTTCAACGACCAGAAAGCCGTCGCCGAGGATTACCCCGCGCTTGGCGCCAAGCCCATCGGCGGCAGCCTCACAATGTTTATCGAGGTCGAAGGGATCGAGGAGGTGCTGGCCGCCGTCCAGAACAGCGCCGCAAGAATCACCATGCCGCTGAAACAACAGTTCTACGGGATGCGGGAATTCGCCTTCGAAGATCCCGAAGGCTGGATCGTCACCATCGCAGAGAGAATACAGTAGCAAGACATTACACGGGGACGTCTTGGGAGACCCAATTGTTCGCGCGTTCCCGAGCCAAAGAAAGAGGCCGCTGCTTTGCGCAGCGGCCTCTTTTCCTATCCGTTGTGAATCGCGAAGTCCTGTGGCGCCGGCTCTAGTGACGTCCGCCGCCCCCGCCCCCGTGACCACCGTGTCTTCCGCCTCCGCCCCCACCGGGACGTCCGCCGCGTCCACGTCCACGTCCACCACCTCCAGGACGCCCGCCGCGTCCACGGTCTCCGCCACGATCACCGCCGCGCGGACGATCTCCGCCGCCAGCGCTCACGTGCGGTGGACCGTCGCGATTGAAATTCGGCTCGGCATCGGGCTCATCGGGAAAATCCCCGCCGCCTTCGATGACGAGTGAGCCGGTCAACGCAGGTTGACCCTCGGCCGCTGGCGCTATCTCACTGGGAGGAGGAGCTTCCCCGCCGCCCATCTTCGCGCGCTGCTCTTTCAGAATCGCCTTGCGCGACAGCCGGATGCGGTTGCCTTCCACCGCCAGCACTTTCACCAGCACCTGATCGCCTTCCTTCAGTTCGTCGCGAACATCCGCAATACGATGCTCCGCCACTTCGCTGATGTGCAGCAGCCCGTCGGTGCCCGGCAGAATCTCGACAAACGCGCCGAAATCCGCCAGCCGCGTCACCTTCCCGAGATACGTCTTCCCTACCTCGGCTGTCGCCGTGATGTCGCCGATAATCTGCAAGGCCTTCGCCGCCGACTCCTGATCGCTCGACGCGACCTTCACCAGCCCGGAGTCTTCCACATCGATCTTCACCCCGGTCTGCTCGACGATGCTGCGAATCATCTTGCCGCCCGGCCCAATCAGATCGCGGATCTTGTCGACCGGGATCTGCACCGTGTAGAAGCGCGGAGCGTAATCGGAAATCTTCTCGCGCCCCGACGTAATGACTTCGTCCATCTTGCCCAGGATGTGCATTCGCCCACGCTGCGCCTGTGCCAGCGCCTCGCGCATGATCTGCGAAGTGATGCCGGCCACCTTAATATCCATCTGCAGCGCCGTGATGCCATCTTTCGTGCCGGCAACTTTGAAGTCCATGTCGCCGTAGTGATCTTCCGCCCCCGCGATGTCGGTCAGAATGGCGTACTGATCGCCTTCCTTCACCAGCCCCATCGCAACGCCGGCAACCGGAGCCTTCAGCGGAACGCCCGCATCCATCAGCGCAATGGACGCGCCACAGATCGTCGCCATCGATGAAGACCCGTTCGATTCCAGAATGTCGGAAACGACGCGCATCGCATACGGCCACTTCTCTTCGGTCGGCAGCACCGCCGAAACCGCCCGCTCGGCCAGCGCCCCGTGTCCAATTTCACGCCGTCCAGCTCCACGCATAAACCCAACTTCTCCAACTGAAAACGGCGGAAAATTATAGTGAAGCATGAAGCGCTTCTTGGCTTCGCCTTCGAAACCTTCCAAACGCTGCATGTCGTCGCTGGTGCCCAGCGTGGTGGTCACCAACGCCTGCGTTTCACCGCGGGTAAAGATCGCGCTGCCGTGGGTGCGGGGCAGGACGCCGGCCTCAATCCAGATTTCGCGCACTTCGTCGAAGGCGCGGGCGTCGGGGCGCCGCTTCCCATTAATGACCTGCTCGCGGAAGATTCGCTCGCGCAGCGTCTCGTAGTACTGCGAGAGCTTCTTCTTGGCATTTTCGTCGTCTTCCGGCAACTCCGCGGCCAGCCTTTTTTTGATCTCCTTGACCAGCGTGTAGCTTTCCGCCTTGGGATGCTTCTTGGTATCGAGCGCGTCGGACAGCTCGGCGCCGATGCGCCCCCTCAGATTGTTGTAGTAGGCGTCATCAAATTGCGGAGGCTCGACCTTGCGCTTGGGCTTGCCGACTTTGTCGCGGAGCTCGTTCATAGCCGCGCAGATCTTCTTGATCTCGGTATGGCCAAACTCGATGGCGTCGACGACGGTCTCTTCCTTCACTTCTTTCGCGCCGGATTCAATCATCACGATGCCATCGGCGGTTCCGACGACCATGATGTTGACCAGGCCCCCGCGCATCTCGTCATACGTCGGATTCACGATGAACTGGCCGTCGACCAAGCCGACGCGCACGGCGCCGATCGGACCAAGGAACGGAATATCGGAAAGAGTCAGCGCACACGACGCGCCATTGATGCCAAGAACGTCGGGATCATTATTACTGTCGGCCGACAGGACGAAGGCGATGATCTGGGTCTCGCACTTGAAACCCTCGGCGAACATGGGACGCACCGGCCGGTCGATCTGGCGACTGGTGAGCACTTCGCGCTCACTCATGCGGCCTTCGCGCTTGATGAAGCCTCCGGGGAACCGTCCGCCCGCGTAGGTGTATTCGCGGTAATCAACGGTGAGCGGGAAGAAATCGATGCCTTCGCGCGGATCGGCATTGGCGGTGGCGGTGGCCAGCACGACGTTTTCGCCGAGGCGGACAACAGCTGCGCCTCCCGCTTGCTTGGCGAGCTTTCCGGTTTCAAATGAGATTTGTTTGCCGCCGGTGAGGTGAACAGTAACGCTAGTTGCTTCTGGTTTCATAATTCATTCCTTTGAGATGGAGCCGATGCCGAGGTAAGCGCGATGCCGAAGATAAGGTGCCCTGGGTGCCCCATTTCTCGCGCGTTCTGTGCGCGAGAAATGGGGATTTTGACTCCGCCCCCGAGAAGACACACCTCACCCGCGACGATCCTGTGAGAGATATTTTTAGCGCTTGAAAAACGCACGTGTGGAGAATTCCTCGATGCTGGACCGTCTCCCCAGAGACGGATTTCCAGAAATAGCCCGGGACGAGATGCACTCACGGGTGCCCCATTTCTCGCCCGTTTTGTGCGCGAGAAGCGGGCCGGGCCAAGCGGTTACTTGCGGATGCCGAGTTTGGTAATGACCGTCTTGTAGCGCTCGGAATCGTATTTCTTCAGGTAGTCGAGCAAGCTACGCCGCTTGCTGACCAGCATGAGCAGGCCACGGCGCGAGCCATGGTCTTTCTGGTGCGTCTTGAAGTGCTCCGTCAATTGGCCAATGCGTTCACTGAGCAACGCGATCTGGACTTCAGGGCTGCCGGTATCGCTGGGATGCGTGCCGTATTGGTCGATGAGGGATTTCTTGTGCTCTCTGGCTAACACTTGCCTGGTGCACTCCTGTCTTTAATCGATTGTCTATGTGACAGTTATGAGGATATCACGTGGCTTGCCGACGGTAAAGGGTCACTCGCCCGAATCAATTCCGGACCCGGAGGGTGCCCCGTTCAAGCTACGCTTGAGCGGGGATTTTGACCTCAATGTTTCTCGCGTTCTTTGCGAAAGGGTGGGAACCACGGACCCCGACGATTCACGCCTGCCGGGCCCATCCAGCTTGCTCTGCCGCAGGATGCGGTTGGTGCGGGTCTGGTATCCCCTGCCGGGCTTCTTCAGCCAGGCCGCGAGTCCTTCCCGCGACGCAAGAAGTCCTTGTCACTCCCCCGACCGGAGCCGGAACGATTTGCGAGGGAGAGCGGAAGCGATGGGGGAGTGGAAGAGCGGCCCTTCAGGGCCGCGTCGCGAGCCCCCAATTCGAAGCGGCCTTTAGGCCCTGTGTACCGTTCAACCTCGATTGCACAACTGGAATCGCGCGTGGTATCGTGCCGCGACCGTCGGAGGCGAACGTTGGCACACAAGCCGCACCATCACGATCACGAGCACCCGAGACCGAACTCCCCCACCCGTCGCGACTTTCTTTCGTCGCTGATCTCCGCGGCCGTGCTCGCCCCCTGGGCCCTCGGCCAAAACCAGGCTCACACTCCGGCGGATGTGGCCGAGCGCTTTCGCCAAATGTCGGAGGACTATGAATTGAAAGGCCTGGCGGACCCCTTCCGGGGAATCACCACGGACGGCAAGGTTCTCCCCGGCCTGTTTGAAATCAGCCCCAGCGGAGTTTCGACCGAGTCCGTGCGCAACGCCGCCGAGAGGTTCATCGCGACCCTGACCAGCGTACAACTCGCTAGAACGATGTTTCCCGTCCAGGACGTGCAATGGCGCAAGTGGATGAATCAGCACTTTTACCCGCGCCAGGGGATCAGCTTTCAGGAGATGACCGACGCGCAGCGCGATGCGGCCTACGGCCTGATGCACGCAGCGCTCAGCACCAAAGGCTTCGAGCTAACACGCAACATCATGCGCCTCAATGAGACCCTCGCGGAACTCGCCGATGACCGTGTGTTCCTGGGCGAATGGCTGTACTTCATCACGATCCTGGGCAAGCCCTCAGCCGCCGAACCGTGGGGCTGGCAGTTCCAGGGCCATCACGCCATCATCAACTATTTCGTGCTGGGCGATCAGGTGGTCATGACCCCGCTGTTTATCGGTTCGGAACCCGTCCGCGCGACTTCCGGCAAGTACAAAGGAGTGGAGATCCTGCAACAGGAGCAGAACGATGGATTGGCCATGCTGCAAGCGCTCCCCGACGCCCAGCGCAAGCAGGCAGTGCTGACCTTCTCCAAGTCCGGCAATAACAATCTGACGGAAGCCTTCAAAGACAACGTCGTTCTCGACTATGCCGGTCTGCGCGCAAACAGTCTGGGGGATCCGGCACGTCGCCGCCTGCGCGATCTGGTCCACATCTACGTCAGCAACATGGATGACGGGCACACCCGCGTCAAGATGGACGAGGTCGACCGCCACCTCGACAACACGTGGTTCAGCTGGATCGGGGGTGCGCAACCCGACAGCGCCTTTTATTACCGCGTTCAAAGTCCCGTGATTCTGATTGAATTCGACCACCAGAAGCCCGCGAATCTGTCGAAATTTGCGGCCGATCCCAACCTGCCCACCCAGCAGCATATTCACTGCGTGGTGCGCACACCCAATGGGAATGACTATGGTAAGGACCTGTTACGGCAGCATTACCTTGCCCACCCGCACACGTCGTGAAATGGGCAGTGGAATTTAGCGGCGGTTCCTCAAATAGGGCGTATGATTTAAGAGATGCCATATATATCGGAACATCTCTCCAGCCTCCGCCAGGAAATCGCTGATTTACGGAACCTGAACGCCCGTTTCGCGGAAAAAGGCGAACACACGGCGGTCGACCAGACCGCCCTCGAGTTGCGCACGAACCGCCTGCGCGAGATCAAGCAAGAATTGTCGAAAATCCTCAACCGTCCCGACGATCCCAAGGTCTGGTGGGAACGATCCCGAAGGCAACAGCAAGCGTAAGCAGGATTCTAAAGAACCAAGCCTTCGCTAGTCCCCGAGGGTGCCCCGTCCAAGCTTCGCTTGGGCGGGGATTTTCATGTTCCTTCATCCCAGACCCTGTTCTCAGGTAACTACCGTAGCTGCTGCGGCCTTAAGAGCGGCATCGATTCCGTCGGCCTCTGGCACGCCCCCTTGCGCCATATCCTTGCTGCCACCCCCGCGTCCTCCGAATTTCGTCATGGCTTCCTTCATCAGCGCACCCATGTCATAGGGCTGGCCCGCGGACTGAGCGAACACCAGCGACGGCTGCGGCGAAGTTGTCGCCAACAGCGCGACGGCATGGGGAGAAAGCCGAGTCAATTTCTGCGCCAGCAGTTTAACGAAGTTCAGGTCGCGGTCGGAGAGCGTACGGACCACCAGGCGGCGGCCGTTGATTTCTGCGGTCTCGGCGAGCAGGACAGCAGCCTGGGCTGCGGCCAGTTCCTCCTGCGACTGTTCGCGTAGTTTGCGCAGCGACCGGATCTCGTCGAGCGACTTGCGGGCCTGCTGCGGAACATCGTAGATGTGGGCAGAGAACAGCGCCGCCGTTTCGGTGAGCGTGGTGAAGTCGCGGCGGGCGGTCGCCACGGCGCGCAGTCCGGCAACGAATTCCAGGCGCCATCCCTGCCGCACTCTCTCCGTCTTGCGCAACAGGATGCTGGCAATCTGTCCGGTTTGCGAGACGTGCGTGCCGCCGCAGGCAGTGAGATCGAAGTCGCGGATATCGATCAGGCGAAGCTCGTCGCGCTCGGTCGGCGGCAGCTTGCGCAGGCCCAGCTTCCCTGCCTCGTCGCGGGTCACAAAGCGGACGTCAACGGCACGGTTCTCGAGGATGATCTCGTTGGCCAGGCGCTCGGCGGATTCGATCTGCTCTTTGGTCAGCGCCATCGTGTCCAGATCGATGGAACAGTAGTCCTCGGCCATGTGGAACGAAACCGTTGGCATGTTGTACAGACGGATGAAGGCGGCGGAGAGCACGTGCTGTCCGGAGTGCTGCTGCATGTGGTCGCGCCGTCGCGCGGCGTCAACCTGACCGTGAACGCGCGTTCCCGGTTTCACGTCTTTCAGAGGCGCTTCCAGGTAGTGCACGACTCGACCGTCTTCGGCATCGGCGACTTCAGTGACGCGAAGTTTGGCGTTCGCGTCAGAACCGATCCAACCCGTGTCGAAAACCTGGCCGCCGCTGGTGGGATAGAAAGCCGTGCGGTCGAGAACCAGCGCCGGTCGCGGATTGTCGAGGACGTCGCGGACTTCGGCGTCGAAATCGTAGAGGAACGAATCCTTGTAGTAGAGGCGGTCGGTCATGGGAAAGAAACATTTAACCACACAGGGCGTGAGCCAATCGGGACTACGCGCTTAGTACGGGCCGATGATGCCTCCAATTTGGCGCGCGGCTGGCTTCGCGGATGAGGGCGCCCGCGCCACATTAGCATCCAGGACATCCAGGTATTTCAACCCGCTGCCCGTATTAAACAAGACTACCGTGTCTTCGGGTTTGAGGAACCCGTTGCCGCGGAGCTTTCGGTAGGCCACCAGCGAGGCTGCCCCTTCGGGTGCCGCGAAAATGCCCTCACCTTTTGCCCAGTGCCGCGTGGCTTCGAGAATCTCTTCGTCGGTTGCGCTGACAGCTGTGCCGCGGCTTTTCTTCAAGATGTCGAGAATCAAGTAGTCGCCATAGGGCTTAGGCACGCGCAGGCCCGAAGCCAGCGTCGCGGCGTTGGTCCACATCTCGGCGGCGGCCTTGCCTTCCTCCCACGCTTTCACGATCGGGGCACAACCCGCGGATTGCACGGTAATCATTTTCGGACGCTCCGAACCGATCCACCCGAGCGCCTCCATTTCTTCAAAGGCCTTCCACATTCCCAGCAGGCCAACTCCGCCGCCGGTGGGATAAATGATTCCCCGGGGGATTCTCCACCCAAGTTGTTCAGCGACTTCGTAGCCCATGGTCTTTTTGCCTTCGACGCGATAGGGCTCTTTGGTGGTGCTGACGTCGAACCAGCCGTCTCTATCCCAAGCCTCGGAACCCTTCAATTCGGCGACTTTGCGCGCGCAGTCGCTGATCAGGCCGTCGACCAGAGTGACGTGGGCGCCGTAGTAGTCGCACTCGATACGGTTGGCCATGGGAACATCTTTCGGCATGAAGATATGCGCCTCGAGACCGGCGACCGCTGCGTAAGCGGCGAGCGCCCCCGCCGCGTTGCCCGCGGACGGAATAGCGAGTTTCTTCAGACCGAAGTGGCGAGCCATGGTCACGCAAGCGGAGAGTCCGCGCGCCTTGAACGATCCGGTGGGGTTGAGCCCTTCGTCCTTGATGTAGACGTTGGGATACTCACGACTGGCGAGCACGGGCGTAAAGCCTTCGCCCAGCGAAACAGGATTCGCTTCGGGAAGAACCGCATCATAGCGCCACATGGTGGGCGCACGCCCGGCGAGGCGCGCGGACGAGAACGTTCGCTTGATCACGTCGAGATCGTAGCGCGCGTAAAGGATGCCGGCGTCTTTGGGACAAACGGTTTGCGGGCGGTCGGCGGGATAGTGTTCACCGCAGCGGGTGCATTCGAGGTGAGTCAGCATGCCGATGCTGAGTTTAGCATCGGGGAAGAGCAGTTCTCAGCTCTCGCTCGGGGAGCGCCAGTCAGAGAAGGATCACGGATTGCCATCGGCCCTCCAGTTGCATCCCGTGTGGTTGGCGTTTCGGTTAGTATCAATGTCCGAGTAAAACTTCACAGGAGAGTGTGTGCATGCGCAAATTTCTTATAGGCTTGATCCTGGGACTGATCGCGGTTCCGGCAGGCGTCTATTTCTATTTCGCTTCAGGCAGTGCGCCGGTGGCAACCTCGGCGCCGTCCATGCCGTTCGAGAAAACGCTGGCGCGGATGGCGCTCCATGCGCGGCTGGATAAAGAGATGCCCAAGTCCGTTCCCGTTACCGCCGACGAAACCGCCTATGTGGCCGGGGCACAGATTTACAAAGAGCACTGCGCTGTCTGTCACGGTCTGCCCGGACAGGCACCAACCGCGATCGCCCAGGGAATGTTTCCGAAACCGCCCAAACTGATGGAAGGGACCGGAGTGACCGACGATCCTCCGGCAGAAAGCTATTGGAAGGTTGCGGGGGGGATCCGGTTGACGGGAATGCCCGGATTCGACAAGACCCTCTCTACCACGCAAATGTGGCAAGTCAGTTTGTTGCTGGCCAACGCGGACAAACTGCCGAAGGCGGCAAAGGACACTCTGACCGCCGCAGCGGCGCCGGTGACTCAAGACGTAAAGAAGTAGCGTACACGTTCGACCGCGGGGTGGAAGAATGTCTTCGGGTGCCCCGCTTTTGCCGTGTCCTTTGCGGCAAAAGTGGGGATTTTAGACGGAGCGAAATGGGGACCTTGATTTCCGCCTAAGAATCCCGGTCAACGCAAGATTCCGGGGACTGGGCATCGCGGCGAAGCGGAGTCTTCATCGGCACCAAACCACACGCCGTCATCAGGACACCGGAGCATCGGCCAGCTTCCACCGAGCGCGGACGAAAAGCCGCGGGGCAGCGTCGGGCGTGAGCCGAAACGCGCGGATGTCGTAGTCGAGCGTGCCCTCCCCCCGGATCAAACCGTGATCGGCGTGAAATCCATTCTTTGAGGCGAGGCCGCGCGTGGCCTACCGGCGATTCCGCGGCCCATGCAGCGCGTCAATCCGGGCGACTTCCTGCTTCATGCGGTCGTTCAGTTGCTGCTCGATTTGCCGGGTCGTGGCTGGCGAATCCTTCCAGCCTGGAAGTTCCGCGATATGCGATGCAGCGGCCGGGTCGACGGATTCCACTGGCGCGCGGCGAACGGCGAAATATTCCCGCGCCGACGCGGCAAAGCCGGTCTGCTGCGCAGGCGGCACGGCCGCGAGGAATCCTATGGCAAGCGAGCATCCGGTGGGCGCGATCGCGGCGCGTTCAATGACCACCGGAATCGTCGAGTCCGGAGACTCGCTGAGCGTCCACTGTTCCCCGGGTTGAGTCTGCTGCACGATCTCGGGAAGGAAGTGCAGTGCGTGCGAGTCGATCTCCCATAGTTCCTGCAGGCCAGCGAACGGCGCGGCAGCCTTTGCCGGTGCTGAGATCTTGGCGGGAGTTCCTCCGAAACTCGGCGAGGCTGCAAATCTGGATTCGGTTTCGGCAGCCCCAATAAAAACAACATGGGTCGCATCACAGCGTGCGGCGACGAATGCGGGTCCCCCGGCCGTGAGGCGAGGCACCCCGTTGGGCGGGGGTTGGGTTGCGGCTTCCCGCGCGAGTTCTGGGGCTTTCCGGCGCGCCGATTCGCGGTCGCGGTGATCGAGAATATTCCCGTTGGGCGGGCGCTGTGCGATGGCCCAACGGTAGGCGGACCACATCACAAACAGGTGGCACACCACGGCCATCGCTACCCATTTGCGGTTCTTGCGGCGCATCCTCACTCCTCGATGAGAATGTAAATTGTTTGGAGTGAGGACAGGAGTGACTTTGGTTTGAGCGCGTATCGCCGGCAGTAGGGTGCCCCACTTTTGCCGCGTCCTTGGCGGCAAAAGTGGGGATTTCCGACGGAGCCTGTAGGACGGGTATGCAGCCGGTCCCAGTCCTACTTCGTGAGCGTGAAGTTCACTTGGATTTGGGTCTCGACCTCGATCGGTGTCCCGTTCAGCAGGTAAGGCCTGTACTTCCATTGCGTGACGGCTTCGATAGCGGCCGGCGCCAGCAAGGGATGCCCGCTAATGAGTTCCAACTTGTACACATTTCCTTCCTTATCGATGTTGGCCTTGAGCAGGATCACGCCTTGAATGCCTTGATCCCTGGCATCGTCGGGATATTCCGGACTCACCGTGGTGACCAAGAGTCCTTGCGAAACCCCAGAGGAGACGCGAATGCGGTGCGGAGAAGTCCTTTGTGGAGCGTCGCCGGTGGTATCAGACTTCACGCTACCGATTTCGCCCGGAGGAATTTCCTCCGGAGAATCACCCGCGATGCCTCCCGCTACGGGTTTGTCAGCCAGTGTGAAGTTCACAGTCACATTGGTTTCCACTTCGACAGGCGTGCCGTCGAGGAGGAACGGCTTGTACTTCCACTGCTTGACCGCGTCGATGGCGGCAGGGGCGAGCAGCGGGTGTCCACGGATGGGCTCAATCTTGTAGACAGTTCCTTGCTTGTCGATGTTCACCTGCAGCACAACCGCGCCTTGAATGTGCCGGCTCTTGGCCTCGGGGGGATATTGAGGATTGACGTTGGTGACCAGCATGCCATGCATCACGGCTGAGGAGACACGAGCGCGCAGCGGGACGGCTTGGGCCCCGGCCAGAGACGTGAGCGCGATCCCCAGAAGAAGCGCTTCGATCCGATGCCTTTTCATTGTGACCTCCAGGCCGAGGGCGAACATTTTGTGCGATTCTACACCCCGAATCACACTGCTGCCTCGACCACAGAGCGGTATAGACTTAGGCTTCGTCGCCCTCTGATTTGTTCCCACCGATGCGCTTCACAAACTCGACAAACGCGGCCAGCACCTCGTCAGTCTGATCGCGTTGCGGTGAATGGCGGCATTCGGCCAGCGGTAGGACTTCGACGGGACCGCCAGACTGCCGCGCGATCGCCTGCACCTGCGCCATCGTCCCATACTGATCGTCAAGCCCCTGGATGACGAGCACGGGGCAGGTGATGCGCGGGAGATATTCCTCGATGTTCCAGCGGCGGAAGTCAGGATGAAGCCAGATGTTGTTCCATCCCCAAAACGTGCGGGCGGCGTCGCGATGGTAGCGGCCGAGTTTCTCGGGAAGGTTGGTGGTCTCGAATTTCGTTTTCGCTTCTGCAATGCTCGTCACGCTGAGCTCCTCGACAAAAACATGCGGAGCCAGAAGCACAAGGCCGCGGACTCGGTCGTGGGCCCCAGCGTGGATCAGAGCGATGGACGCCCCGTCGCTGTGACCGACGAGGATGGGCTTCTCGATGTGAAGCTGCGCGAGCAGATCCGGCAGCGAACGGAGCCCTTCGTCGTGCATGTAGGTCACCGCCCGTGCCTCCGTGAGCAGATCGGAGTTGCCCGAGCCATAGCGGGAGTAAACCGTGACCGGGGATCCCGTGGCGGTGGCAACCCTCACGGGAAAGTCCTTCCAGTGGGATACGCTGCCCAGACCTTCGTGAAGAAGGACCAGTTCCGTCGCCTGCGAGTCGAGGCCGGGAATCCGTTGTACTTCGAGGCTCCGCCCCTGCACCGTGACGTGGAAGGTGCCTTCCTGTCTGTGCCCTCTCTGCTTTGTGCTGGGCGCGTCGATTGGCTTCATCGATTTTCTTATAGCGGGAGTGTAAGGGTCAGTTTTCGGATGCTCCCTTTCCCCTTCGTCCTGCATTGAACCTCCAAGATATCGTAAGCTATATAGAGAACTTCTGGAGGATCGGTTGCGTTGCGCTCGCTGTGGCAATGAGAACCCGGAGACGAACCGCTTTTGCGGTATGTGCGGCGCTTCGCTGTTGCCGGCCACGGTTGCCGCCGCAGCAACTCAAAGCGCTGCTGCGCAATCGTCGCCGCTCCCCCCATCTCCCGCTCCCCTGAGGCCGGCGAATGCACCTGCTCCGCGAATCTCCGCGCCAGTATCGGAAGATTCGCCCGTCATCAGCGGGCCGTCGTTTCTGGGACTGAACCAGCCTGCACCCCGGAAGCGCGCGAGTTTGAGCCCGGACTCGCACGCGAGTCCGGGCTCGAGCAATCTCGACTACCTGCTGGAGGATGAGGAGGAACACAAGCGGGGCGGTACCGGAAAATTCGTCCTCATCCTGCTGGCGCTTGCGTTGGCAGTGGGCCTGGGATATTTGCGCTGGAAGAATCAAGGATTCGGATGGATGAGTTCCGGCGCGAACAAACCGTCGCCCGCATCGCAAACTTCCGACCCGACCGACACAAGTTCCCTTCAGGCACCGGCGCCGAGTGGAGACAGTGCGCCTGCGACACCAGCCCCGCAGCCCACCACCGATGCGGCTCCTTCTACTACCAGCCCGGCGACGAATCCTGCACCCGGAACCGCCCCAGCCACTACTACACCCGCTCCCGCTGACGCTAGCCCTGCCAGCGGCGAGGCTCCGGCAGACACCGCTGCCGCTCCACCCGTCCCTGTCGCCAAAGAACCGGCGGCGGCCGCTGCGACCACTCCACCGCCGACCCGCCCTAAACCGAACAAATCGGTGGATGAACCTACAGCCAAGCCTCCGGCAGCTGTCAAGCCGGCCAAGCCTCCCGATCCCGTAAGCGAGGCGCAGAAATATATTTATGGCCGAGGAGTGGGTCAGGATTGCGATCGCGGCCTGCGGATTTTGAAACCGGCTGCCGCCCAGGCAAATCCCAAGGCGATGGTCGAGATGGGAGCGCTCTACTCGGCGGGATTGTGCACCCCGCGCGACCTTCCCACTGCATATCGCTGGTTCGCCTTGGCGCTGCGCAAGGATCCCGACAATCAGGCCGTACAGACGGACCTGCAAAAGCTCTGGAGCGAAATGACGCAACCTGAGCGCCAGCTGGCGATCCGAATGAGCCAATGAACAAGCCGGATCTAAGACGTGAGAGATAAATCGCCGCGCAGGATCGTTCGGGCTGCCTTGCTGGCCTGCACACTGGCGTTCGCGCTTTGCCTCAGTGCGGGACCGTTACAGGCGCAACAAAGCACTTCCTCCCCGGCTCAGCACCCGATGGGAACCAGACTGAAAGCGAAGGGGATCCCGAATCTTGGCGAAGTGACTCCCACTCTTTATCGTGGTGCCCTGCCCAGCACTGCGGGAATCGAGTCTCTGAAGGAACTGGGCGTCAATGTCGTGATCGATCTGCGCGGAAGCGCGAACAAAGATGAGGAAGCCACGGTCACGAAGCTGGGCATGCAGTACATTTCAATTCCTTCCCACTGTCCTTTTCCGCAGGATGAGCCCTTTGCCAAGTTTCTTCGCGTCGTTCGCGAGAACCCGGGAAAGAGAGTTTTCGTGCATTGCAGGCTGGGAGATGACCGCACTGGCATGGCGGTCGCGGCGTACCGCATGGCCGAGGAAGGCTGGTCAGCCGACGAAGCCATGAAAGAAATGAAGTGGTTCGGCTTCAGCGCCGTGCACCACGCCATGTGCCCAGGGATGGCAGACTATGAAGAAAATTTCCCGCAGCGCCTGAAGACGAGTCAGGCGTTTAAGGAACTGCAACCCTACGGCACATCGACGACCACGAAGTGATGATGGTGAGCACGGATCTCGGAGTTCCCAATCCTGAGGGGTGTCCCATCCTAACGTCGCGCTCGTTGCGACGTTAGGATGGGTAATCGCAAACGCCAATCCTACACTTCGTCTTGCTCCTGCAGTTTGGCGATCACTCCAAAATCTTCGAGCGTAGTCGTGTCGCCCTTGACGCTGCCGTTGGTGGCCAACTCCCGCAGAAGCCGCCGCATGATCTTCCCGCTGCGCGTTTTCGGCAACGTGTCGGTGAAGCGAATGTCGTCGGGCTTGGCCAGCGCCCCGATTTCCTTCGCCACCCACCGGCGCAACTCCTCTTTCAGTTCGGCCGTGGGCTGTCTTCCCTGCTCCAGTGTGACGAATGCCGAGATGGCTTGCCCCTTCAGATCGTCTGGACGCCCAACCACCGCCGCTTCCGCGACTGCTTCATGGGCGACCAGCGCACTCTCCACTTCCATGGTACTGAGCCGGTGGCCGCTCACGTTGAGCACGTCGTCCACGCGCCCCATGATCCAGAAATATCCGTCCTTGTCCTTGCGAGCTCCGTCTCCCGTGAAATACATACCCGGAATCTGCGACCAGTAGTTCTTCACGTACCGGTCGGGATCGCCATACACGGTCCGCAGCATCCCCGGCCAAGGCCGCTTGATTACAAGGAATCCGCCAGACCCGTCCGGCACCGGCTTGCCTTCCATGGTGACGATCTCCGGCACGACGCCAGGAAACGGCTTCGTTGCCGACCCGGGTTTCGTCGCGATTGCCCCGGGAATCGGCGTTAGCATGATGTGTCCTGTTTCCGTCTGCCACCAGGTGTCCACGATGGGGCAGCGGTTGCCGCCAATGGTTTCGCGGTACCACATCCACGCCTCGGGATTGATCGGTTCGCCGACGGTGCCCAGCAACCGCAGGCTGCTCATGTCGTGCCTCTTCGGCCACTCGTCGCCCCACTTGAGGAACGTACGAATCGCGGTAGGCGCCGTATAAAAGACGTTCACCTTATGCCGAGCGATGATCGACCAGAACCGGTCCGGCTCCGGACAATTGGGTGCGCCTTCGTACATCAGGCTGGTAGCCCCGTTCTGCAGCGGGCCGTACACGATGTAGCTGTGCCCCGTCACCCATCCAATGTCCGCCGTGCACCAGTAGGTGTCTTCGTCTTTCAGATCGAAAACCCACTTGGTTGTAAGGTAAGTACCCACGGAGTACCCCGCGGTGGTATGCACCACGCCTTTCGGCTTCCCCGTGGTCCCCGAGGTATAGAGAATGTAGAGGGGGTGCTCCGCATCGAGCGGCTCGGCGGGGCACACGTCAGAAGCCTTCTCCATCAGTTCGTGCCACCAGTGATCGCGCCCTGCCTGCATGTTGATGGCGGTTCCGGTGCGCCTGTAGATCACCACATGCTTCACGCTAGGACAAGATTTCAGCGCCTCCTCGACCGCGGGGAACAACCTCACTTCCGCCCCGCGCCGGTACGATCCATCCTGCGTGATGACGGCAGTTGCTTGCGAGTCGTGAATGCGATCGACCAGCGCGTTGGAAGAAAATCCGCCGAACACAATCGTATGCGGCGCCCCAATGCGCGCGCAGGCCAGCATGGCAATCGGCAGCTCCGGCGTCATGCCCATGTAAATTGCGACCCGATCGCCCTTTTTCACGCCGAGCGATTTCAGGACGTTGGCGAACTTCTGCACCTCGCGATGCAGTTGCTGGTAGGTCAGGGTGCGCACTTCCCCGGGTTCACTTTCCCAGATGATGGCGGCCTTGTTCTTGTGCCAAGTGGTGACGTGCCGGTCGAGGCAGTTGTAAGAGAGGTTGATCTGCCCACCCACAAACCATTTCGCCCACGGGCAATTCCACTCGAGAACTCTGTCCCACTTCTTGAACCAATGCAGTTCGCTGGCGATGCGCGACCAGAACTTATCGGGATCGTCGATGGATTCTTTGTAGAGCCGCTCGTACTCTTCGAGGCTCTTAATGTGCGCCTGCTTGCTGAATTCCGCTGGCGGATCGAACTTGCGCTGCTCGTTCAAGATCGAGTCGATGTTGGGACCCTGGGTATCGACAACCGCTCTATCGGCCATGATGAGAAACCTCGACGCTGAGGAATTGTGCATTCGTGCCAGGAAAAGTGGCACGCGATCGCAGGAGTTTATTCTACACATCGCAGGGCGGGATGTGATTTGGATCACATCAGGTCGTCGCCAGCCTTACAAATCGAGGAACCGGCTGCGCGTCTCTTCCGAAGGCAACGGACACGAGTCATAGCGCCCAAAAATGCGGTAGCGATTTCGGGCTACCATGCCGTATGCCCAGTCCCGAACCGACTGGGGAACGAGTTGCAGGAGAAAACCGGCGAACCGCCAGAGTGTGAGTCCGGCCATAGCCGGTGTAGCTTGTGTGGGGACAGCCGCCCCCGGCTGTCCTTCCGGGCGAAGCCCGGCTGTGGATCCGAGCTGTTTCAAAACGAAGATGACTGCATTAGACCGAGCCAACAGCAGTTCGTCCGGCCGCTCATGGTCAACCACAACATACACAGTATCGAGATCGCGGGAATCCGCCCCATGTCGCCCCAGAATATCCGCAGCCAGTGCACTCTGCAGCGAGGCAAAGCGAAACACAGCTCCGGGATCACGCTGCAGAATGAACCGCACGAGCCAGTTACAAAGCCCGCAGACACCGTCATACAGGAGGATCGGATGAGACATGATGAGAAGACGACTCTAGCATCCGGAAGCTCAAAACCCCGACTCTGTCTTCCTGACCAGAGGGAGGTATCTCACGATAACCAGAAAGTAAACGTCCGCAGAAGAGCGGGGGAAGGTTGCTCAGCATCCGCGCGGGCGAGAGCGCCCGCGCCGCATACACTCACCCCTATCCCTTCGATCCCACTCGCAGCAATTCCTTGCGGAGGCGCTCGTGTTTTTGCGTCAGGCGCAGGTAGCGCATTTCGTTGGCGCTGGCTTGCGCGCGGATGATCCGGGCTACGTCCTGCTTCTCCTGCGGTGACCAGCGGATCAGGTTGGGAATCAGCCCCAGCACGAGCGACCAGTTGTCGAACGCTTGACGCTCCGCCGGATTCCAGCGGGACAGACTGAGCCTAAGCGCTCGGCTGACTTCTGTTTCCGACGCGCGCCGGATTTGAGCGCTGTCGCCGCCAAACTCGCGCGCCATGCGCCGATTTACAACTAAGCCCAGATTGCGCGTGGAAAACTTGTCCCAGGATCCCACAGCGGATAAGGCTGAGGTCGAAGAAGCGGTCCTCACGGCACGATTGGAATTCGTGCCCTTCACGACAGCCGCACGATCCACTTCGTAGCACACGTGCGCCTCTGCCAGGCGCCGTAAGGTTTTCTTCGGGGTGCGGTATCCCGGGTTCGCGGCAATCTTCTGCTCTTCCTTTCTGGCCAGTTGCTCCAAATCCTTGCTCCCCGAGCGGAAGCCCAACTTGCGGTAGAACCAGAAGGCTCCCGAGTCGAGCGCCTCATCATTGTTCTGCCCAATCTGGTACGGATATACAGAGATCGTTGTCGCCCCCGTGAACGCGCAAAGGCAGCGCAGCCCCTGCGCGTAGATCCACGCGGTCTCGCCCTGACGATAGGTGTAGAAGGTGTTGAAGCCGACCTCAATCCATTCGCACAGGCCGATGCCTTCAATGTAGTTGATTGGGACACCGTTCTTCAGGGTGAATCCCGCGACGTACGCGCGCAGCGGCAACCGCCGCGCCGGAGGCAGGTTCCAGAAATACATCACGACGCCACGACCAACATCTGCACGCACGACGGAACGCGCATCGCCCAGCGTTGTGCCATACAGCTCGCGGTAGCGCACGGCCATCACTTCACGGATGGCATGCATGACGAACTCGCCTTCGCGGCGCGCCAATTTGACGAGGCGCGGAGCGGGCCGGGCAAGCTCGTGCGCCAACGAAACCTGGCTTCGGACGATGAGCGGCTCAGCGTGGTAGTAGAACTGGCGCGGACGCGTCCAGCTGCGAGTGCGCGAGAGTTTCAGATTTTTGAGATGCCAACGCAGCGGAAGACGCAACGAGTCGTAAAGTTCGGCGCGCTCGCGATCGGTCACAGCCATCCGCTCGAAGCCGCGGATCAACCATTCGAAGTCGCGCTCACTTCCTCTAGCGGAATCGAGCCACCTCCGCCACGGGATGTTGGCCTCCACGTCGCCATCTTCTGCAAGCAGAGGGACAAACCGCGGCCACGTGGATCCCATCGCGCGCTCTTCGTCATAATCTTCCCAAGCAATCTCGACGTTCTGTGGGATCCGGCGAGCCAGCCAGCGCGCGACCTCGAAGTTCAGGGCGTCTCGCATCGTAGTTCCGGCGATGCCAGAGGTGTCGAAGTCGTCGAACTCCGACATGTCAACGCCGAGTTCGCTAACTCGCTCAACCCTTTCGTAGAACGTGTTCAGAAACGATTCGATCCGTGGGACTAGCGATGCGGACTGCGGGAAGGCACGGAGGAACAGAAGTATCTCGTGGAAGCGGATGAGCGATTCGGCGTCGCGGAAGCTGTGGCTGGAGAGTTGCTCGAGCAGGCGCCTTGTTTCCGTGGCTGCGCCCCGGCCGAAGCGACTCTTGGCGGCTTCGAGGCTGGCAAGCAGCGCGTCGAGGGTTGGAGGCATTTGGATTCCGGCTCGCTAGTGTAACGCACTCGGGTTTAACATCACCCCAAAGCGCACCTTGCTTTAAAGTTGTGCGGTTTATTTCACCCTGCGACTGGCGACCAGAAGCCGGGTCCATGGCTGATCGTCAAGGCGGCTGATCTGCACCACCGGATGTCCCTCGGTGGTGTCCTGAATGAACTGGCCATCTCCGATATACATGCCGGTGTGATCGATCTCGCGCGGCGAGGCACCGAAGAAGAGCAGGTCGCCCGGTTGAAGATTCTTGCGTTCGACCGGGATCACGCCGCTCCAGGCAGCTTGCTTGTCGGCGTCACGAGGCATGTTGAAACCGCGGACACGCACCAGCATCTGCGTGAAGCCGGAGCAATCAAAGCCAAAGCTGGACGTGCCTCCCCACAGATAAGGAAGACCGAGAAAGCGCTTGGCCAGTGCGATCGATTCGGGTATCGACAAAGGTTTCGGATCGGCCACAATATCGCTCGACTGGATCCATGCGGAGCGCTTGTCAGGAAGGCGCACCTGCAACCAGCCCTCGTGGCTTCCCTTCCCTTTGACCTTCTTCTCGTCGGGTCCGATCTCGTCTGGGATCACTTCAAGGCGTGATTCGAACGGAATGGTGATGACCGGCTTGTGACGTGTGACATCGGGCTCGCGGTAGAGATTGGCGAAAAGACTATCGACCTGCACGATTGTTCCGGAAGTTGCGTAGCCGTTGTCGCTCTGCACCAGGCGCAACTGCCGACTCGGAATCCATCCCTTGTAGCGATCTGCGGTTTGAATCCGGCACCACTCTCCCCGAGCGGTCAGAAGAATTACATTGCTGCCGTAAATCGCTTGAGATATTACGTCCGACTGGTCGCTGGGACCGGAGTACATGTTGGCAACTGGGATGACTACGATGTAAGTGCTGCTCTTCGCGAAGACGCCTGGAACCCAAAGAACGGCAAGGAGCACGAGCGCGCCGATCCGGTCGCGTCTACAATTGATTCGCATTCGTGTAATCGCCCGCATGAGAAACGTCAGAATAAAGACGTTAGCTGGTTTCCTCGGAGTGAGATAGTACCGGATGCGTAGGCGAACCGCTACTGAAAATCGGTGGCAGGGTTTATTGGCGTCGATTGCCACCGCACTCCTTCCCTTGACTCTGATGGGGAATACAATCGCATCGTGTCATGACGTCCGAGCCCGACAAATTCCAAAGACTCGCAAAGTCAATCAATTTTGGAGTGTCAGGAGAGACCCAAAAGACGCTTAGGGCTACTCGCGCGTTTCGGAATAACGCCGAGGAGGCGGAAGCATCAGCGATCCGCTGACGGCGATTGAGAATGTCTGCTCTGCGGACTTACCGTCAAGGCCCTCAGCCGTGAACCGCACCGTGTAGTTTCCGGCTGCAGTGTACGCATGAGTCAGGATTGCGCCGTCGGCGACGACTCCATCGCCGAAGTCCCAATGATAAGCGAGTACGGGAACTCCATCTTTAGACGCTGTGCTGGCGAACGTGATCTCCTCGCCAATTTTCGCCTGAGGCGGGACATGGAACGCAATCGAAGGCGCGGCCGCCGGGACTGAAGTATCAATGATTTTGACCAGCTTGACGGAGTGTGCGGGTTGATTGTCCAAGTGGAGCGTTTCGCGGGTCATCGAAAACGGCTGATCTGGCGAGAACGAGTCAAGTAAGGTGTACGAATGCCCTACAGTGAGGTTCAAGTCGGAAAGAGTGAAAGTGTGAGAACTCGGCCGCTCCGTCCAGTTGAAAACTGCCAGCATCGACTGACGGCGATCTTGGCGCAGCAAAAAGACGCTCGGTTGCTCATCCCTGTCTGTGTAGGTCATGAGATCCAGAGGCACGGAAGCCTGCCCCAGTTTTACCATGGCCAACAAGTCAGGATTCTTGACCAAAGCCAGGCGTTCCGGATCGCTCCCCAGGGTTGGAAGGTCGTCGCCAATTTCGAACATTCCACCAGAAACCGCCGCCAGCGCTATCGACACCTGGGCTTCATTCAATGTAGCCGGAGCTTCAATTGTCCGCTCTTCCAAAAGTTGCCGGGAAACCGTGAACGCGTCCGGGTCCGTGATGAAAAAGTTGCGCTGCATGTAATACCGCGCAGCGATGCCTGGCTCAGCTTCCTTGCTGCGGAGAAACGTATGACCGGTATCCTGCGATACGCGACCCTCATCCACCAGACCAACCGGATTCAACATCGGACTCCCATCTTTATCGAGGAGCACGTCCTCGCCCACAGTCTTGCGGATAATCTCCAGTCCGATTCGCTGCGCTTCGAGTGCCGTTGTGTTCGGGCGATGGTAATAGCCTTCGATTGCCGTATTGTCCATGAAGTCGAGCTTGATGTAGCGCGCACCCCATTCGCGGACCAGCGTGCGATAAGTCTGACGTAGATATTCCTGAGCATCAGGATGAGTAACATCTACGACGAACAGGTGTTCGCCTTTTACTTCTTCGGCGTCTCCAATGGAAATCGGGTCGCCATGTGCATTGTGCACCAGCCAGTCTTTATGGTGCTCATATATCCAGGAGCGCTCGCCCGCTTCAAATGGAGCCGTCCAAACGCCAACCTTCAACCCCAAGCGGGAAATGTGGCGGGTTAATTCCCACATGCCACGCGGAAATTGCGAAGCATTGGGCGTGGCGTATTCACCGCGAGAATATCCGTAACCGAGATCGAAGTGAAAATAATCGTAGCCCAATTCCCCGAGGTGCTCGGCCAACCATTGAGCGTTGGTGAGCGCGGCGCCTTGAGTGATTTTTGTATAGTAGGCCGTCCAACTCCACCATCCGAGCACGTTGTCTGCGCTGACGCGACTGTGATGCGCTTCTCGAATCACGCGGCCGTAGTTATCGAGTTGCGAGCGGTAGTCCGTTCCGGCGCAGAACATTACGCGCTCTGAAGTCAGCGACTCGCTCGCAGAAAGAAGTACGCTTAACTCAATCAGGTTTTCGGGAGGTCCTTCGCGCAGACCGGATTCGGGATCGGTCGCTTGTATCTCAGTCGTTCCGGTTGAATCGACTGTGTAGGAAACGATGCCAGGGGCATCCGGTGAGGTAGACTGCGTTTGCAAATGAATAATGGTCAGGAAGCGGTTGGAGGTGAGAGCCCCAAGGAACAGGCTCTCCTTGCTCTCCCGGTTGTAGATAAGCTGGCTGCCTACGGCGCGGTGCATGCCCTGAGGAGCTTTCCCTAAATCATAAATCTGCAAGGGGGGCCAGTCTTCGCTGAAGCTGTCGGAGAGAACCCGGTCGGCGCTCTGCACGCCACCAAGATCGATGATTTTGCTTCCGTCCGCCTCAACGCCTCGGATACTTTGGATGGTAACCGGATTCCCTGTGTGATTTTGTACTTCAGCCTCGATGACGCCGAAGCCTCTTCCGTCATAGATTGCAAGTGTGAAGGCAAGATCGGGGAGCTGCGGAAGTCCGGACGAAGTGACTGTAATTTTCCTGCCGTGTCCGAGAGCATCCACAAAGTTCGATTGAGCTATCTCGTGTTTCGGATAGTCCGTCGACTTAACCCACTTGTGATCGATCTCCGCCGCTACTCTCGCATGAAAGATGCTGTGTCCGCCATTCCCTGTTCGGACGTCATATGTGCCGTCACCCGGCTGAACGACTACAGAGAGGCCCTCGATGGCAACGACCACCTGAGAAGGCTGAGACGGGTCAGAAGAGCCGGATCCGCCTTCGACCAGGATTGGCACGCAGGCTAGCAAGACACATGCAATTTGCACTAGACGGATTTCGCCTACCAGTTCTTTGAGACGCCGAGAACCGCAAAGAGCACGCGGGATCATAAATTCCTTTCGTGATTGAACGGCCAAGTTGCCTTCCACTTAGCCCAAATGAAGAAAACCAGAATGCCGGTCAGTAGCGTTAATAGACCGATTTTGATGTATAGCCAGCCCGAGGTCAGAAAAACATAGGCCCACCCGAAGAAGGCAATGACGATCGGCACGGGATAAAACCACATCTTGTAGGGCCGAGCACTGTCCGGAAGCCGTCGCCGCAAGAGGGGAATGGCAAACAGCTGTCCCAGAAATTGCACCAGTATTCTGGTCGTGATCAACGCACTGACTAGCTGATCAAGCTTAAGGAACGCAAGCGCGATCGAAACCGCGCCTAGAACCAGAAGCGAAACCTGGGGATAGTTTTTCGTGGGATGCAGTTGCGCAAACGGGCGGAAGAAGTAGCCGTCGATGGCCGCCGCATAAGGAATTCGCGAATAACCCAAAAGAAGCGCGAACACGGCACCGAATGCCGACCAGAGGACAAAAATTGTTACCGTGATCGCGGCGCCTCTGCCGTACACGTGCTCCATGAAATCAGAGGCGATGAAGTTCGAATGAATTGCTTGCCGCCAAGGCACAACCCCAATCAAAGCGAGATGGAGAGCCAGGTATCCCACACAGCAGACGGCGAGCGAATACAGAATCGAGCGCGGCACTACGTAGGAAGGATTCTGCACTTCGTCCCCGATGTAGCAGACATCGTAATATCCCAGATAGTTGTACACCGCGATCAAAGTAGCGCTGCCGAGACCGAGCACGAAGCCACGATTAAAGGCCATTGCCCCTGGAGGAAAATCGAAGGCCAGGTGAGCATTGAAGTGGGAAAAGCCGGTTACGATGATGGCTACCATGGCGAGCGCGGTACCCACCCAAAGAGCGATGGTCACCTTGCGCAGGAATGTCATCTGCCGACATAAAAGCAATAAAGCAGCCAGGCCCACACCAACCGCCACGTATTGCTGGCCTCGACCACTTAATTCCGGCCAGAGATAGGTGGAATAGTTTCCGAATCCGATCATCCCAGACGCGATTTCCAAAGGACCGCTCAGCACGAATTGCCAGATGAACAGAAAGGCCATCAGACGGCCCCAAGTTTGATGGCCGTAGGCCTCACGAAGAAAATGGTAACTGCCGCCCGAGCCTGGCAGCGCCGCCCCGAGTTCGCTCCATATCAGACCGTCGGAAACCACGATCAGCGCCCCTGTCACCCAGCCCAGCATGGATTGCGGGCCGCCCATGGAAGCCATCATCAGCGGAATGGTGATGAAGGGCCCGATTCCAACCATGTTGGAAATGTTCAAGGCTGTGGCGTGAAGTAAACCGAAAGCGCGCGTCAGGTGGGGCCGCGATTCAGTCTTCATTGCCATAGGCAGGCATGTCGGTGCACTCGATGTAGGGTGGCGGCGGTGTCTCTGCGATTGCGCGAATCTACCGACACCTTGCCTTTTTGTCAATAAGTCTGTACGTTTCTGAGCGATTGTTGTCCCCGGACGCTCATTTTGTGATTACAAATCGCTCACGGCCCAAATACAATTGGTGCCGCGGAGCCACCGATTCGGCACCATGTTGAGCAGCCGGGAGAGCACAAACATCATGCTCGCAGAAGAGCGCAGATTTCGCATTCGAGAAATTCTTTCCAGTCAACGCACCGTTACCGCTTCCAACCTATGTGCTGCTCTTGGGGTTACGGCCGCGACCGTGAGGCGAGACTTGGCGGCGTTGGAGCATACGGGCGTGCTGGTCCGTTCTCATGGGGGAGCGGTTTCCTGCATGTCCAGCACCAACTTCCAACCTTCCTATGAGACGTTGTCGCACAGCCATAGCAGTGAAAAACAGTCCATCGCGCGCGAGGCTGAACGCTTGGTGCTTGACGGCGAGACTGTGTTTCTTGAGGGAAGCACAACGGTGTATGAGCTCGCCCGCGGCTTGAATCAGCGGAATCGGCTGACCGTGGTGACAAACTCTCCTGCTATCGTCTGTCAGTTACAGAGAAGCGTAGGCGTGACGGTTCTTTGCACCGGCGGCGATCTGCAGAAGGACACGTTCTACTTTTCCGGCGAATGGGCCCTGCGGGCGCTCTCTGAAATCCGGGTGGACAAGGCAATCCTGGGAGTGAGCGCGATCGATCTTTCTTATGGAGTCTCTACCGCCAACCACGCCGAGGCACAGATCAAGAAGATGATCTCGAGAGCCGCCAAGACCAGGATCGCGTTGGCAGACCACAGTAAGTTTGGCACGCAGAGCTTTGCCTACGTCGGCCCGGTGACGGACATCGATGTGCTCGTAACCGACTCCGACACCGATGCAAAATACATCGAGGGCCTGCGGGAAACAGGTGTCGAGGTGATTGTGGCGGACTTGCGGGAGACCCGCAGGGGGCGCGGCAAATGAACATTTTGGAACAAATAGATTGACAATCGATCACGCGCCGGGTAACTTGAGTCGGTTTCAGATCAGATCTGAGCGAGGACGTGAGGAAACTGTGGGTGATTGCGGCAAGAAGATTCGGTTGAATCGTGTGCTCGGAGGCTCGAAACGCCGAGCCCTCGTAGTTGCTTTCGATCACGCATTGGTACTGGGGCCAATCCCCGGGACTGAGGACCCTTTAGGAAAGATTCACCAATTTGCCCAAGCCGAAGTCGATGCGTTGCTGCTGAACCTTGGGCTGATTCGTCAATTCGCGAGTTCGACAATACTCGGTCCAATCCCGGCGATAATTGCCCGCCTGGATTGGACCACGGTATGGTCTGCCATCGGGCAGAACGGAAGCGGCGCGCTGCATAGCGCGCTTCTGGCCCGGCCCGAAGAGGCGTTGCGACACGGCGCAGACGCTGTTCTGACCTATCTCGTCGTCGGCACCGGTGATACCGAGTTCGAGATGAAGGAAATCACTCGCAACGCCGAAATCGCCCGCGAATGTGAGCGAGTCGGAATCCCATTGATTGTTGAATCTCTGGCCCGGGGAAAGGATGTGCAGAATCCGGGAGATCCGAAATGGCTGAATCTGCACACTCGCATGTCAGTTGAGCTTGGGGCAGATGCTGTTAAAACGGATTACAGCGGGGATATAGCATCGATGCGTTCGGTAGTGGAAAAATGTCCGATACCAATCCTGGTGCTCGGTGGAAGCCGACATGCGTCGGACAAACACGCGCTCGACGTGGTCCGTGATGTTGCGGCCTCCGGAGCAGCGGGGGTCTTCTTTGGCCGCAATGTGTTCCAAGCCGACAACATGAGCGGATTTCTTGAACAAGCGCGCGCTGCTCTTGACCCGGTGCCAATGGCAGAATTGCAAGCGATCACGAAATGACGACAGCGGGATCCCAGGCGCAGGCGGCTTGGCGCAAACAGAACGTGATGGACGCCCGCTCCGGATTTCGCCTGCGGGCAGATTGGGGATATGTCTCGGTTCTTGAAGGTGGAGGGCATATCTGCGAGTTGAGTGTGAATGCACGTCCGGGAGTGAACCCGCTATGGCGGCCGCCGTGGGCGACAATCGATCCGTTCCAATACACTCGTGCGAAACAGGCGCGGAGATACGGAGAGCCGCCAGACGGAAGGCTGCTCGCCGGTATTGCGGGACATAGCCTCAGCTTTGATCACTTCGGTCCGCCTTCGAAGGAAGAAACGGCCGCGGGTCTGACGACGCATGGCGAAGCACCTGGGCTGAAGTGGGATCGCCAGAAGCACGCCAAGTCACCGAAGCGGTATTTGCAATATGGCCTGACCCTGCCCGAAGCCCGGATTCGTTTCAGCAGGAAGCTAACTCTTGACCCCCGAAATCCAGTGGTTTACTGCGAAGAAGAGGCGGTCAACCTTAGCTCTTATGACCGGCCGATTTCGTGGAACGAACATGTCACCTTCGGGCCACCGTTTTTGGAAGCGGGAATTACGTGGTTCGACATGCCCGCAACGCGGGCGAAGGTCTGTCCGGCGAGCTACAGCCCTCGATTCTCTCTTCAGCCGGATGCCGAGTTTATCTGGCCCAATGCGCCCACAAAAGAACGCAGACGGATGAACTTGCGCACTATGCCGGCGCTACGGTACGGACACTACACCGCGCAATTGCTAAATCCGGAACTTGAGATCGCGTTCATCGCGGCATGTAACCCGCGCCTGAAGCTTCTCGTCGTCTATGCATTTCCAAGGGCAGATTTTCCCTGGGTCGGCAATTGGGAAGAACGCTACAACCGAACCGCAGCGCCGTGGCGAGGAAAAACGTTCTGTCGAGGACTGGAGTTTAGCACGACTCCGTTCGCTATTCCGCGACGCCAAACCATCGAGCAGGGCCCGCTGTTCGGCGAACCAACGTATCGCTGGCTTCCGGCTAAATCCAAGGCTCAAGTTCGCTTTCTGATTTTGCTGGTCGAAGTACCAGAGGCATTTCGTGGTGTAGCCAGGGTTTCCGTTGGCAAGAGAAGAATCGATGTTGTCGAGTCTGGAGTGCATGGCCGGGCGCTTTCAGTTGCGGCAGACAAGTTCCTATGAATGGCGCCAAGCAAGAACCTAAAATCCATCATGAGTTTGCTTGCCATCGATATCGGTTCGAGTAGATGCAAAGCCGTGGTGTTCGCCTCTACAGGTAAGATACTTGCACAGCACGCCTGCGCGTATACACCTGAGTCCCCCGCTCCTTCGCAGGCAGAGATAAATGCCGAGCGTTTTTTGCAGGCGGTGTGCCAATGTTCGCACGCGGTATCCAGGAACCTTTCTGATCCGGTCCGAGCGTTGTGCCTCAGTTCCCACGGCGAAACATTCGTGCCGGTCAATGGACGCAACGAGGCAATCGCTCCAGCAATCCTCAACCAGGACACTCGAGCCACGGAAGAAACGGTGTGGCTCGAAAGAACAATCGGAAGAAAGCGAATTTTCGAAATCACCGGCCTAGTCGCTCATCCCATGTATCCGGTTCCAAAGATTCTCTGGTTGCGCAAGCACCGGCCGGACATCTTTGTTCCGTCGGTTCGTTTCCTTAGTGTGATTGGTTATGTTCTTTCGCGACTAGGACTAAATCCTTATATCGATTATTCCCTGGCCTCCCGTTATCTGGCATTTGATATTCGGCAGCACCAGTGGTCCGAAGAAATTCTCGCTGCCGTAGAGATCAATGCCGAATCTCTCCCTGTTCCGGTACCCGCTGGAACGATTGCAGGAAAATTAGATGCAGCAGCCGCCAGCCAAATCGGTCTTTCGGCAGGAACGATTGTTGTGATGGGAGGGCACGATCAACCTTGCGGCGGCCTGGGAGTTGGCGCTATCGGTCCGGGTCGCATCGCCGACTCGATGGGAACTTACGAATGCCTGCTGGCGGTTTCCGATCAGCCCAGCTTAACGGATGCGGCGCTGGTTGCTTCCCTCAACTCTTATTGTCATGTGGTTCCAAACAAGTTCGTTACGCTGGCGTATTTTCCATCGGGAATCATGATCAAGTGGTTCCACGATCTGTTATATGGAGGTGTTTGCGGCGAAAACGTGCTCGCGGAAGGCCAGGATCCATCGGAGGCGGAGTCCCTCCGTTACGCAACATTGGAACGGGAGGCACCGGCGGGTCGAACGGGTCTATGCATCACTCCCAATCTGATCGGTACCTGCAATCCGGACTTCAATCCGCATGCCCGCGGAATCATCTCCGGCTTGGGACCAAACACAACCCGCAGCCAGATTTACAAAGGCATTCTCGAGGGACTCGCCTGTGAGATGTCACAAATGACCGACATACTGGAACGCGCCGTAGGAGAATTTCGAGACGTTTATGTTACCGGGGGAGGCGCACGGTCTGCCTTGGGTCTCCAGTTGCGAGCTGCATTGTCGGGTCGGCGGCTTCATGTGATGGAGTGTCCAGAGGCAGTGTGTCTTGGCGGAGCCATACTCGCCGGCGTGGCCTCGGGAGAATATGGGAGCCTGCAGGAAGCCGTGGAAGTCGTAGTCCGCGATGTTTCGGTGGTATTACCCGACGATGCGATTGCGGCATCCTACGGACAACAAGCCAAGCAATACCGCCGTTTGTGTTCAGCGCTCTCTGCGATGACAGCCGCCTAAAGTCAAAGGCGAACTAGGAGGAACGGTGATCGAAGCCACGATCGGATTCATAGTGTTCGGTGTTCACAAGGATGGTCTAAAAGACCCCATGGGCACGCCGTTCATTGATGATGCATTGGTTCAGCGCGCCAAGAGCGCATTGGTTGCGGCGGGTTTGAAAGTTATCGAGCATGGAGTTGTGGTCGCCAGCAAAGAAGAAGCTAGGGCGGCATTCAGGAAAATGAAATGCGACGATGCTGTCGATGCGGTCGTCTTATTTTCCGGGACCTGGGTGTGGGCGGCGCATATGGTGGGCGCGATTCGCGATTACTGCGCCAGCGGCAAAGGCTTGCTCATATGGACGCACCCTGGCTCTCAAGGCTGGCGGCCGGTTGGCGGATTGGTGGTGCATGGGGGTCTGCTCGAAATCGGCGTCAAGCACAAGTTTGTGTACGGAGCGACCGAGGAGGCAGATACCGTAAGCAAGATCGTCAGCTATGCCCAGGCTTCCCATCTGAAGAACTTCTTGAATCTGTCTACCATGGGCACCTTTGGCGGGCGTGGGATGGGACAAACCTGCGGCGCTGCCGATCCCTCCCAATGGATGAGAATGTTTGGCATCGATATCGACTCGCGCGACACGGCGGAGTTGAAGCAAACGGCCGAAGCGATCTCGACCAGCGAACTCGATGAACTTCAGCCCAGGCTGAAGCAGCTCTTTGGCAAGCTCCCAGAGCAAAACGTAGTGACCGAGCGTTCGATGCGTCTATATCTCGCGCTAAGAAAACTTGTTGCAAAGGAAAGGTTCGATTTCTACACAATTCAATCCTTTCCCGGCCTTGCTGGCGATTACTCTGCCAGTTGCTTTGCCCAGAGCATGATGCTCGAAGATGGAGTTGGCACTTCTACGCTGGGCGACTTCAATACTGCCTTGACCGTTCTCCTGCTCACCAAGCTGAGCAAGGAGAGAGTGTATTACGGCGATTTGCAGCACATTGAGAGGAGAACAAAAGAAATCAAGATCATCGGAGATGGGGCTTGTCCGCCTTCTTTGGCCAGCAAGCTGGGTCCCGCAGGGTTTTCGCAGCACGGTATCCCTACGGAAGGAGAAGCCGGCGGACTCTCTGTGAAGTTGCTCTGCAAAGTGGGAGAAGGAGTGTTAGCCCGACTGGGCAGAGTGAACGGCGAGTTTCAGATGGTGATTACCCGAGCCAGCATTTTCGAGCCCGCACCTGATCAGATCGAAAGCCGGCTCAACGAATGTGGCATTCCATTCTGGCCTCACGGTTTCCTAACGGCGCATTGTGACATCGATATCTTATTGCAGAATTGGACCAACGAATATGCGTGCCTTGGCTACGGCGAAGAGCTATATCCGGCGTTAATCGATTTTTGTGAGATCACGGGAATCAAGGCAATCCTCCCCTAAACCTTGGAAGGATCTTCAGATGATCGGTTTCTCGCGAACTGTCGCTCAAGTCATATTAGGTTTGTCGATTGTTCTGTCTGCCACGGCTCAAACACCCACTGGGGCGGGTGCTGCGACAAAACCGGCTGATGACGAAGCGAGCCTGCGCTCGTTCGCATCGATCCGCCCCATTGATGTTCACGTTCATGTTTTCAAGGCCGGCCCCGCGTTTCAGGACATGCTCGAACGTCTGAACCTGAAACTGTTGAATATCCTGGTGATGGACGATACAGACGCCCATCGCAAACAGTTGCAGCCGCAGATCGACGATGCGCTGGCACTCGTGCGGTCGAGTCGTGGCCACGTAGCCCTGTGTACGACCTTTGATCCATACAAGCTTGGGAGTGCCTCATTCAGCGCCGACACCATCAAGCAGATCGACCGCGACTTCGCGCAGGGTGCGGTGGCGGTCAAGATCTGGAAGAACATCGGAATGGAGATCAAGGACAGTAGCGGCCAATATGTCATGGCCGATGATCCGAGGTTCGAGCCGATTTACAAAGACATCGCAAACCATGGCAAAACCCTCATGACACATCAGGCCGAACCGGATGTGGCCTGGGGGCCACCGGACGCGTCCGATCCGTCCTGGTCCTATTACCAGGAAAATCCGCAATGGTACGTCGCTAGCCGGTCCGGGTTCCCCTCAAAGCAGAGGATTCTTCTCGCGCGTGATCATGTGCTCGCCAACAACCCCAAACTACGCATGGTGGGAGTTCATCTGGGCAGCATGGAACGGGATCTCGACAACATCGCCCGCCACCTGGATAAGTATCCAAATTTTGCGATCGACACGGCGGCGAGAATGGAATACCTCATGCTAATGTCACCGGAAAAGGTGAGCGCATTCCTTATCAAGTATCAAGACCGCGTCCTATACGGCACGGACCTCGACTTAGACGCAGACGCCAACCTCCTGGATGCGTTGACCGAATGGCAGTCTACTTACGCGCGTGACTGGAAATTCCTGGCGACCGGCGGGACCCTTGTCGTGGAAGGCAAGCAGGTGCGTGGATTGAACCTGCCCCAGCCGGTCCTTCAGAAAATATTTCGCACGAATGCGATCCATTGGATTCCGGGATTGTGAAGCCAGCCCAGGAAGATGCATTGGACGGGGCGCGACCCTGAGAAATTCACGGCATTCTCTTAACCTTGATGTTAAAACCGAATCTCATTTGCCGCAGGAGACGCTCATCGGTCGGTTGGCTCTGCGAAGCGCCGGTTGTCGGTAAGGTTCGAGTGGGCTTTTAGGTTGCCGGTTACCTTGACGGAGAAATTCTTCTGGGCCGGTACCCCGTCCACTCCGTCCACTGTGAGGCGGATCGTGAACTCTCCCGCTCTGGTGTAGGCATGAGATGCCTTGGGGCTATCCGCGCTTGTGCCGTCGCCGAAGTCCCAGTGATAAGCCACTGCAGGCACACCGCCAGCCTCCGCCTGCGCCGAGAGATTGATCGTCTCACCGGTATTTGTCCCTGCGGGCACCTGCGCGGTCACGGTTGGGGCAGCCGCGGCAACGCTCGTGTCGATCAGCTTGATCACCCGCACCGACTGGGGTGGCTGGTTCTCCAGTTCCATTGCGCCACCCCCGAGCGTAACCGTCTCATGCTGGTTCAGCACATCCGTCGCCGCAAACTTGTGGCCGGCGGGCAGGCCGAGGTCCGACGATCTTAACGTGTGCGAGCGCACCGTGTTCGTCCAATTGAAGACCGTTAGTATGGCCTGCCGTTGATCTTCCCGGAGGAAGAAAATACTGGGCTGTCCATCCTCCGGTTCGTAGGTCATCAGGTCTAACGGCGTAGAAGCTCGGCCGACTTTGGCCATATTCAGCAACTCTCGGTTTTCAACCAGCGCCAGCCGATCCTTCTCTGAGCCCAGGACCGGCATGTCATCGCCAATTTCATACATGCCGCCAGATACTGCGGACAGCGCGATCGACGCCTCGGCCGCGCCCAGCGAAATCGAAGACCGTTCGTTCGCACGCTCCATGAGGTGCGTTGCGGTCACGTTGAAGGCGTCCGGATCATTGACGAAGAAATTACGCTGCATGTAGAAGCGGGCAGCAATGCCAGAGGCGGCATTCCTGGTCCTTTCAAAACTGTGGCCGGTATCCGCGGAGATCCGGCCCGTGTCTACCAGCCCCACTGGGTTGAGCATGGGACTGCCGTCTTTATCCAGGATCACCTCGTCGCCTACGCTGTCGCGGATGATCTGGAGACCGATGCGCTGCGCTTCCAGAGTGGTCGTATGGGGCCGGTAGCGGTAGCCCTCGATTGCGGTAGTGTCCATGAAATCTAGTTTGATGAAGCGGACTCCCCATTCGCGGGTGAGTGTGCGGTAAGTCTGGCGCAGGTATTCCTGGGCTCCGGGATGGGTTGTGTCCAGCGCGTAAAGCACATCCGTCTTCTGGTTCCAGACGTCGCCAATAGGGATCGGATCTCCTTTGGCATTGTGCACCAGCCAGTCCTTGTGGTGCTCATAGACCCAGGCACGGCTGGTTACTTCAAACGGCGCTGTCCATACGCCGAATGTCAGGCCCTCTCCGGTAAGGTGATGCCCGACAAACCGCATGCCATCTGGGAATTGTGTCGCATTCGGAGTTGTAAATTCCCCGCGAGCATACTGATAACCTTCATCAACCTGGAAATACTTATACCCTAATGACTTCAAATGTTCGGCTTGCCAGTCGCCGTTGGTGAGCGTTTCGCCTTCGTTGATGGCGCCATAGTAGACGGTCCAACTCCACCAACCGATGGGAGTCTCAACAGACGTGCGCGCATGATGCAGACGACGAATCGCATCCCCGTAGGCCAGCAGTTGTTCGTGGTAATTCCGTCCGGCCTCGAACATCAATCGCTCTGAAACCATCTCTTCCCCAGGTTTAACAGGAAGGCTCAGTTCGACCTGATCGTCTGCGGGAGAGTCCTTCAGATCGAATTCCTTCTGGACTTCCGTGGTTCCGGTGGATTCAACGGTATAGGAGGCGATCTTCGTCTTCGCCCCCAGACGTTCAACTCTCAGATGCATCAGTGTCAGAAATCGGTCTGAAGTGAGAGCGCCAAGAAATAAACTCTGCTTACTCTCCCGGTTATAGACGAGTTGGCTCCCTGCACCGCGATGCATCCCGCCCGGTGCTTCCCCGAGGTCGTAGAGAGTCAGGTCCGGCCAATCTTCGCTGAAACTATCGGAGAGAACCCGGTCGGCCGATTGGGCCCCACCCAGATTGAGAATCGGCTCACCCGTGGCCTCCACACTCCGAAGGGCCTGCACAGTTACTTCCTGTCCCGCGCTGTTTTGCACTTTTACCTGGACGGTGCCGTAAGGGCGCTGTTTGTAGAGCCCTAGCACGTAAACAAGATCGGGTTTAGCGTCCAGTCCGCTGCAAATGACTGTCACCTGTCGGCCGGAACCGAGATCATCTTCGAAGGTAGACTCCGAAGCCTGGTGCCGCGGGTAATCACTCGAGTGAAGCCACTGGTGGTCGACCTGTGCTCCCACCCGGGACGTGAGCACGGGCTGACCGCCATGCAAAGACAGTTGGTACGATCCCTCCTGCGCGTTGACCGCCAGGGAGAGCTCGTCATTCGTAAGTTGTTGCGCCATGCACGGCAGCCCAACCATCAATATTCCAGTGGTAACTGCCAGTCCGACTCTGAAACCCCGTCTTCGAATTTTTGTCGACACGCGGCAATCTCCCTATCTGCATGATCGTCATCGCATACTACTTCATTGACTCAACCGCCGTGAAGCGAATAGTCGGCTCCAGAATCTATAATGCGAAGGCGATGAATCAGAGGTCTGATCCCCTCGAGACGGAGCGCTCCACGGCGGCCGACGGGCCGAGTGAATATCTGCGAAACGTCGTCCAACGAAATCGCGGCGGCGCGACTGTCGGTACCTACGCAGTTTGCTCTGCGCACCCGGCCGTGATCGATGCGGCCATTCAGCAAGCGCTCGAAGACGGCAACTGTCTTCACGTGGAGTCGACATCCAGCCAAGTCAACCAGTTCGGCGGATATACGGGTATGACGCCGCAGCAATTCGCCGATGCAATTCGCATTGCTGCCGCCTCAGCAGGATTGCTGCCTGGTCGTGTTCTGCTGGGAGCTGACCACCTGGGGCCGTTTGCCTGGCGCAGTGAACCGTCGGCTACAGCCATGACGAAGGCCTGCGATCTGGCTGGTCTTTGCGTACAAGCGGGATATCAGAAGATCCACTTGGACACGAGCATGCCTTGTGGCGACGACAAGATTCTCGATGAGAAGACCGTCGCGGAACGCGCTGTGATTTTGTGCCGAGCTGTGGAGGACGCTTGCGAGGATTTGCCAACCGGTTCGCCGAGACCGCTTTACGTCATTGGAACGGAGGTCCCGCCCCCGGGCGGAGAAGTGGCAGAGGGTCAATGCCCAACCCCGACGAAGGTCGAAGACGTTCATCGCACTTTGGACGTCTTTCACGCCGCGTTCCGAGCGCATGGCTTGTTCGCCGCCTGGGAGAATGTCGTCGGGTTGGTCGTTCAACCTGCCGTGGAATTCGGCGACACCATGATCTTCGACTACGATCGCCAGAAAGTGCATTCGCTTTCGGCAGGATTGCCGAAAAGTCCTGCGCTTGTCTATGAGGCTCATTCCACCGATTACCAGGCCCCGGCTGCTCTGGCAGAGATGGTGGAGGATCATTTTGCAATCTTGAAAGTCGGTCCCTGGCTTACGTTCGCCTATCGGGAAGCAATTTTTGCGCTGAGCAGCGTGGAACGCGAGATCCTTGGCCATAAGCGCGAAGTAAGATTGTCGCAAGTGCGGGAGGCGCTGGACTTCGAGATGCTGCGCAACCCGGCTTACTGGCGTTCGTACTACCGCGGCGATGACGACGAATTGCGCCTCTCGCGTGCCTTCAGCTTCAGCGACCGCTGTCGTTATTACTGGCCTCAACCTTCCGTACAAGAGGAAGTAAAGCGCCTGCTGCAGAATCTCGGCCGCCTTTCATGCCCGCTGACCCTGCTGAGCCAACATCTCCCGATCGAGTACGAGGCGATTCGCGAGGGCGCGCTGGAAAATGATGCTGCGGCTATCATCGGCCACCACATTCGACGGGTTCTTCGATTTTATGGTGCGGCCTGCGGTGCAGCGGCAAGTTAGCCAATGGTTCGCTGTCGAGCTTCAATTCCTACTCCAGATTGGAGACAGCCATTTCCTGGAATGCGCGCTCTGGGCGCTCGGAACAATCCCCATCGCACGCCACCATGAAGATGGTGATCATGTCGTGAGACGGAAAGATCCATTCCTGTGTTCCGAACGCACCTCCATGGCCGAACGTTCCAAGTGGAAGTAAGCCCCAAACTCCGGTGGGCTTGGTGATGATTTCCCAAGCCAGCCCGTAATCGGCTCCAGGATACCAGCCGGCCGCCATGCCTGAGGTTTGCACTTCTCGCATGCTTTCAATGGTTGTAGGAGACAGAATGCGAGTGCCTTTCCAGGTTCCGTGATTCAGAATCATTTCGCAGAAATGCGAGATGTCGTCTGCGGTTGAGAACAGGCCATATTCTGGTCCCGGATATTTCGAGCCTTTGCGGAAGGCGCCCGGGTCGCCGCCCAGGATCTGACTTCCAGCGCGAATCACTTTGCCATCTTTGGGCGCATAGACGATTGCAATTCGGTCCAGTTTGTCAGCAGGCGGATAGAAAAACGTATCTTTCATCTGCAGCGGCTGCAGTAGCCGGCTTTGAATGAATTTTTCGTAGGATTGGCCGGAAACAACCTCGATGATGCGGCCGAGGGTCGCGAATCCTGTGTTGCTGTAGAGCCATTT
>JBARBI010000134.1:0-4223 GCA_049792875.1 Candidatus Sulfotelmatobacter sp.
TGAACTCGATGCAGCTGTTCGACTTCGTGCTAGCTGAGTTCGAGATTGCCTGTGATTCGCGGTCCAAAAGCCAGCAGTTGATGAAGCTTAACCAATGGCTGCTGGAGCGCTACCGTTCGGGCGAGACAACGATTTTGATCGTCGACGAAGCGCAGAATCTTACGCTTCCGGTACTCGAGGAAATCCGGATGCTGACGAATCTGGAGACTTCGACGGAAAAGCTGCTGCAGATCGTGCTCTCCGGCCAGCCGGAGCTCGACGAGAAACTCAAACTGCCGGAGTTGCGTCAGTTGCGTCAGCGGATTATGCTTCGCTGCAAAACCAAGCCGCTAAGCAAAGAGCAGACGTTTGAATATGTGATGGAGAGGCTGCGTATCGCCGGAGCCGCGAGCGGTGCGGCGCCGATCTTTAGCCAGAAGGCGCTCGAAGCAATCCACATGTTTTCGGTGGGAATCCCTCGCGTCATCAACTTGCTCTGCGAGCACTCGCTCATTAATGCGTATGCGCAGCAGAAGCGGCCGATTGAGCCAGAAGGTATCGAGGAAGTGGCGCGGGAATTCCAACTGGACGAAGTGGAGCCGGTGGCGCCGGCGGGCAGTTTGCATCCCGGCTCTGATGTATATACGTCAGAGGCGTTCATACAGAACCTCGGGCACGCGCTCCTGCGGTTCCGGCTCGATCCGCCGGTCTCGAGCCCCGGAAGAGGGCGCAAGTAAGCGTAACGATGACAAAACGTAAAACGGGCCCTCCTTTCGGAATTAAGCGGTGAGTCTTTTTGGGGCGCGAATACTCTGCCTATGCTGTCTAAATTAGTGACAGCGGTTCTGGTGAGTATACTTTGTCTTGGCGCGCTGGTGGCCCAATCACGACACACGATTAAGTTCACCTTCGACTACGACTTCGGGATTACTCCCGCTTGTTCTGCCCAGATAAAGAAGGGGTGCGTCCAACAGTTCAATTTTTATGACATCTCCGCGGGGATGGCTAAGCGCGTAAAGCTGGGTTCCTTGCCTGTGCCCGCCGGGGTGAAGGGGCTGGTGAAAAGCATCTCCTTCACAACCGATCGGCGTTTGTTCAATCCTGGAAAGCACATGGTTGCGGTTTCCGCGCAACTGGCGGACGGCATGGAATCGGATGTGAGCAAATGCAGCACGATAGTGAAGATCCGCTAGAGCCGATGCACTTCGCGATGCACAACCGCGTTTGCTGGTGGCGAGATCTGTCTTTCCTGCTTGTAACTTTCGATAGAACGGCCCCGCTCTGGCTCGATGCAGTGGGCCCTGCAAGGGCTCAGCGCGATGTTCTGCGAAAGATTGACTAGGCCTCGCACGAAGCCGCGCAGCGCATGTGCTAGTGATTCGCACGACAGCAAAGATGAATTGCATATTGCATGAGCGAGAGAGTCTGATGCATCGTCATTGAATGCTACTCTTTGCCGCGGCGGCAGTAATCCTAGCTATTGTTGTGGTCGTACTCCGAGTGAGGTACCGTCGAACGAAGCCGCACGGGCCACGCCGGCGGCCGTGGCGCATTGTCGGCACGGTAGTCCTTGTGGCAATGGGATTGATTCTGGCAGGATCTTTTAAGCTCCTAAATTCCCAAAGTGGCTGGACCTGGAAGGCGCTCTCGTGGCGCTTGCACCTATTTGCGCGTAAGGCAGAAGGGGATATTCCCGACTTTTCGTGGCGCGAGATTTGGTTTATGGCGCGCGCGCGCGGTGGTTTCAGTTTGGAGAATTATACAAATCTCGGATTCAGTCTAGAAGGCGCAGTAACCAATCCATTTATTACACCTGAGGATTCTCAAGCCGGAAAAAAGATCTTTCAGAACCGCTGTTCAGTCTGCCACGGCAAAGACGCAGGCGGTGCAGTGGCACCGGCTTTGAATCGTTCGGCCCTTAGACATGGTGACAGTGACCTAGCCATGTACAAAGTGGTGAGAGATGGTATCCCTCAGACGGGCATGGCTCCTGTGGCGATGTCGCCCGAAGAACGGTGGCAGGTGATTGGCTATATTAGGACGCTGCAATTCGCCGCTTCCAGTCGATATGCCAAGACTGTGGCTCCTATCGACGTGCAGGTGAGCGATGAGCAAATCCGCTCAGCTGCAAGCACGCAGGATCGGTGGTTGACCTACTCAGGCACTCTCGATGGACGACGGTATACATCCTTAAAGGAAATCAACACGGAGAACGTGGGGCGCCTGCGACTTCGCTGGATTCGCCAGTTCGGCGCGTCGAGCACGAGGATCGAAGCCACGCCGGTCGTGGTCGGGGGATTCATTTTCACGACGGATCCGCCTTCCGACGTGATTGCGCTAGATGCGAGGTCGGGAGACATTCGTTGGTCATACAAGGGGAGCGTCCCCGATAACCTGCCGATTGACACGTTCGCATCCAACAGAGGTGTCGCTGTGCTGGGCAGCACGTTGTTCCTGCAGAAACTCGACTGTGTCCTGGTCGCCCTCAATGCCGCCACCGGCAATGTGCTATGGCAGACCAAAGTGTGTAATACATCCGACGACTACACCATGACTGGAGCCCCGCTGGTCGCAAACAGATCGGTGGTGATCGGTGTCTCGGGCGCTGAGTATGGGATTCGCGGTTTCGTGGCCGCGTATGATCCGGAAACGGGACAACAAAAGTGGAAGTTCGACGCTATTCCTGGACCGGGCGAGTTTGGACACGACTCCTGGAGAAATGATGCGTGGCGATCGGGCGGAGGCTCCACCTGGGTGACGGGTAGCTACGATCCTGCGCTGGACCTGGTTTATTGGGGTGTGGGCAATCCGGCCCCGGCTTTTAATGGAGACGTTCGTCCGGGCGACAATCTCTTCACGGACAGCCTGCTAGCGATAAATGTGAGTACGGGAAAGTTGGCGTGGCATTTCCAGTTCACTCCGCACGACGAACACGACTGGGATGCCACACAGACTCCGATCCTGACCGACCTGATGATCAAGGGCACCTTGCGCAGGGTGCTCTGCGTTCCCGATAGGAACGGATTCTATTATGTGCTGGACCGAGCAACCGGGGAGTTCCTAGTGGGCGTGCCGTTTGTAGAGGTCAATTGGGCTACCGGTCTTGATTCGGCGGGACGACCGATACTGACGTCGCATAACGACCTTACCGCCTCGGGGAGGCTAACGAAGCCAGGGAGCGGGGGCGGGATTAACTGGCAGAATGCGGCGTACGATGAGAAAAGCGGACTGATCTTCGTGCCGGCGACGGAAGGGGCTTCGGTGTTCACGAAGTCTCCGCAGCCGAGGCGAGGGAACCTGGGATTCTATCCGGGCAGTTCCGGCACAGCTGGCGAATATGATCTAGTGCCGGTAGTGCGAGCGTTGGATGCCGCAACCGGAGCGAAGAAGTGGGAGCATTTTTCGCCACCTGGCGGGAAAGAACACGGTTATAGCGGTCTGCTGGCGACGGGTGGACATCTTGTATTTGGGGAAGCCGGAGGATTCGCGTTTGCCTTGGATGCGAGAACTGGCGAGGAATTGTGGCGTGTTTCCCTAGGAGGCGATACTTCGGCGCCGCCGATCTCCTTCACTCTGGATGGACATCAGGTTATCTTGTTGTCGGCGGGCCGGGCCCTTTTTATGTTCGGGTTGTAAGCCGACCCAGATCTCTCGGAGTGCTCCAGAACTAGAGCGTGCCTCCGGAGAAGGTCAGGATGCTGCTGAACGCAGCGGCGGCAATGCCTGGCTGCCCGCTCGTGTATACATTGTTGGGGTCCGTATAAGTGATTAACACTGCTCCGTTGAAGATCACCTGATGGGTGCTGCCCTGCGATTGCAGGCGCAGATCCCGCGGAGCAACACTCACGTCCACGCTGGCCGACGCCAAGACGTTCCAATTCAGCTGCCCGTTGTCATCGACGCGATACAGCCACACTGCGCCGTTGTAGGCAAACGCCAGATACCCGCTGCCGTTGTTGGGCCCCTGGATGCGCGTCATCACGCCCACCCAACCGGTCGTTCCCGGATCGTGATTGTAGGTGATTTCCGCATACTCGTCTGGACCCAACAATGGGTTCGTCACCATCGCCGCATCCGTACCATTGGCGTACGCCCCGCTATTCTCACTCATGGCACTCCATGAGCCCGGCGTCTGCCACAGCCCGTTATCTGATAACACCGACGCCACCCCAGAGAAGGTGCTGCTGGCCGTCGTACTTGTGCTGCTCACCGTGAAAGAAATCAGGTAGTCATATGTATCGGCA
>JBARBI010000135.1:0-17022 GCA_049792875.1 Candidatus Sulfotelmatobacter sp.
AGAAGTACGCCTGGAAGCCCAGGGCGGAATTGCCAGCCGCTGGCTTCCGAGCCCAACCTTCGATATACTTAAAACTTGCCGACTAGGCCAAGATTTCAGACAGGAAACAGGAGCGCATTCTTATGCCCAAGCGCACATTTCAACCCAACCGGCGTCATCGCTCGAAAGTGCATGGCTTCCGTTCACGCATGAAGACCAAGGCCGGCGCAGCTGTGCTGAGCCGCCGCCGTGCCATTGGCCGCAAGCGCGTCTCGGTCAGCGCCGGCGTTCGCGACTAAGTTTCTCCCGCCGTTTTGTTTCGGCCGGAGGAAGCATGTCGAAATTCTGGCCGGAACCCTTCCTGCTTTGCCATGCCTGCTTTGCCATGAACGTCCCATTTAAGCCTGAGTCGCGTTCCACGAAGCCCAATGCGGGAATGCCGCGCAACTCCCTGACAGGAGCGCGGCTTCGCAAGCACGCTGATTATCAGCGAGTCTACGCAGAGGGACGGAAAAGGCGTTCGGCTTCGATGAGCTGGTTTCTCGCCGCGCAGGCCGACTCCGAGCACGACCCCGGGCCCAACCATGAGCCCAACCCCGAGCCCGGTCCGCGCGTGGGCCCGCGCGTAGGACTGACCGTCGGCAAGGTGCTCGGCAAGGCGCATGAGAGAAATCGCATCAAGCGCAGGCTGCGCGAGGTATTGCGGCGCCACGTCGACCTGCTGCCCAGGGGATTCGACCTCATACTGCATCCACACCGGTCGGTGCTTACGCTGGAATTCGCGAAACTGGATGCGGAGATCGTGCGTATTCTTGGACAGGCCGGCGCCGAGGGCGCGCGTGCGAAATCGCACCTGGCTCAGGGTTCCACCACGGCCGTGCCCGCATCATGACTCGCATTCTGCTCGCGATGCTCGATTTCTACCGCCGCTGGCTTTCGCCCGCGGTGCACTCGCTCGGCTCCGGCGGTGGTTGCCGCTTTGTTCCCACGTGCTCGGAGTACGCTTCGGTCGCCATTGCAATGCACGGACCGGCGCGGGGCACAAGCCTCGCGATCTGGCGTCTCCTGCGCTGTCATCCCTTCAGCCGCGGAGGTTTGGATCCTGTGCCGTCCGTATGCACGCCAGGCGATTTGCCCCACGAACCATTACCATAGAAAGAGCGGCGGCCAATCGGCGCGCCACTCCTCAAAGACAGGAAGTTACACTTGCCCGAAATTAGTAATCCAAATCTCGAGTCGCAGGGTTCCGGCGGCAGCGGCGCCCCCGGCGGCGATTTCCGCAGCCTGATCCTCTTCACTTTTCTGGCCCTTGCCGCTTTAATGGTGTTTCAGTACTTCAAGAAGCCGGAGCCGAATCCACCGGCGCAGCAAGCCCAGCAGGCGCACCAGCAAACAGCGCAGCAGGAATCGCCTGCGCCGACTGAGAGTTTTGGACGTACAGGACCGGTCAGCCTTTTGGGGCCCGTTGCAACTGTATCTGCTACGGCCGAAACCACCGCGACCATCGAGAACGAGAAGTTCAGGATCACCTTCACGAATAAGGGCGCCCAGGTCGAGCACTGGATCCTCAAGAACTACACCGACTCCAGCGGCAAGCCACTCGACATGGTGCAGCAGCAGGCCGCAAGCCGGTTCGGGCTTCCGCTCTCGCTTTACACGTACGACAATGGGCTGACGACGCAGCTCAACGAGGCGCTCTATCAGCCATCCGCGACCGGCCAGTTGCTGGCGCCCAATTCGGTCACCTTCCACTACGCGGCAAACAGCCTCGACGTGGTGAAGACCTTCAGCTTCGACACAAGCTACGTCATCAGTGTCCACGTCGAAGTTAAACAAAATGGCGTTCCGGTACGCGCCCTCGTATCGTGGCCGGCCAGCCTGGGCGACATGGAGGAGTTCCTCGCCGCAGGCGGCAAGCGCACAACATTCCTGGTTCCCACGCAGTCGCAATTGGCATGGTCCATCGACGGAAAGCAGGACACGACGGCTGCCAAGAAGGTGAGCGGAGACGCCACGTTCGACCAGCCGTACGAGTATGCGGGGCTCATGGACCTGTATTTTGCCGCCGCGTTTCTGCCCGATGTGCCCTCGCGCGCAACCCTGGTCACCCTCCACCACACTATTGATCTGCCCAGCGACCTCAGCGATCCCAACAGCGCCAAAAGGCCGGCAGACGTGATTGGCATTGCCATGGGCGACCAGAGCGGCGATACACGTCTGCGCCTCTATGCCGGCCCGAAGGAAACCGACATTTTGAATTCCGTTCGGGCTATCGGCGCGGACGGCAAGGCCACGGGTGAGTCGCTGGCCTCGATGATTCAGTACGGCTGGTGGGGCATTATTGCAAAGCCCCTTTATCTGGCTGTGCGGGCCCTGCATGGCGTGCTTGGCCCCGGGGCCTATAACTGGGGCTGGGCGATCATCATCATCACCGTCATCTTCAACGTTGTGCTGCTGCCCACGCGCATCTGGACCATGAAGTCGTCCTTGAAGATGATGCGGATTCAGCCGAAGGTTGATGCTCTCAAGAAACGCTACGCTCATCTCAAGCAGACTGATCCCAAGCGAGCCGAGATGAACACGGAGATGATGGAGCTTTACAAGACTGAAGGCGTGAACATGTACGGCGGCTGCCTTCCACTGCTGCTGCAGATGCCGCTCTTCTTCGCCTACTATCGCGTGCTGCTGAATGCCGTGGAGTTACGGCAGGCGCACTGGTTCTGGCTGACTGATCTGTCGATGCCCGATCCGCTGCACATTCTGCCGATTCTCATCATCGGCACCATGTTCCTGGTGCAGTTCATCACGCCCGCCCCCGGAATGGACCCGATGCAGCGCCGCATGATGGCCATCATGATGCCCGCTATCATGGGCTTCACCCTCTGGCATTTCGCCTCAGGATTGGCCCTCTACTGGATCACCGGCAACATCATCAACCTGATCATGCAGGTCGCCATCAATCGTTCCAGTATGGGCAAGGAGATGCACGAGATCGCTTCGCGCCGTGCGGCCAAGAAAGCCGCCAAGAGCGGCAACGTCAACCAGCGTGTAATCCAGGGCCGCCGGTAATCGCTCCAGACCAGGGTAGTGAATTCAGGGAAAGAACGGGGTCCGAGAAAAAACCAAGGTGCCACATCCATGCGCGCATTTTGCGCATGGGTGGGAAAGCACGAACCTTCAGCTACCCGCCCAACGCCACTCTCAACGCCCCCTCAATCTCCGGCAGCGAAAACTGAAATCCGGCAGCCTGCAACCTGGCCGGTGCCACACGAGCACTAGCCAACAGCGCCTCATCGGCCATCTGTCCCAGCATCAGCCGCAATGCGAAGGCAGGCACGGCAAGAAATGCAGGCCGGCCCAGTTCGCGACCCAGCGCGCGCGTGAACTCCGCGTTAGTGACGGGTTTGGGCGCGGTCACATTCACCACTCCCGCCAAATCCGCTCGCTCTAGTGCGAACTGAATCGCCGCAACCGCGTCAGGGAGACTGACCCAGCTCATCCATTGGCGTCCGTTTCCGAGCCGAGCGCCCAGTCCCAGGCGAAACGGCGGTAGCATCTGCTGCAATGCGCCCTGTCCCGGCCCAAGCACAACGCCGAAGCGCAGATGCACGAGGCGAATGCCTGCTCGAACCGCAGGTTCCGCCGCGGCCTCCCATCCTTGGCATACTTCCGCCAGGAATCCGCTGCCCGGCGCCGATGCCTCGTTCAGCACCTCGTTCCCGCGATCCCCGTAGATCCCAATAGCAGAGGCGACCAGCAAAGACTGCGGCGGCCTGTGGAGATTCGCCAGTGCCGTTGCAAGGCGGCGCGTGGAGTCGATCCGGCTGGTTGCCAGTTCCCGGCGATATGAGCCTGTCCAGCGATGTGCCGCCAAGCTTGAGCCGGAGAGATGAATGGCGGCTGCCGCGCCCTCGAGCGGCGCAGGATTCTCAATCGAGTGTTCTTCGTTCGGATTCCATTGGAGTTGTCCTTCCGCTGTCGGAACCCGTCTCAGTAACTGAAGGGTCGGAGTACCTTTTTCAGCGAGAGCCCGACACACAGCACTGCCGAGCATCCCCGACGCGCCGCTCAGAATAATTCTGCCGGAGGCGATTGTGGAATCCATGCTTAAAGCATCGGTGTTTGGCTGCGAACGTGGAGAATCTGACCCGTTTGCTCTGCGTACTTGAGTTTAGTAGCATAGGAATAGGTTTTGATCGGGGCAAAACGGAGGGCGGATGACTGACGTGGTGGCTCGAAACGAGGAAACACAAAAGTCGCAAGTGGACACCGAAACAACGGAGAAGTTCATTGCGGAGAAACACATCGGCGAGCGCATCAAGCGGTTGCGGCTGAAGAAGTCGATGGGTCTAGTGGAACTCGGCAAGCACACCGGGCTCTCCGCAAGCTTCCTCTCTCAGCTTGAAACCGGGCGCGTTGTCCCCACGCTGCGGAATCTTGCCCGCATCGCCATGGTCTTTTCGAAAGATCTTTCCTATTTCTTTGAGACCGAACCCCAATCGATGTTTCGTGTTCACCGTCGCAAGGAGCGGGTGCGCCTGCCGCAGACCGGCGTTGAAGAGCCCACGTATTTCTTCGAGAGCCTTGGCTACATGGTTCCCGATCGGCACATGGATCCCTATTTCGCCGAATTCATCCCGCTGGAGAAGAGCAGGGAGCCAAGGGCGCACATGCATCCGGGGTACGAGTTTCTCTATATCCTCGACGGTGAACTCGACCTGCACCACGGCGAGCACCATTGCACGCTCGGTCCCGGCGACGCGGTCTACTTTGACTCAAGCACGCCGCACTCCTACGTTTGCGCAAGCAAGAGGCCGGCAGACGCGTTGATCGTGACGATGCACCAGCCACCGGCAACGCAACCCGTAACTCTGCTTCGATCCGGCAGTGGCGCGTCGCTCGTCCAGCGCGCAGTGGCCGGCCGCGGCGTCCTGGGCCAGCGCGAATCGGGTGGGAACTAAGCCAACTCAGGCTGGCGCCTTCCCGCGGATTCTCGAATCTCCGCGACTCCTATTGTGTCTTTGGCGGCTGATTTGCCGGAGTCCCAGCAGCCGGCTTACTCGCTGTGCTCGGCGTAGTGGTCGCTGAAGCCGGCTTACTCGCTGTGCTCGGCGTGGTGGTGTGCTTTTTCTTCGCCGGCGCCGGCGGGGGAGCGGGGCACTTCGGAGCCGGCTGCGGCGTTGATGCGGCTCGCAACGATGCTGCCTGTGTCTGAACCGTGGCGTGCAGATCCACGAGCTGCTTTTCCTGCATTGTCGCGGTTTGCTGCATCTGCTCACCGAGAGCGACGCGCGCCTTTTCGAGATCGGCCATCGCCTGCTGCAACTGTCCCACCTGGTCGCCCGGAGCCGACACTCGAGAGGCTTCCACCACATGCACCATCACGTCGTAAAGCGCGTCGATGTTTCGCGCCAGCGGAAGGACCTTGCTGAGAGTGCCTGGGGCTGCGTCGGCAGCTTTCAACAGAGATGGAAGAGTTCCTTGCAGATCGCGCTGAATCGCGCCGATATTCTTGTCGGCTTCTTCGCGGACCGTGCCTCTTTTCCATTTATCCAGCTTCACAGCTCCGACGGTTTGCTCCACCTCATCAAGGGCGCGTTGCAGAATGGCCGAAGGGGCGGAGGGAGTAAAGATGGAGGTTGCTGTCGTGGCGGCGGGTGCCGCCGGCGTGCTGCCTGCTGTTGGTTGCGCCGCACAAAAAAACACCGGCGCAAAGAAGACGACCGCAGAGAAGATGGCTTTGGAAATGCTCATGGGGATTTGCCTTCCTGGCGAACAGCGTCCTTGAGTGGACCTTCGATTAGACGCTGTTTGATAAACATTGGTCCGAACGGCGTGCGACCGGCATTAAGCTAGTATCGCTAATCCCTCGTGATTCGAACAAGGCGCCAACCGGGCAACCTGAATTTCCGCAACGTCCGAGGAGAATAAGCTGCGAACGAGATCAGTCCTTGATTGCGGCAAAGTACGCCGCAACCTCCTGCCAATTATCCACTCGCACAAATCCTGTCGCTGTCAGGTTGTGGGGCGCGGTGTAGAGCAACCCCTGTCCTTCAAAGCGCATCAGATTGCGCGGCAGATCGTCGATCAGGTAATCGGCGCGAAGAATGCTCTTATCTCCGCAGAAGACATAGTGCGTCGCCGGAAGGAAAGAGAAGTGTCGCTGCAGCCAGCGATACTTGGGACCGAGTGAGTTGGGAACGGCCATCGCCTGCGTGGCAATGAAAACTTCAAAGCGCCCGGAAAGCTGCTTCAGGACGTCCTGCGCGCCGGGCATCAGTGGAAGGTCTTCAAAAAAATCCTCCGCATCGAGAAAGGCGCGCAGCTCCTTTTGGCGGTCCTGGGGTGTGATCTCCCACAGACCCTTGCCCGCCAGGTCGTCGAGCGTCACTTCCTCTTCGAACGCCTGGTTGTAGCGGCGAAGATGCTCGGCCAGCGTGTCGGCCATCACCTCGTCCATGTCCACGCAGATACGCTTCAATCTCCGCTCTCCGGTTCCATTGGCGTTGATATGTTGCGAAGCGCTACGCCCCGGCCTGCCGCGGTTTGCGAATCGCGCGCCCCGTCTCGGCCGCGGGCTCCGGCAGCGGCGTCTTCGGCGCGGGAGCCATCGTGGGATCCCAGTAAAGAAGCCTTCCGCAACTGTCGCAGGACAGCAGCTCGCCTTCGCGCAGTTGGTTCCACACCTGCGGGCGCACGCCCATGCGGCAGCTCATACACTGCTGGTTCTCGGAGCGTGCAATTCCCGTGCCGCGGGTCCCCGCGATCCGGTCAAAGCGAGTCAGCCATTCCGGCTCGATTGCCAGGCGCAAGGTCTCCCGCTCCGCCGCAAGCGCTGTTTGCTCCCCGGCCAACTCCTGTTGCCTCGCGGCTACGCGTTCGCGGGTTTTGTCGAGCGCACCCGCAAGCTCTTCCACCTGGGCGCGCGCTGTCGCCAGGGCTGCTTCCTGCGCCTCTGTGCGCTCCAGGCTGGCAAACTCCTCATTCTCGAGGCGGTCGATCTCGGTCTGAGCGAACTGCACCTCGTGCTCAATGGCGGCGGCCTGTGCCGACGTGGTCACGGAGTCTTGCTGCGCCTTGTACCTTGCGGCCTTCTGACGGTGGCCCTGAATCTCTCTCTCCAGTTTCGTGCGCAAAGAGTCTTCACGGCTCAGCGCATCTGATGCGGCCGCTGTTTGCCGTTGCATCGCGGTCAACGCAGACTCGGCCTGCGCAATCTCCGATGGCAGCATCTTCGCGATTTGTGCCAGCCTGGCCCTCTCGAGTTCGACGGCTTGCAGCTTTACGAGATTTTCAATATGCGTTTGCATCTGTGCTAAGAAGTTTAGTTCATTGGCCGTCTAACAAGAAAATGGGCTGCTTCTGACAGATGACTGGCATCCAACACACAAGATGAACATAACCGCAGAAATCCCGCGCAGGCGCAGGGCCCGCTGGCCATGGTGGGTCGGCGGCGGCCTTCTCGTGTTTTTGGCGATTATCGCCACGATCATCGACATCCTCGCGCATCGGGCCGAGCCGTTCGTTCGTGCACAGCTGGTTCAGGCCCTCTCCAACCGGTTCCATGCACGCGTTGAGCTCGACAGCTTCCATCTGTCTCTCGGCAACACCCTGCGCGGCGAGTGGGGCGTCTGGGGCGAGGGGACAGGCCTGCGCATCTGGCCCCCGACGGATGCGGAAGGTGTTCAGATGCAGCAACCCAACCCGCCTGTTCAGCCACTGATACGCCTGGATGAGTTTCACTTCCATGCGCCGCTGCGCTATCAGTCCGGCCAGCCGATCCACATCACGCAGATTCGCCTCAAGGGGCTGGACATCCGCTTCCCTCCGCGCTCGCACATGCAGAGGGTGTCCGAAACCCAACCCGGCAACGGAGCCCAACCCCCCAACGCGACCCAATCCGAAAACGCTGCGAGGACGCCGAAGAATTCCTGGAATCTCAGCTTCGTGATTGACTCGGTTGAATGCACCGGTGCCCGATTCACGCTGGAGACCGACAAGCCGAACAAGCTGCCTCTCGAATTCGCAATCGACCATTTCCGGCTCAAGGGTGTCCGTTCGGGTGAGCCCATGATTTACGAGGCGCAGGTTGAAAACCCCAGGCCGCCCGGCGCGATCCACACGAGCGGCAGCTTCGGCCCATGGGTCGTCGACGACCCTGGCAGCAGCTCCGTTCGTGGCGATTACACCTTCAATCACGCCGATCTGTCGGTCTTCACGGGCATCGCCGGCATGCTCAACTCAAACGGAAGTTACCAGGGCACGGTGCGCGACCTGATAGTCGATGGCCAGACCGATACTCCCGACTTTCAGCTCTCCCGTTCCGGCCACGCTATGGCGCTCCATACAACCTTCCACGCCCGCGTTGACGGAACCAACGGCGACACATGGCTCGAACCGGTGGATGCCACTCTGGCCAGTTCGCACATCACCGCGAAGGGCCAGGTCGTTCGTGTGCTGAAAATGGGCGACGATGGACGGCTGCATGGCGTTGGTCACGATATCGCGCTAACAGTGACCGTGAGCAAGGCGCGGATCGAGGATTTCCTGCGCCTGGCCATCGATTCGCCGTCGCCAATCCTCAATGGCGCCGTGGAGTTGAAAGCGCAACTGGATATCCCGCCCGGCCCGGATCCCGTGCCCAGGCGCATCTCGCTTAAAGGTCAGTTCGTCCTGGATAATGCGGAGTTCACGAGTCTTCCCATTCAGAAGCGCATTCGCGAACTGAGCCTGCGCGGCCAGGGAAAGCTGGACCAGTTGAAATCCGTCGAAGATGATGAGGAGGTGAAGTCGCATGTCGAAGGCGACTTCACACTGAGCGGCGGCGTTCTCACTCTGCCCACCGTCACATACTCCGTCCCCGGCGCCGATATTCACCTGCACGGCACCTATCGCGCTGCAGGCGACGCGTTGGACTTCACGGGCACCGCGCGCATGCAAGCCACGGTCTCCCAGATGGTCGGCGGCTGGAAAGGCATCTTGCTGAAGCCGGCTGACCGTTTCTTCAAAAAGAACGGAGCCGGAACAGAGGTCCCCATCTACATTGCCGGCACCCGTGAAAAACCACAGTTCGGCTACAACTCAGTTGGTGCCGGCGGCACCCATCCCCAGCGCCCCGACACGCAGCCCTGACTCGCAATAGCGCCCGCGAAGCTGCATTCATCTCTCGTCTGTATAATTCTCCGCATATTTCACCGTCAGTATTGCGGAGGCTCCTGTGGAAGTGCTCGTTCTGATTCTGCTGGCTGTTCTGGCCCTCATCGTTCTTTCTTTCATCCTGGGCAGCTTCTTCACCGTAAACACTGCCCAGGTTGCCGTCCTCACGCGATTCGGCAAGTTCCTGCGCGTGGCCGAGGCGGGCCTGAACTGGAAGGTGCCTTACTTCGATTCAGTCGCGGGCATGGTTAGCCTTCGCGTCAACCAGATCGCGCTGACCATGGAGACCAAGACCAAGGACAATGTCTTTGTGACCATCCCCATCTCCGTGCAGAATCGCGTGCGCCCCGAGCGCGTGTATGACGCGTTCTACAAGCTCTCCGATCCGGTTGCGCAGATCAAGTCCTACGTGGAGCAGGTGATTCTCGGCCACGTTCCCAGCATGACGCTGGACGAGGTCTTCGCCTCGCAGTCCAGCATCGCCGCAGCCGTCAAGCAGGAACTCGACTCGGACATGGCAGCCTTCGGATACGAGATCGTCAACGTGCTGGTCACCGACATCGTCCCCGATGCAAAGGTCAAGTCCGCGATGAATGACATCAACGCCGCGCAGCGCGAGCAGGTGGCCGCCACCGCGCGAGGCGAGGCCGACAAGATCCTCGTCGTCAAGAAAGCCGAAGCCGAGGCCGAAAGCAAAGCGCTCCAGGGGCAGGGAATCGCCAACCAGCGCAAGGCGATTGTCGAGGGCCTGCAGTCGTCCATCGAGCAGTTCCAGAAGGCCGTCGAAGGAGCCACACCGAAGGACGTCATGCAACTGGTGCTGGTCACGCAATACTTCGACACGCTGAAGGCGATCGGCGAGAGCGACAAGACCAACACATTGTTCCTGGCGCACTCGCCCGGGTCGGTCAAGGAAGTCTCCGACCAGATTCTCGAGTCGATGCTGATCGCGCAGCATTCCAGCGTGTAGGCGCGAAGGACCCGGTTCCATAGGACTCCCCTGACGCTCACCCAATGTGATAGCTTGGCGTGTTCACACCGTTGCCGGATTTACGAGCAGCGGAAGCAAAACGAGGGACCGCAATGCACTGGACCAAATCTGTTCTCGCCGCCGTCGCCGCATGCGCTCTCAGTCTGTCCATCGGAGCGTTTGCCGGGTGCCCCATCCATGATGCAGTCATGGGTGGGAAACCACGAGCCTTCGCCTCAATCTCGCTCGGACAGGCCGCACAATCCCAGCCCACCGGCCCTGAATGGTGGCGTCACGCCGTCATCTACGAAATCTATCCGCGCAGCTTCCAGGACTCCGACGGCGACGGCGTCGGTGACATCAAGGGCATCACATCGCGCCTCGACTACCTCCACGACCTCGGCATCGACGCCATCTGGATAACGCCGATGTATCCTTCGCCGGGCATCGACTACGGCTACGACATCTCCGACTACACCGCCATCGATCCCATCTACGGCAGCATGGCCGACTTCGACAACCTCGTCGCCGAAGCGAAGAAGCGCGACATCCGCGTCATCATGGACTACGTCATCAACCACACCTCCGATCAGCACAAGTGGTTCCTCGAATCCCGTTCCTCGCGCGACAATCCCAAGCGCAACTGGTACATCTGGCGAGACGGCAAGGGCGAGACCTCTACCGATAAAGGCGAGCCGCCCAACAATTGGCAGTCGTGGTTCGGCCACTCGGCGTGGCAATGGGACGAGAAGACGCGCCAGTACTATTACCACTACTTCTATGTGCAGCAGCCCGACCTGAACTGGCGCAATCCCGAGGTCCATGCGGCGATGGATGGCGTGCTCGACTTCTGGATGAAGCGTGGTGTCGCCGGCTTCCGCATCGATGCCGTATCGCGTCTTTTCGAAGATCCCAACCTCCACGACGATCCTTACCTGCCCGGTCGCAACGCCTACGGTGATCGCAACATCCAGCACAAGTACACGGATGACCTGCCTGAAGTGCATGACGTCCTTAAGGAAGTCCGCCGCGTCGTCGACAAATATCCCGGCGACCCCGTTCTCGTCACGGAAGCCGACGAACCCAACGTTGAAGCTCTGGCAAAGATGTACGGCAACGCCGACGAAGTGCAGCTGCCGATGGACTTCCAGATCGCCGACGTCAACAAGCTCTCCGCCCCGCGTTTTCGCGAGCTCTTCAATCAAATAGAAAACAACTCCGCCCACGGCCAGCCCGAATACTTCTTCTCGAATCACGATCAGCCGCGCCAGTGGGACCGCTACGGCGACGGTGTGCACAACGACCAGATCGCCAAGCTGATGGCCGTCCTCGAACTCACCACTCGCGGAACTCCGCAGATGTACTACGGCGAAGAACTCGGCATGCGCACCACCGATCCCGCCCGCGTCGAAGATGTCCACGACCCTATCGGCAAGCTCGGCTGGCCGAAAGAAAAAGGCCGCGACGGCGAGCGCACCCCCATGCAGTGGACGTCATCGCCAAAATCCGGCTTCACCACCGCCACAAAGCCGTGGCTGCCTATCCCGCCAACTTCGTCCAAATACAACGTCGAAGCCGAAAGCAAGGATCCCGACTCAATCCTGAATTCGTACAAACGCCTCTTGGATCTCCGCAAAACCCATCCGGCCCTGCGAAACGGTTCACAGGAGAGTGTAGGCAACGATCCCGACGTCTTCGCCTATCTCCGCAGGACCGGCGACGAAACCGTATTCGTGCTTCTGAACATGAGCAATCGTGAGCGGACGCTCTCCTTCAAGCCGGATGAGCTGCCGGGCAGCAAACTCACGCCGCTCTACAGTTCAACGCCATCCCCAACGTCGATCTCGCCGGCTCATGTGGTACTGCCCCCGTTCGCCGCACTGGTGACAAAGGTTCAGTAAATCCGCGCACGTGCATGCAGGAAAGGTCCGCCATTCGGCCCACCTTGCCCCCTATGCCCCTGTCTTACTTTGAACTCCACGAACCGCAGCCGATTGTGTTAGTTTGGCCTGTTCACACCGTTGCCAATTCATGAGCATCGGAATCGGGGTGTGTCCGTACTGGCCTTCGCGGCAGGGGACCTCCCCACTGACGAGGAGACCGCAATGCACTGGACCAGAAACTGGACCAAAAAACTGATAACCATCACCGCCGTCGCTCTTATGCTGGGCACCGGGGCACTGAGAGCCATGGCCCAGAACTCATCATCTTCATCCGACTCTTACAACCAGAAGAACTGGTGGCGCAACGCCGTCTTCTACGAGATCTACCCCCGCAGCTTCGCCGACTCCAACAACGACGGCATCGGCGACCTGCGCGGCATCACGGCACATCTTGACTACCTCAAGGAACTCGGCGTCGACGCAATCTGGCTCACGCCCTGCTACCCATCGCCGCAGGTCGATTTCGGCTATGACATCTCGGACTACGAAGCAATCGACCCCAAATACGGCACCATGGCCGACTTCGACCATCTCATCGCCGAGGCCAACAAGCGTCACATCCGCGTGCTCATGGACATGGTGATGAACCATACCTCCGACAAGCACAAGTGGTTCCTGGAGTCACGCTCGTCGCGCGACAACCCGTACCGTGACTGGTACATGTGGCACGACGGCAAGGGCCAAACCGCAACCGACAAAGGCCAGGTGCCCAACAACTGGCAGTCCGACTTCGGACACTCGGCCTGGGAGTGGGACGAGAAGACGCGCCAGTACTACTACCACAAGTTCTACATCCAGCAGCCCGACCTGAACTGGAACAACCCGAAGGTCCACCAGGCCTTCAAGGACATCATCGCCTTCTGGTTGAAGAAGGGCGTAGCCGGCTTCCGCTTCGATGCCATCACCACCCTCTTCGAAGATCCCGGCATGGCGGACGAGGACCTCGCCCTCGACAAGGACGGCAAGAGTTACGTAAACAACTACGGCGACGTCGCGCTGCAGGATACGCGCACCAACAATCTCCCCGGCGTGCACGCAGTCATGGCCGAGATGCGTGCCGAGGCCGACACGTTCAGCACGGACAAGTTCCCCGGCACTCGCGTCTTCATCGGCGAAACCTACCTGCCCAACATCGCCGAGCTGGTCAAGCAATATGGCACCTACGAGCACCCCGAATTTCAGTTGCCCATGGACACGCAGATCGGTTTCATCAACAAGCTCGATGTCGCCGCATTCCGCGCGAAGCTCGAAGACGCCGAGACCGATCTGGGAACAAACGTTCCGCTGCTCATCTTCGACAACCACGACAACCCGCGTCTCGACGCCCGCTACGGCGACGGCGTGCACGACACCGACATCCAGCGCGTCATCTCCACGATCCTCTTTGCCAGCCGGGGCGCCGCGCTCTTTTATTACGGCGACGAGATCGGCATGAAGACCACCCCGCCCACCCGCAAGGAAGACGTGAAAGACCCCGTCGGCATCACCGGCTGGCCCAAAGACAAGGGTCGCGACGGCGAGCGCACGCCGATGCAGTGGACGTCCGGTCCAAACGCAGGCTTCGATGGCCCCAGCGCAAAGCCCTGGCTGCCCGTCCCGCCCAGCGCAACCACCATCAACGTGCAGAACGAAAAAAGTGATCCAACGTCGCTTTACGCCTGGTATCAAACGCTCATCAGGCTGAAAAAGACGAACCGCACGTTCTCCGAAGGCTCCGACACCATGCTCGACACACAAAACACCAGGGTGCTGAGCTGGATGCGCCAGGCCGCCGGAGCACCCCCTGTAGTGGTGGCGGTGAACTTTACCGACCAGCCGCAAACCGTGGACCTGACAAGCAAAAGCTTGCCCGCCGGAGCGGTAAACACACTGCTCAAAACCCCCGGAGCCCCCGACCCTGTCTCCCTCAAGTCGATCCAACTGGGTCCGTTCGGCGTCTACATCGGCCAGCTCCAGTTCTTGATCACCCACTGAACCGCAACGCATACCAGCTTTCATTTTGCAAACTGGATCGGTGGTTCCCTAAAGGAACCGGCCGCTCCTAGTTTGCAATCCTCAAAGAAGTGTTCGCAGGAGTAATATGCTGGAACGCCCTCGAACGGGGCGAGGCCCGCCGGACCCATCTCATCCAGAACAAGGAACATCCATGACGCCCACCAGTGCCGAGAGAACGACGATTTTTGAATCCGCCTTCGCTGACCACATTCAGGTCATTCAAACGCTTAGAGACCAGCGACGCGTTCTCGATCTGATCGCCTCCGAGATGGTCCTCGCGATTCGCATGGGCGGCAAGATTCTCTGGTGCGGCAACGGCGGCAGCGCAGCCGACGCGCAGCATCTCAACGGCCAGCTGGTCGTCCGCTTTCGTCAGGACCGCGCCGGTATCCCGTCCATCGCCTTATCGACCGACACATGCATCCTCACCGCCGCCAGCAACAACTACGGCTACGAGCACATCTTCGAGCGCCAGGTCGAGACGCTCGCGCGCAAGGGCGATGTCGTCGTCGCCATCTCCACCTCCGGCAACAGCCGAAACGTTTTCCTTGCCCTCGAGGCGGCACGCAAAGCCGGCGCGGTTACCGTGGCGTTCACCGGAAAGGGCGGAGGAAAGGTGGCTACGGCAGCCGACTTTCTCTTCGAAGTGCCCTCCACAGACACTCCTCGTATCCAGGAAGCCCATATTCTTGCCGGCCATGTGCTGTGCGAGATCCTTGAGCAAGAACTTGCCACGGGACCTGGAATGGCGGCCCCGAACGGCTCAGGAGTCAAAAATCCTCCTCCGCCCCGTCCGTAGTGGTTCTGGATTCCAAATCCGGAATATCATTTTCTGCCTCCCGAAGTCGGGAGAGCGTCTTGCGGTAGAACCAGGCAGCTGCCAGCCCTCCCAGCAAAGCTGAAGCTGCGGCGATGCCCCCGACCTTGAGCCAATCCTTCGTGGCAGACCCGCCACTTCCCAGGTCTGCGGCAGTGCCTGTGTGGTCTGAACCCGATGATTTTAAGTCGTTTGCCATCCGCGACCCGCCATGGACTCTCAATTGAATTCTACTGGAAGGCAACGAGGAAAAGCGGATTAGACGCTATCTGAAACCCAAAGGTTTCTTGTCCCGCATGGCGAAAGAATTTAGATTTTTGTATTTGCTTCGAACCGAATCTATAGTATCGTGTAGATATTCCAGTGATGGAGAGCGATCTTCCTGATCGCACCAGAGCTGGAAGTAGTTTGCGTCACTGGCCTCCCGGCACGAACAGCAAAACGTTCGTGCCGCCTTTTTTTTGTGTTGAAGATCGCGTTCTCTCTCAACGAAGCCAGCCGCAATTGTCGTCAGATCGGTGAGCGAGTCCGGATTCCGTTCATGGCTCTATACGGTCTAAAATGAGCAGGAGAGAGCCCGCAATGATCTTTGCCAATCGCCGGTTTATCCTGGGTTTCGCCGTCTTTGCCGTCACCGCCGCCAGTTACGCGCAGTGGTCCAACCCCGCCGATGACGTTCCGGCCTATCACCCCGCCGCTCCCCTCAAGGTCGCCGCGCTGCCGCCGATTCTCTCCGGGGCCAAACTGACCGGCGAGAACTTCCGCTATCCGTGGCAGGTACACGTTTACCAGGATGCCGCGAAGATCGGCAATGTTCTCTATCAGCTTCCATGTAACTGCCGCTGCGATCGTGCCCTGGGACACACCAGCTTGCGCAGTTGCTATGAGGGACTCCACGGCACCGAATGCTCCACCTGCGCGCAGGAGGCCTTTTACGCATATGCCATGACCAGGGCCGGCAAAACCCCCGCCCAGATCCGCGCCGGCATCGCCCAGCACGCCTATGAGCAGATCGATCTCGAAAAGCAGTAAGCCGCAGTCTCAGGATCAGCAGTCGATATCAGCGGTCGATGCCCATCCAATACTGGAAGACGGCCGCCCCGAATCCGCCTGCCATCGCCGTCACCTTCGGCCCCGGATCGCCGTAGACCTCAAATTTGTCCACCGAGCAGACCGTCGCAAGCTTCGGAACCCATTGTTGCACCGCCGGACCCATGAAGTGCGCCTCGACTGCGGCGGCATCCCTGTAAGTCTCAACCAGCCTGTAGCTCTTGCCGTCGCTCGAAAACCATTCGTATCCAAGCGTACCCGGCTCCGCTTTGCTGACCTCGGTGATCGATCGCGCGATGCTTTGAAATGCATCGGCCTGTCCCTCGTTGATCGTCAGGTTAACTGTCAGACGTACCACTTGCTTAACCATTTCAACCTCTCTTTCAACCCCTTGCGATGGGTATCCTGCCACACTATCACCCATGTTCCAGCCCTCACCCTGCAATCGTCTTGAGAGATGTCAATACCTGGACCGCATCTGGAATGCCCGGCAAATTCTGTACCAGGTGGAGTGAGACAAACTGGTATGGAAGGAGCCTGGAATGGCGCGAGGAAAGAAGCATACGCCTGAGCAGATTGTGAACGTGCTTCGGCAGATCGAAGTGGCGATCGCGAACGGGAAGACGACCCCGGCAGCGTGCAAGGAAGCCGGATTTACGGAACAGACCTACTATCGCTGGCGCAAGGAATATGGCGGTCTGAAGGTGGACCAGGCCAAGCGGCTAAAGGAACTGGAGCAGGAGAACGGTAAGCTCAAGCGGCTGGTCGCCGAGCTGAGCCTAGATAAGCAAATCCTTCAGGACATCGCCCGGGGAAACTTCTAAGCCCGGAGCGTCGGCGTATCGCTGTGGAACATGCACGACAGTGCGGAGCGAGTGAGCGTCGTGCGTGCCACCTGGTTCACCAGCCACGTGGCACGCAACGCTACCAGCCCACACAGCGGAACGACGAAGACGCACTGACCCGGGCGATCATCACCCTGGCTGACCGCTATGGGCGGTACGGCTATCGACGGATCACGATCAAGCTGCGCGAAGCCGGCTGGAACGTGGGGAAGGATCGAGTGGAGAGAATTTGGCGCCGCGAAGGGCTGAAGGTTCCCCAGAAGCAGA
>JBARBI010000136.1:0-47774 GCA_049792875.1 Candidatus Sulfotelmatobacter sp.
TCCGGATTCTTGCGCAGCTTGAGTTCGCGGAACTTCATGCCCAGCGCGTCAATCAAGAGCAGGCGCCCGATCAACGGGTCGCCGATACCGAGGATCAGCTTGATGACTTCGGTGGCCTGCATTACGCCTACGAGACCGGGAAGAATGCCGAGCACACCACCCTCCGCGCACGAAGGAACCAGTCCCGGCGGTGGCGGCTCGGGATACAGGCAGCGATAGCACGGTCCATCTTCGGTGGCAAACACGCTGGCTTGCCCTTCAAACCGGAAGATCGAACCGTAAACATTCGGCTTGCCGGAGAGCACGCACGCGTCGTTTACCAAATAGCGCGTAGGAAAGTTATCGGTGCCGTCGGCGATGATGTCGAAGTCGCGAAACAGTTCCATCGCGTTGGCACTGCTTAGTCGCGTGTCGAATGTTTTCAGGTTGAGAAAAGGATTGATCCCCTTCAGCTTGTCCGCTGCGGAATCGAGCTTCTTGCGCCCCACGTCGGCGGTCGAGTGGATAATCTGCCGCTGCAGGTTGGTGTAGTCCACCACATCGAAGTCAACCAGCCCCAGCGTCCCCACGCCCGCGGCCGCCAGGTACAGCGCCATCGGCGATCCCAGCCCGCCGGTACCGATGCACAGCACGCGCGCCGCTTTCAGCTTCTGCTGCCCCTCGATCCCGACCTCGGGCATGATCAGATGGCGCGAGTAGCGCAGGATTTCGTCCTTACTCAGCGTTACCGGAATTTCCGTGGTGGTGGCCATAGACTCCTCGGTTGGATTTCCTTCGTGTACCTTCGTGGTTTAAAGATCTATATTTGTTGAGTTTCCGCTGGGATCAAATCGAAGACCGCGCGAATGCGGCGTCAACAACCGGAAGGGCCACAACAGCGCATTGTAGCGACCGGACTCAAAGTCAAATAACCCCAGTCAAATCGCGCCTCCGGCGATAGAAGGCACAATGGAAATGTTATCACCTTCCTTCAGCGCGGTCGCTTCTTTCTGCATGTAGCGGATGTCCTCATCGTTGACGTAAAGGTTCACAAAGGCCCTCAGTTTGCCGTCCTCGGTATAAAGGTGCTTCCGCAGATCAGGATGCTGCGCGACCAGCGCGTTCATCGCCTCGCCGACCGTGGCTCCCTGCACTTCCACCGAGGCTTGCTTGCCCACATACTGCCGCAAAGGCGTAGGAATGTGAATTTTGCTCATAGACGTACTGTAAGAGATGCGGCCACCGCGCGGCAAGATTCAGGAACGCCAGAGCGCGAAGATGGAAGGGCCGACGCTGCCATATTCTGGCGCACTGTGGCTGTGATCAAAAGCCCGCAGCCTACGGAATCACCGCGACCGTAGCGGGCAGAGGTTCAATGCGCTCACGAACCAGGGTCTCGACCTGCGTCCACAGGCGGGGATCGCATTGGCTCTGCAAATGGCTGGGCGAGAACGCTCGCTGAAACCAGGAGCCTCCTTCGCACCGCACCGGGTTTTTCTGGTAGTCGAAACGGTAGTTGCCAAGGATCTGGGTCTTGGAATCGTCAGCGGCGGTAATCGTTGCGCGGCCATGGACGAGGCCATGGGGCTGATAGAAGTTGGCCGCCGCAACCACGTTTTGCGGGATGACTCCGTCGCTTTGCCACGGCTTGGCGACGCTGTCGACCTGCACGGTCAATAGCACCGGGATCCCTGTGCGTTCCAGTTCGCGGGATAGCATCACCACCGCCGACGCCCCCCAACTGTGCCCGAACAGGATGATGCGGGCCTGCGCTTTCTCTTCGTTGCTGAGGACGCCATCGTGATTGCAGTCGAGCAGGCGCACGATGGTGTTGTAGGCATCTTTCCGGCGGCGGTTCTCGAATACCTCGATATAGACGCCCTTTGGGGCATTGCGCTGAAGGCGTTGCGCGAGTTGCACCGGGCCGTGGTGGGGATCGTCGTGGCGAACGAAGCCGCCAGCAAAACCAACGAGAATGTAGGAGGGCGTTTCCTGGGGATGGCCGACGACTCCTCCGGCGGCCGCGAGTAGGGGCGTTGCAGCAGCCAAGGCTGCCAAAGCGGCGAGGACAATGCGAAATGGCCCGAAGCGGCGCACGCGGGCTCCTATCCTCTGAGATGACCTACGCCAACGGGGGGATGCGGGAAAATTTCGGAGGGAGATTCTGTTTTTTCCATCGCTCCCCATGATGGACCAAAAGCCTTGCCAGGCAAGGACTGTCGCCTACTCGATCCCGCAGCCCAGTCTACACCCGGAGGGTCAAGTCGGGCGAGGAAAACCGGCCGCGAGGCGGCGGTGAACGGGTCAAAGACCCCGGTCCGCCACAAATTCACTTCTTAGCCTGTATTCTCCGACCGGAAACAAAAGCGTTTCCCGCAAGGATATAGCGGAGACGCCTGTCGGCCGCCTTGGTGATGCCGATGCGGGGAGTTACGCGGATGCCCCGGGAGTGGTACCCATCGTCCCCGATCCACAGACTGCCGGCCGCGGAGGTGATGTCTTCACCGTTGTCCCGAGCGCGGGTGATCTCGAAGGCATCGCTTAGCCGTCCCGGGCCACTGGTGAGTTTGCGCAAGTCTTTGGGCCCGTGTATCTCGATGCCGCGGGCTTGGGCCATTTGCTCAACTCCCGTGAGTGGTTCTAAGGCGCGGAAAAGGACACCTCCGGCTCTGCCTTCCGGTTCGCAGGAGACATTGAGGCAGTAGTGATTTCCGTAGATGAAGTAGACATACGCGTGGCCGGGCGGGCCAAATAGCACGGAGTTGCGGGCTGTGCGGCCAGCCGCGGCATGGGCGGCGGGATCTGTTTCCCCGAGGTAGGCTTCGACTTCTACGATGCGGGCAGTGCGACGCCCGGAGCCCGTCTGTCGTACCAGGATCTTCCCTAAGAGTTCGCGGGCTACGCGGCGGGGATCGCGGCTGAAGAAAGCACGATCGAGCGCACGGAGTGGAGCGATTGGCGGCGAGGTTCGCGATGCGAGCATGGGGAGAAATCTTAAGCGCCGCGCTCCTAGATCGGCTTGGGCTGCGTGTTGGTTGCGGCGGTGACGTTGGAGGGCGCGTCGTCGAAGGACTTGCCGGGCTCGTAGGCGAGTTTTTCGTGCTTGGTTCCCACTTTGCGGATCGCGTCGTGCCAGCCGTCGTCCCAGGTAATGCGAGCCTCTCCATCCACGACCGTCCAAGTCCCGTGTGAGGCTCCGAGGGTCTTCCTGGCGTCGCCATCGGCGTCGAGGGTGATGAAGAACTTTCTCCCGTTGCCTTCGCCGACTTCCCACTTGCCGACAAAGTGAGCCCGTCCGGGCAGCCCCGTAGTGACGGCGGAGTTCTCGAACTCAATGCGGGCGATGTCGCCAGAAACTTTCTCCTGGTGACCGTCCTTATACGCGATGACGGTGGGAGCCTTGAAGTCGATGCGCGCAATCTCGGTCATCGCGAAGCTCTGGCGGTGACCGTCTTGGAATACGATCACAATGGAGTTGTGATCGTCGGCGGGCAAAGGAACCGGTTTCGCAACGGCCCCGGCCAGGGCCAGGACTCCAAAAACACCAATAAATCCGATGAGACCGCGCATCAGTTCCTCCTGGACGCAGCTAGGCTACGCCCGTGGCCGATTCCTTCAGATATGCCAGCACCTGTTCAGCGTGACCTTCCGGCTTCACCTTCTCGAAGATATGCTGGATCTTTCCGTCGGGGCCGACGATGAACGTAGTCCTTGCGACTCCCCAGACTTTCTTGCCGTACATGTTCTTTTCCTTCATGACGCCGAAAGCCTCGGCGACTTTCTTGTCGGCGTCGGCCAGCAGGGTGAAGGGCAAATCGTACTTTTCCTCGAATTTCTTTTGCGCTTTCGGTGTGTCCGGCGAGATGCCGAGCAGCACGGAGCCGGTCTTCTGCATCTTCTTGTATGAGTCGCGGAACCCGCGAGCTTCGATCGTTCAGCCCGGGGTGTCTGCTCGAGGAAAGAAATAGAGAACAACGGTCTTGCCACGCAGATCCTTGAGCGCGACTTCCTTTTCGTTCTGGTCCTGCAAAGTGAAGTCGGGGGCTTTATCATTGACATTCATGGGAATCTCTCCGGGGAAATCGAAGTCGAGTGCGGAGAACGCTGCATCCGGCAAGGTGGCTTTCCAGAAGATTTTATACCGCGGATGGTTTTTCGTCGCGCTTCTGGCTTGGGTTGCTGCTTGGCCCGCTGCCGGGGCGGCGCAGGAACAGCGGCCGCAGATCACGCCTGGGGAGCGTAAGGCCCCCAGAAAGAAGGACGCGGGACCGCGGGCGGTCGGGGTGCTCCAGTTGGCAGCGAGCGGCAAAGCGACGCTGGTGCCGGTCGCGATTCTGATCGGCGGCAAGTTCTGGGATGCCACGGCCTACAAGGCAGATCCGATCCCGATGGCGTTGGAGCCAGGCACGGTCTATGAGGCGGAACGAGCTGGCAGTTCGCTTGGCCTATTCACGGTCAACAGCGCGCTGCACAGCAATGCGGTCGACGCTCAGAATCCCTGGATCGGAACCGGCTTATGGCTTCCGGCAGGAACCGAGCGGCCGAAAACCGCGTTCGCGGCGGAGTCGGTCCCCGTTGGCATCGACACCAGTGACGCGCCCCCGCGGCTGACCAGGAATCCTGCGAAGGAAGGTGCGCCTGCCAGTGCACCCGCTTCTAACCCCGCGCCACCTTCTACCGCGCCGGCGCCCACCGGGCCATCTTCTTCGGGGGATGAGCCGCCACGGCTGAAAAAAAGCTCTGCGGAACCCTCGTCGGCGCCGACAGCGGGCTCGACTCAGGCGGGTCAAGGCCAACCTGCGCCAAGCTCACCCGCGCCTGGGGCGCCGAATGACGCCAAGCCGGCCGCTCGCCCGGCACCGCCAACATCTGACAGCGGAGCCGATGAAGCGAACCGGCCGAAACTGCGGCGCGGGAAGCCCGTCGACCCGTTGCCCGACGATGATGTGCCGGGCTACAGCAGGCCCGGCGCCGTGGCCTCTGCGAGTGCCGGCAAGATGGTCGACGTCGCGGCCGGGAAGCCTGCCATTCAGCTGAATCCCGCAATCTCCGATGCCAGTGGGCCGGAGCCGCGGTCCTTTGCGTTCGACTGGCTCAAGGACGAAGAAGGAGAGCGCCGGCAGCAGGTGATTGCACTGGCCAAGGAACAGGTCCGCGAGTATGTGGATGCGCGGGCCAAGGCAAAGATCACCCCGAAACCGGCGAGCCCGCAGACGGCGCGCCAGGCGGCAGCCGCTAGAGCCAAGGATCCGATTCTCGAGAACGTGCAGATGATTGCGTACGACTTGTGGACCAACAACCAGCCCATTATCGTCTTCTCGGCCGAAGCGCACATGCCGCCGCCGGCGGGCAGTTCTCATCCGGCTGTGGATTCCGAGCTTACATATCCCATCCTGTTGGTTACCCATCCAGACATTTACAACAACCTGCACAAACTCTATGTAGGCGTGACCGACAAAAATCATCTCGACGTCACGCCGCGACTCGAATTGGTGGATGCAGTGGACGCCGACGGCGACGGCCGCGGCGAGTTGCTCTTCCGCGAGACGTCGGACAGCGCTAGCGGATGGGTGATTTACCGCGCGACGGTCGACAAACTGTGGAAGCTGTTTGATAGTCTGAATCCCCAGTAAGAAATCGGGGCGCGGCTCGGGGCCGCGCCCGTTCGTGAGTCCTCCCTGTGGTCCTCAAACGACGTGCACGCTAGTGCAACTTGGCTTTTGCCAGCGCGTCGGCGGCCTGGCCGAGGAACAGGTCCACCGCGTCGCTGAACGGCTTCTTAAAGCTGGACGGCCAGTTGGCCTTGTCGGCATAGAGCTTCTGCAGACTCTGCTCAATGCCGGGGTCGCCACCCGTAAACATCGCCAACAGTTCTTGCCGGCGCGTCGCCAATTGCAGCCCTGTTTCGCCACTTGGGTCGACGCCCCGGGCGATGGCTGCCTCGGTGTCTCGAGCCAATGCGGCCCAACCCTGCTCCGACTCCTGCTGCACCTCCGGAGACCAACGGTGGCGCAGACTCTCGAGCTGCTCTTCGGTGTAGTACTTCTTCATCCAGTCTTTTCTGGTTTGCATTTGAATCACCTCGATGACCTTGCGGAATGGTTCCCAGTCGGGTTCCCCGCCGGTGGCCACGACCTTTTCGGCGCGCTCGATGGCCTGCACGGCCTGAGCAAGATGGTCCCTCTTCTCGGCCAGGATCTGGCGTTGCTGCCGAAGCGCGACGGATAGATCGGTGTCCTTGCGGTGTAGGATTTCCCGGATTTGGGATAAGGGAAAGCCGATGAACTTCAACGCTACGATCTGCTCCAGGCGCGCGAAGTCGCGGTCGGAATACACCCTGTATCCTGCGGCAGTGCGGCCGCTGGGTTTCAGCAACCCAAGCCGGTCGTAGTGATGCAAGGCGCGGACGGTCACACCGGCGCGCTTCGCGAACTCGTGAGGCAGGTACGTTTGGTCCACGATTTCCCCTTAATCGAGGTTTTACGGTCTGACGTTACGTAAGGGTCAAGCAGATTTTATCTCGCCCGTTCCCATGCCAGAGGGATCCGGAATTCGTCGTCTCGGGGAAGGGGGCATCAGGCCATGAAAGGCCATGAATTCTCTTTTTCCGTTAGAATCGCTTCTCGTGAAAGGGACTCCGAACATGCGTAGAGCGTCGATTTTGGTGGTGAGTCTGCTTTATTGCGGCCTGGCTGGCGCCCAGGAACAGGATTTCAGCAAGGTACAGATGAAGGTTACCAAGGTCGCCGGCAACGTCTATATGCTGCAGGGCGCTGGGGGAAACATTGGCGCGTCGGTCGGCGACGACGGGATCGTGATTGTTGACGATCAATACGCCCCGCTCGCGGAGAAGATCCAGGCGGCGTTGAAAGGCATCACTGACAAGCCGGTGCGGTTCATTATCAACACGCACTATCACGGCGATCACACCGGCGGAAATGCTTACTTCCAGAAGCAAGCCCCGATCATCGCACACGACAACGTGCGCAAGCGGCTGGAGACCGGAGGCGCCGCCGGGAACGGCAGTTCGGTGCACATGGACGTAAAGCCCGCTGAGAAAGAAGCGCTGCCGATCATCACTTTTGACCACGACGTGACCGTGCATCTGAACGGAGAGGACATCCGCGCTCTCTTCTTTCCTGCCGGGCACACGGACGGCGACTCGATTATCTTTTTCCCCAAGTCGAATGTCGTGCACATGGGCGACGATTTCGTCACCTACGGCTTTCCCTTCATTGACGTGGACAGTGGAGGCAGCATCAACGGGATGATCGACGGCGTGGAGAAAGTCATCGCGCAGGTGCCAGCGGACGTGAAGATCATTCCCGGGCATGGGCCGGTGTCGAGCCTGGACGACGTGCGGGCTTACCTGACCATGCTGAAGGCAACGAGGGAGGCGGTGCAGAAGGCGCTCAAGGACGGCAAGTCGCTCGATCAGATGAAGCAGGCGAAGCTGCTCGATCCGTGGAAGAAGTATTCCGGAGACTTCATCAACGAGGACGCATTCTTGGAAACGCTGTACAACTCGCTGACCGGGCAGAAGAACGGGAAGTTTATCCAGCACAATTGATGACCGAGGCCGCACCAGCCTTGAAGGAGACCTAGCCTAGTTTGCGACTGACGCGCCGCAAGTTTGTCCAATCGATTCTCCGGGCCGGAGCCGCTGCGGGGCTGCCTGCAGTGCTTTCGGGGTGCGGCGGATCTTCCAAAGCGAGTACCGCGCCCGCGGCCTCGGTGCCGCAGGTCGGCGCATCCCAGATCACGTTTCCTAAGGGCTTCTTCTGGGGCACAGCCACAGCTGCTTACCAGATCGAAGGCGCCTGGAATGAAGACGGCAAGGGCGAGTCCATCTGGGACCGCTTCGCGCACACTCCAGGGAAGATCAACAATGGCGATACGGGTGATGTGGCTTGCGACTCCTATCACCGGTGGCGCGAGGACATTGCGCTGATGCGGGTGATGAATCTGAACAGCTACCGTTTTTCGATTTCCTGGCCACGCATTCAGCCTTCCGGGTCCGGCGCGGCGAATGCCAAGGGCGTCGATTATTACCGCCGGCTGGTGGATACGTTGCTCGAGGCGCGCATCCGGCCGTTGGTCACGCTCTATCACTGGGACTTGCCACAGCCTCTCGAGGATGCCGGAGGATGGACCAATCGCGATACGGCGGCCCGCTTCGCTGACTACGTGCAACTGGTTGCGCAGGCGCTGGGCGATCGTGTTTCCGACTGGATGGTTTTCAACGAACCCGCTGCGTTTGTGGACCTGGGATATCTCGAAGGCACGCACGCTCCCGGGCGCAAGAGCCTGCTCGACTTTCTGCGGGCCACGCACGTGGTCAACCTGGCGCAGGGTGCGGGGTTCCGCGCGCTGAAGGCGTTGCGTCCGTCTTCGCGGGTGGGGAGTGCGTTCAGCATGTCGTACTGTGAGCCTGCGACCAATTCCGAAGAAGACAAGCTTGCGGCGGAGCGGGCCCACGCCATCACCAACATCTGGTTTCTGGAGCCGGCGCTGCGCGGGCGTTATCCCGACGCGCTTACGTTTCTGCCCGAGACCGCCATGCAGATCAAGCCGGATGATATGGAGAAGATCCGGGCGCCGCTGGATTTCATCGGCATCAATCTTTACTACCGGACCATCGCATTGGCGCCGGGCGCGATGGAGCGCGTGGCGCACGCGCAGGAATGGCTATTCCCCGTGAAGATGGACGGAGGACAACAGGGGCCGAAGACCGACTTCGGCTGGGAGGTTTGGCCGAAAGCGCTGTATGACATGGTCATGCGCATCACGCGCGACTACAACCGTCCAGTGATCGAGATTACCGAGAGCGGATGCTCCTATAACGACGGGCCCGACGCGACCGGCGTGATTCACGACAGCCGCCGCATTGCATACCACCGCGAATATCTGGCGGCGTTGGGGCGCTCCATCGCCGACGGCGCCGACGTTCGCGGATATCACGCCTGGAGTCTGATCGATAACTTCGAATGGGCGGATGGTTACAGCCAGCGCTTCGGGCTCGCCTACGTCGATTTCAAGACGCAGCAGCGAACGATGAAGGATTCAGGCCGCTGGTACGGGAAGGTGGCCGCCGAGAATCGGGTAGGACCCGCCTGAGATCGTGGGGGAGAAGATTTTTGAGTGGGACCGGGTCTCTGACCCGGTCAGGCCGCGCCAGCGGCCTTACGGCCGCCGACCGGGTCTGAGACCCGGCCCCACACAACCAAGGCGCATGCAGCCGGGTTATTTCTGCTGCATCACCAGTTCGCCGTTCTCTACTTTCATTCCGCCGACATTATCCGGCAACTTCAGACGGTCGCGCTCTTCGGCCAACTTCTTCTGCAGCGCCGGATTCACCAGCGAGACCGGAACGCTCAGGTCGCCTACTTTGAATTCCGTGGGATCGAACGTGGCATAGCCATCTTTCTCGCCGATGTGACCGGAGATCGTTACCCAAACGTCTTTACCGGCAATTTCTGTGAGGAACTGGCCGTGCACGAGATCGCCATCCAAGCTGACCTGCTGGTCTTTGATGGTCGGCGCGCCGCTGCCGATGTTGGAATCTGGAGTCAGAGCTGCGGTCCCCCCGGCTGTGCCCAGCGACTGCGCGAGCACGGCGCTGATCTCGTCAGAATTAATATGGACTTCGGCCTTGGAACCCGACGAGACCACCGCTGTGGCCTGTCCCGCGCCGGGTTTCGCCTCAAAGGATCCACCCGCCGCCTGCGACTGTTGCGTGGCCTGCGCGAACTCCGCCATCTTCTGGTCAAAGGCCTGCGCATGTTCCGCGATGACGGCGGGAGCCTGGGGGTGTGCCACGGGCGCAGGTTTCTTCAGGACCAGAACAATCGCTACCAACGATGCCCCCAAAGTCGCGATGCTGATCATGCGGTCAAGCTTGAATTTCATGGCAATTCTCAAGCGGTCAGCCCAAGACCGGCGGGCCCAGTGTCATGGTATCGGGAACGCAAAGGGTAGGTTAGATGACGAAAGTGAAGCCCCGTAGGGCTGTGTTATTTCTGAATGTGTGGGACCGGGTCTTTGACCCGGTCGGGCGGCCTGGAAGGCCGCTGGGTTTCCCAGCCACGCATCATAAGACAGGGATCTTCCCTTTCCAAACCCAAGCGTGCTCGGCCTCCGTTTTCACGATCCCTGCCCGCACCGGGTTCTGGCAAACATACTCCACCCGATCCACCAAACTGTCATTCGATCGCAGTACAGGATCGAAGAACTCCTCCTGCCAGACAGGGCCAATAACGCTTCAGCGCAACGTTGGGCTGTCTGGCCGACCGGCCTTTGATGGACTGCATGGTCTCGGGCAGGGGATAGCTCCAGCCATCTTCGCGGCGGAGTGGGGAGTAGATCCGGTGGACACGATCGGGCATTACGACAGCCGCGGGGAGATCGAACTTCTGCCCGTTTTCCTGTTCACAGCACTCAAGAATAATGTCTCGAGCCATTGGCGGGAGCTGCCAGCGATGGTCTGTCGTGAAGCTGACAAACAGGGGGTGATCGTCTTTTTGAGAGTGGAGTAGACGACGGCGATACTCGTATTTCGGTGGCACAGTGGCCTCGGCCCGCCGGGCCGAACGACCGGGTCAAAGACCCGGTCCCACACAATCAAAATCAGAATCAAAATCACACAAGCAAGAACAAAACGCTTACGTCATCCCAGCTTTTTGGACAACAACTCATTCACCAGCTGCGGGCTGGCTTGGCCTTTGGAGGCTTTCATGACTTGCCCTACGAAGAAGCCGAGCATCGTTGTTTTTCCGGCGCGGTACTGCTCGAGTTGCTTGGGGTTGGCAGCGAGGACGTCGTCGATCATCTTTTCCAGCGCTGATGTGTCGGTGGACTGCTGCGGGCGGCCTTCTTCTTCATAGACAGCGGGAAAGTCTTTGCCGCGCTCGAAGCTTAGATCATAGAGGTCCTTGAGCATTTTGCCGGAGATCGTGCCGGCCTCGACCAGATCAGCGGAGGCCGCGACACCCTTCATCGAGATGGGAGACTGCTCGATTTCAATTCCCTTGGCCTTGAGGCGGCCCATCAACTCGCTCTGCACCAGGTTGGCGACGCGCTTGGGATTCTTCGCGGCCTTCGCTGCCTCTTCGAACTGATCCGCCAGCGACTTCGAGAACGTCAGCACCTGCGCGTCGTATTCGGTGATGCCGTAATCCTTCACCATGCGCGCGCGGCGGGCCTCGGGCAGTTCGGGCAGGGTACGGGCGATCTCGGCCTTCCATTTTTCGTCCACCACCAGGGGAAGCAGGTCTGGTTCAGGGAAGTAGCGGTAATCGTGCGCCTGCTCTTTCGAGCGCATGTTGTAGGTCTTGCCTTCGTTCGCGTTGTAGAGACGCGTTTCTTGCGTGATCTTGCCGCCCGATTCGAGGACGTCAATCTGGCGTCCGATTTCGTATACCAGTGCTTCGCGGATAAAGCGGAAAGAATTCACATTCTTGATTTCTGCCTTGGTGCCGAACTCCTTCTGGCCGCGAGGGCGCACGCTAACGTTGGCATCGCAGCGCAGCGAGCCTTCCTCCATATTGCAGTCGCTGACGCCGGTATAGAGGATGATCTCCTTCAGCCGAGTCAGGTATTCGTAAGCCTCGTCGGGCGAGGAGATGTCGGGCTCGCTCACGATTTCGATCAGCGGTACGCCGGTGCGGTTGAGATCGATGGCGGTTTTCTCATCCGAGTCGGGAAAGCCCTCGTGCAGGCTCTTGCCGGCGTCTTCTTCGAGGTGCACGCGCGTGATGCCAATCTTCTTCTTGCCCTTGCCAGACCGGATTTCTATGTGTCCGAATTCAGCGAGCGGCTTGTCATATTGCGAAATCTGGTATCCCTTGGGCAGGTCGGGATAGAAATAATTCTTGCGCGCGAAGATGGAAGTTTCATTGACGCGGCACTGCAGCGCCATCGCCGCCAGTGTGGCAAACTCGACGACTCTCCGGTTGAGCACGGGTAGCGCCCCGGGCATCCCCAGGCATACTGGGCAGACATTCGAATTCGGAGCCGCTCCGAATCGCGTCGAGCAGGAGCAAAAAATCTTGGTCGCGGTGAGCAGCTGAACGTGGACTTCCAGACCGATGACCGGCTCAAACGTGGCGTGGGCCGCAATGGAATCGGCCGTCGTGGTGACCATAGAGAGTGATTATAAAGGGGAGCGCGGGGCGCGACGAGGCGTTGTCATCCTGTGCGCAGCGAAGAACCTGTGTAACTCCCGCTGAGTTGCATCGGTCCTCCGGCCCGCAAAGGGCGCGGTCCTCAGGATGACAAGGTTGTCAAAGCTATATTTACGCCCGCTCATAAAACCGGAAGAACAGCGACTGCTTCGACACCGGCTGCGCCTTCTCGGTAAGCGCCGCCATCTGTTGCTGGTTGAGTGGTGTGAACTCGCGCGCCAGTTGCACGTTCTGTTGGAGCTGCGCAATGGAATCGCAGCCGATGATGACCGTGCTGACCGGCAGCGACAGCGAGTAATACATCGCTTGCCGCATATCGAGCGTGCCACCCGTCGTCGCCTGGATCGCCATCCCTTCCCACGAATGTTTCTGCTGTTCGATGGGCGGCGGAGTCCACGACGAAAGAAGGCGTCCGCGCGCCGGGACTTTCATTCCGATGATGCCCATCTGCTTCTCCACGGCCAGCGGCAGTAGTTGCTCAGAGAAGCTGTAATGATGCGGATCAGCCGCATTCACAGCCATCAGGATCGTATCGAACGCATGCCGGTGAATGGCCTCGATCAGGGCGTCGGGGCGGTAGTGGCCCGTAATGCCGAGATAGCGCACGATCTTCTGATCGCGAGCCTCGAGCAAGGCTTCCATGGCTCCGCCCTTGGCGAAGATCTCGTTGATGTCGGTCATCGTGCCGATGTCGTGCAGTTGCCACAAATCGACGTGATCGGTCTGCAACAGCTTGAGCGACGTCTCGATCATGCGCATCGAACCGTCGCGCGTGCGCTCTTTGGTCTTGGTCGCGAGAAAGGCATCGCCGCGCCGGTGCTTCATCACCTTGCCGACGTATTGCTCGCTCCACCGCTCCGGACCGCCGTAGATCGAAGACGTGTCGATGTAGTTCACGCCCAGGTCGAGAGCCTTCTCAATGATGGGCACGGCGATCGCTTCGTTGTTCGGCTTCTCCAGCGAAGCCTGGCCGCCCAGGCTGAAGATGCCAACTTTGTATCCGGTCCTTCCCAGATTCCGAGTCGGCATGGAATCTGAGGTTGCCGAATTGGAGGGGAGCGACTGCCGGTCCGCCTGGCCGCGTGCAACCTCTGGAAAAGCAGCCGAGCCCAGGACGGCCGCGGTCATGAGACCGCCTGTCTTAAGAAAATCCCTTCGATTGCGGTGGGATGATTTGTCTGACTTATGTTTGCTCATGAGGACCTCCGGGTATTCCTGAACGCTCTAGGTTAACTCCGCTCCCGATGAGAATCCACGGTCAAATGAAGCGTCCACCTCTAGTCCGTTTTCGGCGGTGCGTTCAAATATTGATCCACCGAAATTTCAAAGTACATCAGTTCGTTTCCTCTCGCGTCGGTGACGCCGGTGATGTCGATACTTGCCCCCGGCAGAGGCGAGGAGATGCCCCCGATGTCGAAATACAGGAACCCTGATTGCGTGCCGTGCGGCTCGACCGCCCTGGCCGCGAATTGCGAGGATTCGATCTCATCCATTTCTTTTGGGCTCACCGTGCCCTTGACCTTGTGGGGCAGGGGAAGCGGACTCGGCCGCGTGTTGGCTTGCGGATTCGAGAGTCGCCGGTACAGGTCTGCCGGAGAAATCGGCGTGAGCTTCGAGTGATTGCGGGTGAGCAGCGTGACTTCCATTTTGGCAATGGAGATCGGCTGGTCGCTGTCATTGGTCACCACGAAAAACACCGGCAGAAAACCGTGCGCAGCAAAATCCACGGAGAAAATCTGGGCTTTTCCCGGCGTGTCGTAAGGGTCGGCGGCGATGGCAGCTTTCTCGTCGCGGTGAAAATCGTGAGCGGGATAGTTTATCGCTGGCTTCGCGGCTGGCTTGACGAAGTTCTTGGCGGCCAGCAATGCCGCTGGACAGACAGCAGCGCACAGCATCAGGATGACGGAGCTACGGGTGAATCGGGAAGACTGCATACCTCGATTATAAAGTGGAATGCACTGCCTCCGAGGGGGAGGTTTAGAATGGCTCAGCTTGAGCTATTTTCTCTACAGTGTGCTGCTGGGGCTGGGAATGGTGCTGAGCCTGCCGTATTGGCTATACCAGATTCTGCGCCACGGCAAGTATCGGACCGGATTTGCCGAACGGCGGGGCAGGGTCCCGGCGCGGCTGATTGGCAGGCCGGGGCGCGTCATCTGGGTTCACGCCGTTTCCGTCGGCGAAGTGCTTGCCGTCAGCGGCCTCGTGGAGCAGATGCGGCGGACCTTTCCGCGCCACCGAGTGCTGCTGTCGACCACCACCGACACCGGACAAGAGCTTGCCCGCAAACGCTTTGGCGACGAGAACGTGTTCTACTTTCCGATGGACTTCAGGTTCGCCATCCGGCCCTATCTTGGGGCGTTGCGGCCGGAGTTGGTAGTGCTCGCGGAAACGGAATTCTGGCCAAACTTTCTCCAACTGACGCACGCCGGCGGAGCGCGCATCGCGGTGGTGAACGCGCGCATCTCGGACCGGTCTTGGCCGCGCTACCAGCGCTTTCGCTGGGCGCTGCGGAGGATGCTGGTCCATGTGGATCTGTTTCTGGCGCAGACGCCGGAGGACGGCGCGCGGCTCGAATCGATCGGCGCGGAAGCGGCACGCGTGCAAGTCACGGGGAACCTTAAGTTCGACGTGAGCCTGCCTTCTCCACCGCTCATTGTGGAAGGCGTTCGCCGATCGCTGGCGGCAGAAGGCGCCGGGCCGGTGCTGGTCTGCGGCAGTACGGTCGACGATGAAGAACGGCCACTGCTGAAGGCGTTTGAAAATCTGAGGGTGGGCCACCCGCGCGCGGTGATGATTCTGGCGCCGCGCCATCCCGAGCGTTTCGACGAGGTTGCAATTCTGCTGCGGGAGTTGGGTATCCCGTCGTTCCGCCGCTCGCAGTGGCAGGGAGAATCGCTCGCGGGCGGCGTCCTCCTGGTGGATTCCATCGGAGAACTGGCCGCGCTCTATGCCCTGGCCGATATTGCGTTCGTCGGGGGAAGCCTGGTACCGCGTGGCGGCCACAATATCATCGAACCGGCGCAGCACGGGGTCGCCATCGTGACCGGAAACCACACGGAAAATTTCCGCGATATCGTGGCTTTGTTCCAAAGCCGGGATGCGGTAAGGATCGTCGGCCTGGCGGAGTTGCCTCTGACTCTGATGCAACTGCTGGCGGACGATGCCGAGCGGCGGGCCCTTGGCCAGCGTGCGGAAGAAACGATGCGGTCGCAAATGGGCGCGACTCTGCGGACGCTCGAAGGGCTGAAGACACTCATGGTGGAGGATCGCGATCCTCTGCCGGTCACGGCCCAGGCCGCGCACACCGATTGAATCCCCTCTCAGCCATCTACGGCGGTGTGGTCCAAGGGCGGAATGCGCTCTATGACCGGGGAGTTCTGCGTGCGCAACGGCTGCAGGGTCCCGTGGTCAGCGTGGGCAATCTTTCGGCGGGCGGGTCGGGAAAGACTCCGTTCGTGTTGTTGCTCGGGGAACTGCTCAAGGCGCGGGGAATCAACTTGGATGTGCTGTCGCGCGGTTACGGGCGCAAATCCAGCGGCGTGCGGTTGGTTGATCCCGCAGGCCTGCCGCAGGAGTTTGGCGACGAGCCTCTTCTCATCGCGCGCAAGCTGCAGGTGCCGGTGGTGGTCGGGGAAGATCGATACGAGGCGGGGCGCTTCGCCGAATCGCGGTTCGGACCGCAACTGCATCTGCTCGACGACGGCTTTCAGCACCGGGCCTTGGCGCGGGACTTCGATGTTGTTCTGGTCACGCCTCAGGACGCCAGTGACCGGTTGCTTCCGGCAGGGCGTTTGCGAGAGCCGCTGTTTGCGTTGCGCCGGGCGGATGCGGTCGTGCTCGCCAGCGGCGCTGCCGCGAAGTCGTTTCCTCTCGGAGGGAAAATGGTATGGCGCGTGCGGCGGGGAATCGTGCCCCAGAATGTTCCTCCGCGTCCCGTGGTGTTCTGCGCCATCGCCCGGCCACAGAATTTCGCGTTGCAATTGCGGGCGGCACAGATCGAGCCGGTCGCCGAAGCCTTTTACCGCGACCACCATGCTTACAGTGAGAAAGATGTACGGGAACTGCTGGAACTGAAACAGCGGAGCGAGGCTGGCGGCTTCGTGACGACTGAAAAAGACGCCGTGAACCTGGGCGGCTACCTTTCTGCCCTGGAGCCGCTAGCGGTGGTTCCGGTGAAAATGGAACTGTCGGACGCAGCTAACGTCGTCGATACCATGCTGCACAAGATCGACGAACGAAAGCGCGGCGCATGAGAGAATCGGTCTTCGTAGCGGCCTCTGGCCCCCGCAGCGGAGATGGCAAGATCCCCACTTCTCGCAAAGGACGCGAGAAATGGGGCACCCAACGGTCGGCAGGATGAGCGCTACAACTCTGAACTTGTCTTAACCATGACCAAACATCTCAAAGAAGCCGACCGGCTGAAGAAGATCGTCGAAGCGTTTCCCAAGATCACCATCACCGTGCTGGGAGATCTGGTGGCCGACGAGTTTGTGTTCGGCGAGATCTCGCGCGTATCGCGCGAGGCTCCGGTGCTCATCCTGAAGCACCGTGAGAGGACGGTTGCGCCGGGTGGCGCTGCCAACGCCGCCAACAACCTGGCGGACCTGGGAGTGAATGTTCTCCCGGTTGGCATCGTCGGCGACGATGAACCGGGGCGCATGTTGCTCAAATATTTCCGTCACAAGCGCATCGCGGTCAGTGGCGTGCTCAAGGACAAGAGCTACACCACGGTCACGAAAACCCGCATTCTGGCCGGCATGACACATACCGCGCGCCAGCAGGTGGTGCGCGTGGACCGCGAACCGCAGGAAGCGCCGAATCATCATTTGACTCGGGAACTGTATCTGGCGGCTCGCAATTACGCGCATGCGTCCGACGCGCTGCTGGTTTCCGACTATGGATACGGCGCGGCCACCCCGGCCATCGTGACCGCTTTGCGGGAAAAGGGCAAGGTGGGATTGCTGCCGATCGTCGTCGATTCGCGCTATCGCCTGTTGCAGTATGCTGGCGTCACGGCCGCCACTCCGAATGAACCGGAAGTCGAAGAGGCTCTCGGTATTCGCGTCGGGCAAGACTGGAACAAGGTGATCGCCGCAGGGCAGCAGGTGATGGCGCACATGAAACTGCAGTCGCTGGTGATCACGCGGGGCCGTGATGGGATGGTTGCGTTCGATCACAAGCACAAGCCGGTTGACGTTCCGATCTTCGGTTCGGATCAGGTGGCCGACGTGACGGGTGCGGGCGACACGGTGATTGCGTCCTTTACCGCGGCGCTGGCCGCGGGCGCGACGACCGAAGAGGCGGCGCAACTGGCCAATTATGCGGGCGGCATTGTGGTGATGAAACGCGGCACGGCAACCGTTTTGCGCGAAGAATTGCTACACGCGATTGAGCAAACGCCGCCGGCGACACGGCCTCACTAAACTGACTGAATTTGAACGCATACAAGAAAATCCTGAGCCGCGACAGCCTGCGCGAGCGCGTCGAAGAATGGCGGCGCGCAGGCGAGCGGATCACCCTCGCCAACGGCAACTTCGATCTGCTGCATGTGGGGCACGTGCGCTACCTGCACGGAGCGAAGGGGCTGGGCGGCAGGCTGGTGGTCGCCGTCAATTCCGATGAATCGGTGCGCGCGCTCAAGGGTGAAGGGCGGCCGATCACGCCTGCCGAAGAACGGGCTGAGATCGTGGCCGCGCTGGCTGACGTCGACGCGGTCGTGATCTTTCCTGATCTAGATGTTCGCGCGATTATCCGCGAGATCCGTCCGGACATTCAGGCCAAAGGAACTGATTACACCCCCGACTCCGTTCCGGAGCGCGACGCGGTGACGGAGTATGGCGGGCGCGTCGAGATTGTCGGCGATGCCAAAGATCACTCCACCAGCGAGATCCTTCGCACGCGGTTGCCGCCGAGGACATCTTGAGTCTGGGGCCAGAAGGCAGCATGAATATCGAGCGCCTGCTGATCGTGCGACTCAGCGCGATGGGGGACGTGATCCACACGCTGCCCGCGGCGCAGGCTCTGCGCGAGGCATTCCCCCAGGCGATGATTGGCTGGGTGATCGAAGAGCGCTGGGCAGAACTGCTGTGTGCGCCGGGAGCGCCGCGGCGTGGGCCGCGATCGGCGAAGCGGCCTCTGGCGGATTGGGTCCATCCGGTGAGCCTGACGGGGTGGAGGAAGGCGCTGTTTTCGATTGCGACGCTGCAACAGATTGCGAAAGTCTGGAATGATGTGCGCTCGGCTCGCTATGACGTTGCCGTCGATCTGCAGGGAGCGATTCGGTCCGCGGTGCTGGCCCGATGGTCGGGAGCACGCGTGGTGTATGGCGCTGCAGAACCGCGCGAGTCTCCTGCCAGTTTGTGGTACACGCGGCGGACGGTTGCACATGGTGTACACGTCATTGAACAGAATCTTTCCGTGGCTGAGACCGTTGCTCAGAGGAACTTGAAGGTGCACCGTGTGGAGTTCCCTCATGATGTCGAGGCCGAACGGAGGATCGAGCGGCGGCTGTCGGAAGAGGGAGCGGACGAGTTCGCGATTCTGAATCCGGGAGCGGGTTGGGGCGCGAAACGCTGGCCGGCGGAGCGCTATGGCCGCGTGGCTCGTGTCTTGGCCGAGGATGGAGTGCACGCGATTCTCAACTACGGGCCTGGCGAAGAGGATCTGGTGCGCGAAGTGGAAACCGCGAGCGAGGGCTCTGCCAGGCCGATGAAATGCTCGATCACCGAGTTGATCGCGCTCACCCGGCGGGCGCGAGTGTTCATCGGTGGAGATACTGGGCCGATGCACTTGGCGGCTGCGTTGCATGTTCCGGTGGTGGCGATTTTTGGGCCGACCCTTCCGGCGCGCAACGGGCCCTACGGAACGCGCAGCATCGTCCTGCGCAATCCCGCGAGTCCGACAACGCACGCGCGCAAGGCACAGCCGGACGAAGGGATGCGGGAGATCAGCGCGGATGCAGTCGTGGACGCCGCGCGCCGTCTACTGAACGAACCTACGGTGGCTTGAAGGGTTTGGCTTCAGCCGTGCCGTAACGGTTCGTTAACAATGTGGGCTTCAGCCCCTGAGGGTCGGTTTTGATTTCTTCTTGGTCGCGTGTCGCACGCCGCATCCGGGTGCCGCTGGGATTCGTGTTTGCGGTGCTGTATCTCTGGCTGGCAAGGCCCACGTGGCGCTTCATGGCGCTCGGCGCGATCTTGATTGTGCCGGGACTCTTGATTCGTGCGCTGGCTTCGGGCCACGTGCGCAAGAATGAAGCCTTAGCAACTTCGGGGCCTTACGCCTACACACGGAATCCGCTGTATCTCGGATCATGGTTGATCGGTATGGGTTTTGCTGTGGCAGCGCGCAGTTGGTGGGTTGGCGTTGTGCTGGTCGTAATGTTCTTCGCCATTTATCTTCCCGTGATCCGCGGCGAAGAAGCGTTCCTGCGCCAGAAGTTTCCGGAGTTTGAGGAGTATGCGCGGCAGGTGCCGAGGATGTTTCCACGAATCATCCCGCTTTCGGGCGTGGAAGAAGCGGGGGAATTCTCTTTCGATCTATATCTGAAACATCGCGAGTACAACGCGCTGCTGGGAGCGTTGGCGATGGTCGCAGCGCTGGTAGTCAAGAAACTCGCTTTTCGCTGATCCTTAATCCTTCGCCACCAGTTGCTTTGCGCGGCTCAGTTCCGGCCGCGTCGAACTTGCTCCGTCGCAGATTTTAACCAGCATCGCGTAATACTCGTTTGCTTCGCTTTGCTTGCCTGCCTCTTCCGCGGCGCGGGCTGCGCCGTAGAGGCCGTTGAAGCGGTTGGGATTGAACTTCAAGTCGGTCTGATATTCCACCAATGCTTGCTGCGGACGTTTTGCTACCAGCAGCATCTCCGCAATCATCTCCCGGGTGGGGATGCCTTGCGGTTCGTCGCCCAGCGCGTCCTCTCTGTCCGCGATGGGGCGCAGCGCCTCGACCGCATCGTCGTACTTGCCTTCGGAAAACGCGAGCCACGCTTGAGCCTGTTTCAGATCGTTGTCGGTGGCCTCGGCGAAGTCCTTCTTGTTCTCGGATACGAATTTCTGATGAATAGCCTCGAGCGCGTTGACATCCTTGCGGACGTCTTCCGCATGGTGAAGATGAGCGGAGCCGATCGCCTTGGCCCAATAGGTGAACGAATCTTCCGCTGTGCCTGGGACGTTCGCCGGTGGCAGCGCCGCCGCAGAGGTCCAGTCACGCATCTCGAGCGGATATAAGGCAGCCAGGTGCGCTCCGGCGGCCAAATGCGGGTCGAATCCCAGACCATACATGTCATGCATGGCGGGCATTTTGTGGATTTCGTCCATCAGCGCCTTGGCATCGGCTTCGCGCCCGCTTTGCATGTAGGCATAGAACAGGAAGTCCATGGCGTGGAACTGGTGGCCTTCGCCTCCCATGTGCATGGCGGCGGTTTTGCGGGTGGCGGCGATGGAAGCGAGGTTGGAATTGATGTCGTCTTGCCAGAGGCCGACTCGGGCGAAGATGTGCGAGGGCATGTGCAGCGCGTGCGGAGCGGCGGGAGCGACCTGGGCGTAGCGGCGGGCCGCGGGAATTCCGCGCTGGGCCAGTTGCGGCTTGTCGTAGGCATGAATCAGATAGTGGGCTACGCCGGGATGATCGGGTTCGGCGGCAAACAGCGGTTCCAGAACCGCCGCGGCCGCAATCCGGTTGGCGAAGGTTTCGTCGTGGTGCGGTTCGGAGGCCAGCAGCGACAGAGCGTAAAACGCTGCTGCTTCGGGATCGTCGGGATAGGATGTGTACACCTTCTTCATCGCGTCGGAGTAGGCTTTGGCGCGGGCTTCGTTGTCGGATTTTTCCGAGTCACTGTAGAAGGCTGCGATAGCAGAGACGTAGCCTTGCTCGCGGGCTGTCGCTTTCTGGCTCAGTTTTTTCGCGGTGTTCACGGCCTGCAAGCCGCGCGCGATCACCTTGGCGTCAGGTTCGTTCCAGAGTTGATGCCAAATGCTCATGGCGATGCCCCAGTGGGCCATGGCGCATGGCGGGTCATCCTTCGCGATCTGCACGAATTCTTTTTCAGCTTCCTCGTACCAGAAAGAGTGCAGCAGGGCGACTCCGCGCGCGAAGGGCTTTTGCATCGACGCGGCGCAGGAGACCGGGAAGCGGACGGTTCCGAGTTGTGCCGCAGTGAGGTTCTCGTGGTGATGATGTTCTTTGTCGTCGTCGGCGACAGCGGTGAGGGTGCACAACAAGGCAACGAGCAGCAGCCAGGCAAGACGCTTCATCGAAGACCCCACGGGTGTTGTGATGGGATTCTAGTCACCCGGGCGAGAAGGGTCAAACGGGTGGAGGATCAGCGTTTCTTCCGCTTCCCACAGCGATCCACAAATAAAAATCGGAAACCTGTGACGAACAACCTTGACGCAGAAAATGCAGAAAGCCCACACTTAGGGTCGTGCGCCAATCCTTTTCCAAGATGTCCACATAGTAGTATGGCGAAAATTGGGAATCAATATTTTGCGGGCGGAGCCCGGTATCAAGTCGCGCTAACTTTAAGAAACCAAATAATTTATCAAAATCGATGAAAAAAAATCATGAGTGCCTGTCTCTGACCGACCGCCAGCCTCCGACTGAGCTGGGCTTGCGCTCGGCCTGGAGGAGTCTGGAGCACCGTCCCCGCACCTGCATGAGGCAGCTTAGAGCCAGAACAATGGAAGGAGGCCGGCGGCGGCGAGGGCGATCAGGAGCGACAGGCTCTGGGTACCGGTTTTGCGGTCAGCCAGGCAGTAGGAGTAGATGCCTTTGATCAGGTTGTTGCTGGCGGCGGCGATGAGAACGGCGATAGCGGCGACTTTGAGCGGGGTTAGGGTGCCGGCCGCCTGGGTCATGCCCATGATGAAGGGATCGACGTCGGTGATGCCCATGATGGCGGCGAGGATATTGACGCCGGCCCGGCCGAGGTAGGCAACGGTTAACTGCGTAGCTACGAGGATTGCAACAAAGAAAGCAGCGAAGAGGAAGGCCGTGAGCAGTTCCAAGGGATTGCTGGGCTCGAATTCGCGCTTGATCGCGGTGGCTTGTGCGTCCGGCCTGCGGGACCAGAACCATCCGGCGGCGATAGCGACGGCTGCGAGAACGAGGAAGGCGGGCGCCAGCATTGCGCCCAGGGGCCGATTGAAAAGGGTCAGGAGCGCGACCAGGCGGAGGTACATTACGCCCGAAGCGATCAGGATGCCGCCGGCGAAGAGATGGGGCCGCTGTTCCCGGGCGGCCCGGCGCGACATGGCCACGGTGGTCACGGTGGATGAGTACGCTCCCCCGAGGAAGGCGGCGAGTACGACTCCGCCGCTTTCTTTGGTGATCTTCTGGAGGACGTAACTGCCATACGAGATCGTGCTAACGGCAACCACAACAAGCCAGGTTTTGAACGGATTGATGTGAAAGCGTCCAAATTGTTCATTGGGCAGCGCGGGGAGAATGACGGCCGTGAGGAGCAGGAACTTGGCAAAAGTGAGAATCTCCTGCGGGGCTGTTCGGCTGGCGATTGCTTCGAGCCCGACTTTTAAGTCCAGGAGCAGGAGGCTGGCAACGCTAAGGGCGGTGGCGATCCACAGGTGGTCGTAATAAACGAGGGCTCCGACCAGGTAGGTCGTGAGTCCGGACATTTCTGACGTGACGCCGGCGGCTTCAGTGCGGGAAAGTTTGTGCCAGTAGGACAGCAGCAGGAAACCGCCGACGACCAGGAAGCCCAAGGTTACGGGGAGCAGTTGGGCACCGGAGAGCAGTGCGATGGAGTAGCCGATGAATCCGATGAGAGGGAAAGTGCGGACTCCCCCGAAGGAGTAGACGCCAGCGGCGGTTTTGTGTTCTTCCCGCTCCAGTCCGATGAGGAAAGACAGGAAGAGCACAAGCACGATTTTTGCGGCATCGGGTGGAAACCAGTGGTAGAGATCCACTTTTGGATCGGCCTCCAGGTGCTGGTGGAAGTATAGACCTGTCCAGAAGAGGAGATTCCTCCTTGTCTCGGCTTTCGCGGACGGGACGCCCGCGCCAGATTAGGCCGAGCACGAGCACGAAAAAGCCCCTCGCTCGTGCGAGGGGCTTTTTCTGGGGGAGGGACTGGGGCGAGGCGCCCGTTGGTCCCGAGCTTACTTCGGTTGCTGCTGTTGATCGGCACCGGTGGCAGGGGCTCCGCTGTTGACGGAGAGCTGCTCCAGGTCGTTCTTCAAGAGGCTGATTTCGACGCGGCCCCCACTAACGCGCTTGGTCTTGTCATCCGCCGACGGAGCAGGAGCATTGCCCATGCCGACTAGGTAGATGCGGTAGACCGGGATGTCGTGGTTAAGGACGAGGTAGCGGACGACCGACTCAGCCATCTTCTGCGAGCTGGTGATAGCGGCCTGACCCTTGCCGGACGAGAAACCCTGGACTTCGATGATGTAGCCGCGCTGGCCTTTGACGCCACTGGCCATGGTGTCGAGAGCATCCTTCGCGTTCTTGCTGAGGACTGTTTGGCCGGGACGGAAGCGGATCTCGGTCTGGTTGGAGGCCTTGTACTGGTCAATGTTGCTGACCACGGTCTCGACGTTCTGCACGCGTGCGGTGACTTGCTGCGCGCTTTGTTGCGCCACGGTGGCCTTGTTCCCGGCTTCAACGGCGTGCTGATCGGCTTCGTTGGCCTTGTCGGATGCGAGCTTGATGCCAGCCTGGGCGCGGGCGTCGGTGTCTTTGATGGACTTGCTGTTGGCAGAAGTCAGCTCATCGAGTTCGTTCACCCGATCGCGGATCGGTTCGGTCTGGCGCTTTACATAGCTCTTGCGGGCAAAGGGATAGATCCGTCCCCAGAAGCCCTCGCGGGACGGGGGGGCCAGAGGCGCTTTGCCAGTCGCGTTGTCCGCGGGGGTCGTCTGAGCGGCCGCAGGCTGGGCTTGGTCTGAAGTGGACGAGGTGGTCTGCCCGACGGCCGGGAAAGCGAGAACAGCGGCCAACGGCAGAGCGAAGAGTATGCGGTTGTTCATGATAACTTCCTCCAATGGGGCGGAGCGTTTGGGCTCAACTTTGTTTGCGCCACCCCGGCACGCCTGGGGCGTGCGTGAAATTTTGGTTGCGTCCCTGGGCCGCAAAGAAGCCAGCGTTTCGCTGAGCCGGCCCGCGCTGACGCAACGCCTGGCCTAGAACTCTGGGCGTCCACTTACGGTGGCACCTGCCATTCCTATTACATGTGGGATGCCAAATCGGGCCCTAGGGTTGAAGAGCTAAATGCTTGATATCTATGGACATTGTAGCCCCGTTGAGGCGGGAAAGCCAAGCTGGCGGAGGCCGGGCAGGGTAATTTTGGCAAACCTGATATAAAAACTGCGTGGAATCGGCTTTCCTTGGGAGGGAGCGCTTGCGAGGGAATCGGGTGGTGCGAGGGCTGCGGAGGGCGGTCCGGGGCGGGGCATGGCTGGGGGTCACGGCGTTGTTGTTTTGCGGAGTGACCTGGGGGGAGGGCCCTGGGATGGCCTCGTCGCGGATTCCGGCCGACCGCATGCAGCAGTATTCCGATCTGGCTGTGCAGTGGATGCAGGAGTACCTGCGCATTGACACGACGAATCCTCCTGGAAATGAAATGAAGGCGGTGGCGTTCTACAAGAAGATTCTCGACCAGGAAGGGATTGAGAACCGGGTGTTCGAGTACGCCCCGGGACGCGGGAATTTGTGGGCGCGGATTCCACGGACAGAGGGCCAGAAAAGCCCCACTTCTGCAGCCAGAGGCGCGGTAGAAATGGGGCACCCGCGGCCGATCATTCTGCTCAACCATATGGATGTGGTGACCAGCGAAGCGTCGCACTGGAAAGTTCCTCCTTTCAGCGGAGAGATCCGCGACGGGTACCTGTGGGGACGCGGAGCGCAGGACATGAAGGACGAAGGTCTGGCGCAGCTGGTGGTGATGGTGATGCTGAAGCGGGAGGAGGTGGCGCTGGATCGCGACGTGATTTTTCTGGCTGTCGCCGACGAAGAGGCGAATGGAACAGGAAGCGACTGGTTCCTTGAGCACCAGCGCGACCTTCTCGAGAATGCCGAGTTCCTGATCAACGAAGGCGGCGAAAACCTGTTGGAGAACGGCAAGGTGAAGTACGTAGGCTTGGACGTGGGCGAGAAAACTTCGTACTGGCTACATGTGGTGGCACACGGGAGACCGGGGCATGGGTCGAGGCCGATACCGGACTCGGCTCCGAATCGGTTGGTGCGGGCACTGGACCGGATCCTAGCCTACCGGACCCCACTGCGGGTCTTGCCGGTGGTCGATGAATTCTTGCGCGACATGGCTCCGTACGAACCACCTGAGCGGGCAGCGGAGTACCGCAACATAAGGAAGGCCATCGAGGACAAGAAATTTCAGGAGGAAGTCGAGAAGGACGAGTCGCTGAACTTTCTTTTGCGCGACACGATTTCGCTGACCATGATGGGAGGCTCGGAGCAGACCAATGTGATTCCTCCAGAGGCGTGGGCGAATCTGGATGTGCGCATTCTGCCGGGAGGCGATCCGAAGGCGTTGCTGGCTGCCGTGCGGCGGGTGGTGAATGACCCAAACGTCACGGTGGAGCCGCTGAATGCAGAGTTCAGGGTGGCGAATTATTCGGGCACGGATAACGCGCTTTTCGCAGCGATCCGGAGAGTGTCCGGGAAATATTTTCCGGGGACGCCAGTGGTGCCGCAGATCACGAGCGGGTACACGGAGAACCAGCGTTACCGGCCGCTGGGGATGGTTGCGTACGGGTTCAATCCATATACGGCGACAGATGAAGAGGGGAAAACCGAGCACGCGAATGATGAGCGGATTCGCGTGGAGGAAGTGCGGCGCGGACCCACTATTTTGTTTGATGTGGTAGCGGAGGTGGCTGGAAAGTGAAGCGGACCCGGGGGCTGAGACCCTGAGCAGTGTCACTTAAGGGCTGCCTGCTGACAGGTCACTGAGTGCGCCTGGCGATGTAACGCCAACGACCAATCAACCGCTGCATATACTCATGGCCAATATTTGAGTCGAGGCGCATCTCAATGTCCGAACCTAACAAAGCGGTGATCCGGAGCTTCGTTAACTCTGTGAACACCCGGAGGTCAGGGCGATGGCCGGTCGCCGGGCTTCGCCCGGCGGACCGCCGAGGGCGGCTGTCCCCACATACAACATTGCCCACATGCACCCTTGTCCACCTGACACCACTGTCCCGCGGGAAACGAACCTTAACGAACGGCGCAGTGCTTCTCGTATTGCTCGAAGATGAAGTTGTCGGTCATGCCGGCGATGTAGTCGCAGATGACGCGGGGGAGAGAATCTTCCTTGGATTTTTCCTGGTAGTTGTGCGGGAGGGTTGAGGGATGGTCCATCCAGAAGGCGAACAACTCACCGATGATGCGCTCAGCGTCGTCTTTTTCTCCAGCGAGGGCTGGGCTGAAGTACAGATTCTCGTAGAGGAACTCTTTGCTTTGCTTGCGTTCGGCTTCGACGGCAGCGCCGAACGCGGCCAGACGCTCCGGGTAGTTGCGGACGTTGTCGAGGGTTTGAACTCCGGTTTGATCTAAACGCGCTCCCGTGTGGGTAATCAGGTCGTCCACGAAACGATTGAGGACGCGCTTCAGGGCTTCGTTGAATTTCAGCTTGTCGGGTGCGTCGGGGTATATCTGCTCAACTTCATGGTAGAAGCGTTCGAAGACGGGGACGCCGTCGCGGATCTCCTCCAGGGAGAGAAGATGAGCTTCGTAGCCGTCATCGAGGTCGGCGGTGTTGTAGGCGATTTCGTCAGTCAGGTCGATCAACTGGGCTTCGAGCGGAGGGCGCTGGTCGAGGAGATACTCGGCCAGTTCGGGGTGCGCCTTCACGTCGTAATCGTGCGAGTGTTTGATGATGCCTTCGCGGACCTCGAAGGTAAGGTTCAGGCCGCGGAAGGCGGCGTAGCGCTGTTCGAAGTCTTCGACAATGCGGAGAGCGTGAAGGTTGTGATCGAAGAAGAGGCCGTGCTCGCGCATGGCGGCGTCGAGGGCCTTCTCGCCGGCATGGCCGAAGGGAGGGTGGCCGATGTCGTGCACCAGGGCTAGAGCTTCGGCGAGATCGACGTTAAGGCCGAGGGCTCCAGCGATCGTGCGGGAAACTTGGGAGACTTCGAGGGTGTGAGTGAGGCGGTTGCGGAAGTGGTCGGAGTAGCGGCGGGTGAAAACCTGCGTCTTGGCTTCGAGGCGGCGGAAGGCGCGGGCGTGAATGACCCGATCGCGATCGCGCTGAAAGTCGTTGCGGTAGGGATGAGGAGGCTCGGGGAAACGGCGTCCGCGGGAGTGTTCGACCTGCACCGCGTAGGCGGCGAGCATGGGAGGAGTTTAGCATTGTTGATGGATGATTCCTGATTGTTGATTGAAAAGACACAGCCGAATGGGCTTAATCATCAAGCAACAATCATGAATAATCATCAATGCGCAGCGCTGCCTAACGCTTATCGGTTTCTTCTTTTGCCAGCTTTACTTTTGCAGCGTCGAGCTTTTGCTGGACTTTGGCATAAGCTTCGGCGTCCTGTTCCGCGGGAACAGTCTTGCTCCACTCCTGGACCGCGCGATCCCAGTGCGCGGCGGCTAGTTTCAGGCGGCCGGTTTTCTGGTAGAGATCCCCGAGATGCTCCTGCACCGTGGGATCAGTGCCCATGTGAGCTTCGGCCTTGGTCAGGTTTTCTTCCGCGAGATCGTACTTGCCCAGCTTGAAGTAGGCCCAGCCCAGCGAGTCGAGATAGGCGCCGTTGTTGGGCTCGAAGCTTAAAGCCTGCTTGATGAAGTTGAGCGACTCTTCGAGCTTCACGCCGCGATCGGCATTCATATAGCCGAGATAGTTGAGAGTAGCGGCGCTCTGCGGATCGGTGGGCGAGGTGGTGGCCAGAACCTTTTTGAACTCGGCTTCGGCCTGGTCGAACATCTTCTGGCGCTGGTACAGGTCGCCGCGGAGGAAGCTGACATAGGCCTTATCGTCAGGCTTGGTGGAGAGTTGCTCCGCCTTGGCGAGAGCTTCGAGGGCCTCGTTCCATTGTTTGGCGCGGGTGTAGATGATGGCGAGTCGGAGATATACTTCGCGATCCTCGGGACCGCCCTTCAACATGGAGCGAATGTCGGTAACGGACTTGTCGAGTTCGCCGGTGTCGGCCAACTGCGCGTCGAGGACCATGCGGAGGTCACGATCGCCGGGAAGCTTCTGGACAGCCTCCTTGGCGACGGCGGTGGCTTGCGGCCACTGCTTAGCCTCGCGGTAGGTGTCGATGATTTCCTGGTAGCCGCTGCGTGCGTTTTCGTCGCCCAGCAACAGCATCTTGCGGAACGTCTCCACCGCGGCGGTGTAGTTTTGCTGCTCGCGATAGACCATGCCGAGGCGCTCGATGAAGATGGCGCGGTTGTTACGGTCGGCCTGGCTTGTGGCGACCTCACTTTTTTCCGTCTTCTTCACGAGATCCTGCAAGAGCTTGACGGCGTCATCGTAACGGCCCTGCGCCTGGTAAACGGCGGCCATGCTGTAAGGAACGTCCATGGTGTCAGGAACCAGGGTGTCGGCGCGCTTCAGGTTCTCGAGCGCCAGATCGTATTTACCCAGCCGGCGATAAATCTCGGCGATGCGAACGTAAGTCTGGGCGTCTTCCGGATTGGAGTCGGCGATGACTTTGTACTGTTCGAGAGAGGCGTCCAGTTGCCCGTCGTTGAGCAGGTTTTCGGCCAGGCCGCGGATGGCGTCGAGATTGTCGCGATCCAGAACGATGGCATGGCGGAAGGCATCAATGGCGCTCTTGTAGTCCTTGCGCTGTTCGTAGGCGGCGCCGAGGGCGGCGTAAAGCTTGGCGGAGCGAGCCGAATCGGGGATGGAACTAAGAACCTGCAGCGCGTGCGCCGTGTCGCCTTCGTCGGTGTAGAGCATCGCCAACGTGGTCACGGCTTCTTCCGAGCTGGGATCGAGTTTGATGGCGGTCTTGAGTTCGCTTTCTGCTTTCGCGAAATCGCTATTCAAGCGATAAAGGCGGCCGAGCAGGAGGTGGTCGTCGACGCTGTCAGGCTCGAGCTTCACGATCTGCTCGTACTGCTCAATGGCAAGCTTGAGAATGTTGTCGGAACCGGAGCCGCCGGGCATGTCGCCAAGAGAACGAAGATAGATGCGGCCGAGAAGCTTATGGGCTTCGAGGTTTTTGGGATCGCGCTTGATGATATCTTGCGCTTCTTTGACGGCGTCAGCGATGCGGCCGGTCTTTACGTAGAGCTCGGCGAGGCCAGAGGTCAGGAATTCGGACGAGGGGTCGGCTTCGATGGCCAGGCGGTATTCCTCCGTCGCCTTGGAGGCCAAATCGCTGCGGCCGTACGCGGTCACCATTTCCTCATACATGTGAGCGAGGGCGTAGTGGTAGTAGGCAGCGGCGCGGTCGCTTCTGCGGGGCGAAGACGGGGCCGGTTTGGCATCGGCGGGCGTGGATTCGGCCGGAGACGCGGACGGGCTGGTTTGCGCTACAGCGGCTGTTATGGCCACCATGGCCGTCATGGAAAACATCAAGGAAACGCGAAACATTCGATTCATGCTGGACCTGACTGCGCCTGAGCGCGATTCCGAAACCTCAGCTGATTGGATGCACAGCCGCCGGGGGAAAGGTGCCTTTATTCTAACCTGAGGATCGGCGGGTTCGGCAAAAAACACTGCGATCGGCGCGAACCCCGGAGGAACCGGAAGGACAGGGACCGTGGGAATGCGGGACTTGGTCAAGTTATGTAAACCGACCTTGGACTTAGGTCGCGTGACTTGGTGCCCGGACATGGGTGCGAGGCCGAGACGGCCTCACGACAGCCGGCGGGATGACGGCCACGTTTTTTGGCTGACTCCGAGGGCAGAAGTTTGCGCCGGTGGCTAGTGGCGGAAGTGGCGGACGCCGGTGAACAACATGGCCAGTCCGAGACGGTCTGCGGCCTCGATAACTTCGGGATCGCGCTGAGAGCCGCCGGGTTGGATGATGGCAGTGGCTCCGGCTTTAGCGATTTCTTCCACGCCGTCGGGAAACGGGAAAAAGGCGTCAGAGGCGGCGACGGTTCCGTTTAGCGGGAGTTGGGCTTTCATGGCGCCGATCTTGGCGGAGTCTACGCGGGACATTTGGCCGGCACCGACGCCGACGGTCTGGCCGTCGCGGGCGTAGACGATGGCGTTGGACTTCACGTGCTTGCAGACCTTCCAGGCGAACAGCAGGGCGCGGGTTTCTTCGGGCGTGGGGGGGCGCTTGGTGACGACTTTGAGATCGGCGTCTTGCAGGGGACGGAGGTCCGCATCTTGAACCAACAATCCTCCGGAGATATTTTTTAGCACCCAGTTTGGCGAGGTCGGGGTCGCCGCCGGACGAATGCGTCCGGGGCTACGTGGGTCGATTACTTCCACCAGGCGGAGATTTTTCTTGGAAGCGAACTTAGCTTTGGCGGCTTCGTCGAAGCCGGGGGCAGCGATGACTTCGAGGAAGAGTTTGTGCATTTCTTCGGCTGCATCTGCGTCGATCGGGCGATTGACGCCGATCACGCCGCCGAAAGCCGAGACTGGATCGCATTCCAGGGCTCGCTTGTACGCTTCGGTGAGAGTCTTGCCGGTGGCAGTGCCGCACGGGTTGGTGTGTTTGATGATGGCGACGGCGGGCTCTTCGAACTCCTGCGCGAGATCCCACGCGGCTTGTAGGTCGACAATGTTGTTGTAGGAAAGTTCCTTGCCCTGAAGCTGGCGGGCGTTGGCGACGCCTACGGCGGAGCCGTCGGAGTACATGGCGGCCTTCTGGTGCGGGTTTTCGCCGTAGCGCAGGTCGAGGGTCTTGTGGAACGTAAATCGGAGGGTGGGAGGAAATCCGCCGGTTTCTGGCGGCAACTGAAAGGAATCCGCTGGGATGCGCTCGAGGGTGGAAGCGATAGCGGAATCGTAGGCGGCGGTGGTGGCGAACGCTTTTTGCGCGAGGCGCCACTTGGTTTCGTGCGAGAGCGCGCCGCCGGAGCGAGAGAGTTCATCGGCGATGGAGTCGTAGTCCGAGGGTGACGTCACGATGGCGACGTCGTGAAAATTCTTGGCGGCGGAGCGGATCATGGAGGGTCCGCCAATGTCGATGTTCTCGATCAACTCTTCGAACGCGACACCCGGCTTGGCGGCGGTTTTCTCGAAGGCGTAGAGATTCACGACGACGATGTCGATGGGGGCGATGCCGTGTTCGGCGACGGCGGCGACGTGCTGGGGATCTTCGCGGCGGTGGAGGATGCCCCCGTGGACCTTGGGATGAAGCGTCTTGACGCGGCCGTCGAGCATTTCGGGGAAGCCGGTGAGTTCAGAAATGTCTTTCACGTTCACGCCGGATTCGCGCAAGAGCTTGGCAGTGCCTCCGGTGGAGACGAGTTCGATGCCGAGCGCGGACAGCTTGTGGGCGAAATCGACCAGTCCGGTCTTGTCGGTGACACTGAGAATGGCGCGCTGAATCCTGTTTGGAGCGGGGGGCATGATGGCCTCGGGTACGGAAAATGAATAGCTAAAAGGCGACTGAAAATTCTACCAGCAGAATAGCGAATGGACGTGACGGGTTTGCTGCTGAGCGACGGGGCGAAGGGCGCGACATCCTTCGCTACGCGCCTGAAGAACGGCTTGGGTCTGGATGACGCCACGAGAATGGGCAGCAGAATCGACGTCTTCGCTTCAGGGTCAGGGAAAGGCGATAGAATGTCTCGTTCTGGGGAGCGGAGATGATCAAACAAGTAGCTTTGGGTGCGGTGCTGCTGTCCTGCTGCCTCTTGCTTGCACAAACCGAAACGAAAGAGAGCGCCGCGCCATCCAGTGCTGAACTGGCAGCTATCACAGCCCGCGGACGGATGCTGGAAGAGTACGATGTGGCCGCGGCGTCTGCCACGGACGCGATGGTGGCCCTGAAACCCGATGCCTCGGCCGCACCGTACTTCATTGCGAGGAAGACCGGCAAAGCCTGGGAAGTTGTATTTGGGCGGCTGGCACCGAATGGTGACAAGTTCCTGATTGTGTATCGCGCAACTCAAGGTGCGAGCCCGAAAGAATTTACGGCCAAGAAGGTCGATCCGCCGTTGGAAGATCACGGCTTTTATCGGACCGCGTCCAAAGCCATTGAAACGGCCTCGCGAAATTTTGGGCGCCCGAGCCGAGCTTACAACTCATACGTACTTCCTGCTGAGTCGGGCCAGTTCTATGTATATCTGCTACCCGCCCAGACGACGGAGGGAGTTTTCCCCTTCGGCGGCGATGTGCGTTATACGATCGCAGCGGACGGCAAGATTGTGGATAAGCGGCAGATGCACCGTACGATTATTGAAAGCAAGGACTCGCTGAAGCCGGGAGTCGTGGCTGGCCGTCACATCCACGATCGAGGGAATGCGCCGGAGGATTCGGACGTATTCCATGTGCTCAACCGAAAACCACCTCTTCCGGAATATGTGGGGACTGGGGACAAGCACGTGTATGCAATCCAAACCGACGGAAGCATCCAACAGGTCCAGTGAAACGTGGCCCGCTTTACGTCTTCGCTTTGGCCTTGAGTTTGACGTGGCCTTCGGCTAGTTCGACGGAATATTCGACATTCTCGCAGTGGTACTGCTTGCGGATCTGCTCGGTCTTCTTCTGCACGAAGGCGGTGAAGGAGTCGAAGTTGCCTGACACACTCTCGCCAGCCTTCTTTTTGGCAGCGACCAGGGTGTTGTAGAGGCGTTCGACTTGCTCGCGCTCGGTTTGATCGACGCTGTGCAGGGTGAAGGGCTGGGATGAGGCCGCACCCGCGGTCGCCCCGGCGGCTGCCGCAGCCGCGGAATGACTCACGCCATACACGGGATGGTGCTGCGGCTTCAGTTCTTCTGCTGCGATTCGAACTCCCTGCACGGAGAGCAGAGCGTCCTGCGGGCGACGATAGCCTTCCTCACGGATGCGGGACTTCTTCCGCCAAAGATCGCTATAGACGGCATAGCGCTGGGCCATTTCGTTGTAGCGGTAACGCTGGGAGAAGTTCATGCGGCCGCCGTCGGAGAACTTGCGCAAAAGGCTTAAAACCTTCCACTCAACATCGGTGGGAGGCCTTTTTGTCGGGTTGCTGAAGTAGATCTCGTACTCGATCTTTAAGCGGCGCAGCTGGCCATCGAGTATGTTCAGTTCCTCGTCGGTGGTCACAAGTGTCTCCAAGCACAGTGTAGTGATGAGGAGACGCGGGGGCGAGGTGCCCGAGGGTCACCAAGGGGCATGGTACGAAAGTAAGGGGCAGCTACTAGCCGCTAGCTCCTAGCTTTTGGAACACGTCGCACCCTGTCGCAGAGCGACCTGATTCTCAGGACCTGGGACGTCTCGGCTGGAGGGCGCGCACTTGGATCAAGCGGACCGGGCTTTGACCTAGAAGCTAGTAGCTAGAAGTTTATTTTCCGGAATTCGACGCCATTTTCTTGACCATGGCGAGAACCAGTTTGCGGTCGCTGTCGTTCAGGGTAGTGGCGTAGCGGCGGATCTGGCTGAGGAAGCGGACTTCGTCATCGGAGAGCTGAGGCAATCCCTTGGAACCGTTGCTATGGCCGGGTTCGGCGAAAAACTGGGACAACGGGAGTTCCATCGCGCCGGCGATCTTGGAGAGCGTGTCGAGGGAAGGGATGGTGTGGCCGTTCTCGACCCGGGACAGATAGCAGCGCAGAAGTCCGGTCCGCTTTTCGATGTCGCCCTGAGACATACCCTTCTGGAGCCGGTAGTTGCGGATGGTCTCGCCGATATTCATCGTGGGGAGCATTTCAGGATGGGCCATAGTAACCAGATCAGCACCTTCTGGCAAGTGGGAAATTCGTGCCATGAGCGGGACGTTGGTGCCATACGAAAAACGAATCGGTTCGAGGCGAAGTTCAGGAGTGCGAGAGGTTGTTGGTTATACAGCGTATAGGCAATGAACGGGGCTAAAACGCTTGTCCGGCGGGCGTTTCCTGCTACCGCAACCAGTGCTATTTCTTCAAGGTGATCGCCATGAAATCCACGGTGCGCTTCCGTGCATCGGCAGCGTGGTATCCGTCTTTCAGTTGTGGATTTTCGAAGGCGTATCGGGCGCCGTCGTAGATCTTGATGTCGACCTTCTTTCCCAGTCGCTTGAGCGTCTGTTCAAATTTGTGCACGTCGGGAGGGATGCCTTGGTCCAGGGCGCCGAAGAGTCCAAGGATCGAAGCGTTGATTTTCTTCAACGCCTAGGTCCGAATGTACAAACCCAGGACGATTACGCCGAGCACAAAATCTACCATGAGCCCCCGTGCTCCAAAATCATAAGGCCAACTCTGCCGATTCGCTATTGCTAGACATCCCACCGTCCACGAATAGCCAAATCAGAAAAATGGCAAGGAGGCTTGCTTTGGTCATAACGCTAACTCCATGTAAAGGGCACCGGCGATTGGATTCCGGCAGTAGGGAGCGATCTCACGGAATCCGAGTTGGCGGTACATGGCGACCGCGTCTTTCATGACGGGTTCGACGGTATCGAGGCGCATGCGCCGATAGCCGATGTGGCGGGCTTCCGTAATCACGCGGTCCGCGAGCGCACGGCCCCAGCTCTTGCCGCGAAACTGCGGACGCAGATAGAGGCGCTTCATCTCGCAGATACCGGGCTCGAGTTTATGGAGAGCGACGCATCCGGCGCCCTGGGCTTCGTACTCGGCCAGCAAGAGCCGGCCGGCGGGAGGGGCGTAGTCGCCGGGGAGGCTGGCGAGTTCCCGATCGAAGTTCTGAAAGCAGAGGCTGAAGCCGAGGGACTGCGCGTATTCGAGGAAGAGTTCGCGGGCTTGGGCGATCTGCGCTGGCGTTTCCGCTTGCACTAAAGAAAGAGCTCTTACTACAGAGGACACAGGTGACACAGAAGACGCTTGAGGAATTTTGTCCTCGGCTTTCATTTCCTCTTGGTCCTCCGTGCCCTCTGTGGTTAAGGTTTTGAAAAGCTACCCCATCAGCATGCCGCCGTTCACGTTCAGGACGTGGCCGGTGATGTAGGACGCGTCGTCTGACGCCAGGAAGCCCACAGCGGCGGCCACGTCGTCAGGCGATCCCACGCGGCCTAGTGGAATTTGTTTGACGGCGGTCTGCTTGAATTCGTCGCTCAGGGCCGCGGTCATGGCGGTTTCGATGAAGCCGGGGGCGACGGCGTTGCAAGTAATGTTGCGGGAGCCGACTTCGCGGGCGATGGCCATAGTGAGGCCGATGAGTCCGGCCTTGGAGGCGGCGTAGTTGGCTTGTCCGGCCTGGCCCATCTGGCCAAAGACGCTCGTGATGTTGATGATGCGTCCCCAGCGCTGCTTGAGCATGGAGCCAATCACTTGCTGAATGCAGAGATAGGCGGAAGTGAGATTGGTTTGGAGGACGGCGTCCCAGTCCGCGCGCTTCATGCGCATGACAAGTTGGTCACGCGTGATGCCGGCGTTGTTGACCAGGATGTCGATTTTGCCCAACTGGGCGATTGCGGATTTGACGATGGACTTCACCTGATCTTCGTCGGCGACATCGAGAGCAAAGGCAACTGCTTTGCCGCCGGCGGTGGTAATTTCGGTGACCAGTTCGTTCAACTTGTCCTGATTGCGAGCGGCGGCGGCGACCGTGGCGCCGTCTTTAGCGAGGCGCAGGGCGACGGTGCGGCCGATGCCTTGGGATGCGCCTGTGACGAGGGCTACTCGTCCTGAAAGAGACATGAGAGTTCTCCCGATTGCCGAGTCGAATGAACGCGGAACGCCGAATTATACGCGGGAGAGGGGGCGCGGAGAACGGCTGTTGAATGGTGTTGGCGGTGGCCGCGGAGCCTTGCTCGACCGGACCGCCGGGGGCGGCCGTCCCCACATGGACCGTTAAGAACTGAGATGTGAGGAAACGCATTGCTAATCCACAAGGGTGACGGGTAACATTCCAGCACTCATGCCTCAGACTGTGACCAATGAAGTGATAGTGATGCCCGACCCTTCCACCAGAAATTCAGCAACGAATTTATCGACGACCGATGCCGGTTCCGGCAGTTCGGGACACCGGTCGACGCAAAGAGCATCGGCCGCAGAGTCCGTGGCTCCGCCTGAAAGGGCTTCGTCCGACGAGCCTTTGACCGAGGTGTTCGCGGTGTTTGGCGTCGAGCCGGAGATCCAGGCTTACGCGATGGCCAAGTATTCACGGTCGGCGTTGTCGATGAAAGAGTCACTGCGGGAGATCAGCACGCAGAAGGCGGAGAAATTTCTCAATACGTTTTACTTCCAGTACGGGCATAGGTCGATTGCGGACTTGGCGCATATTGCGCTGGCGGTGGAGAGCTTGTCGATTCTGGCTGCCATCGAACTTGCCGACGAGCAACGCTGGGACGGGCAGGAGCGGTCGACGCGGTATCAAGATTTCAAAAAGAGCGGTTATTTCACACCGGACTTCGGTACCGATGACGCGGCGCGCTCGATCTACCGGGAGACGTTGGATTTTCTGTTTGCCGAATATGAGGCACTCTCGGCGCACATGGCACAGCACCTGATCAACGTCACGCCGAAGCCTGCCGACATGAAGCAGGACGCGTATGAGCGGACTCTGAAGGCGCGGGCCTTTGACATCACAAGGTATCTTTTGCCGTTGGCGACGAATACTTCTCTGGGCGAGATCGTCAACGCACGTACACTGGAGACGCAGGTGGCGCATCTGCTGTCGCATACGCATAAAGAAGTGCGCGGGTTGGGCGATTCGCTGAAGAAGGCGGCGACGGGCGCGGCTTATAACGTCAATGGGGAGTCTTTGCGCGATCTGGTGGAACAGATTCGGGCGGTGAGTCCGGACCTGGGTGCGCGGGCTCAGCAAGAATTGCTGCGCGAGGTGCGAGTGGCGCCGACGCTGGTGAAGTATGCGGATCCGAATGAATATGAGATAGCGACTCGGCGGGAGTTGCGGCAGGCGGCGAAGGAGTTGATGGCGGATGAACCGCTGGCGCCATCGAAGGCGATTGTGGATCTGCTCGACGAAGAACCGCTGGAAGTGGAAATCGCGACCACGCTGCTGTACGAGCATTGCCATCATTCGTACCGACAGATTCGGCAGGCGGTGCAGGTGGCGGGGGAACGGCGGCGACGGGAGATCATCGACTTGGGGCTGCGGCATCGCGGGCGGCATGACGAGATGCTGCGCGGATTCCGGGCGGGGCAGCAGTTTCGCTTCGACATTTTGATGGATACGGGCGGGTTCCGCGACATGCACCGGCACCGACGGTGCATTCAGGTGATGCAAGGATTCACGACACAGCACGGCTACGAAATGTTGCTCGACATGGAAGACGCTGGCGTACGGGGACGTTTCGAGGCGGCGATGCGGCGGGTGCAGACGGCGGTGGAGAAGTTGGCTTCGGGGAATTCGCCTGAAGCTGCAGAGAATTCGCAGTATGCGATTCCGCTGGCATTCCGAAAGCGGGCGCTGTTCAAAATGGACTTCGCCGAGGCGGTTTACATTTCTGAGCTGCGGACTACGCCGGCGGGGCACGTTTCGTATCGCAACGTGGCGTATGCGATGTATGAGGCGGTGGCGCGGAGGTATCCGGCGCTGGCCAAGTATTTCCGGGTGCACGATGTGACGGCGCCGGTGGATTTGCTGCAGAGGTAGGGAGCAAGCGGATAGCAGAATCTGTCATTCTGAGCGCAGCGAAGAACCTCTGGAGTGGCTTGCACCCTTGCAGCACGAATCATGAGGGGCACAGGTCCTTCCGCCCGCAAAGAGCGCGGGCCTCAGGATGACAAGGACTGCGATGCACGGCTGAGCAGGGCTGACAAGTTCCGCTTTGCAACCTTCCACAGGTTAATTATGTTGATTCGCCTTTTCTTCGCTTCGATCTGTATGTATAATCCTGCCAGACTAGATTTCATTTAGTGCTGCACTCATAAAGGAGCCACTCCATGGCGGATGAACGGGGTAAGGCGATCGAACTGGCGGTCTCCCAGATTGAAAAACAATTCGGCAAGGGTTCGATCATGCGGTTGGGGTCGAAAGAAGCGATTGTGCCGATCTCGGTGATCCCAACCGGGTCGATCTCGTTTGACGCGGCCCTGGGCGTGGGCGGCTTTCCGCGCGGACGGGTGGTAGAAGTGTTCGGGCCGGAGTCCTCGGGCAAGACCACGATTACTTTGCAGGTGATTGCGGAGGCGCAGAAAACTGGCGGCATGGCCGCGTTTGTGGACGCCGAGCATGCGCTCGATCCGGCATACGCCAAAAAGCTGGGCGTGGATGTGGACAACCTGCTGGTGTCGCAGCCCGACTATGGCGAGCAGGCGCTGGAGATCACGGAGGCCCTGGTACGCTCGAACGCTATTGACGTGCTGGTGGTGGATTCGGTGGCGGCACTCGTGCCGAAAGCCGAACTTGACGGCGAAATGGGCGACAGCCACATGGGGCTGCAGGCGCGGTTGATGTCGCAGGCGCTGCGCAAACTGACCGGAACGGTCTCCAAATCGAGGACCTGCCTGATCTTTATCAACCAGATCCGTGAAAAGATCGGCGTCATGTTCGGGAACCCCGAGACTACCACCGGCGGACGAGCGCTGAAATTCTATTCGTCGGTGCGCGTCGACATCCGGCGCATCGCCGCGATCAAGGAAGGCGACGTTGTTACTGGCTCGCGGACTAAAGTGAAGGTAGTGAAGAACAAGGTCGCGGCGCCGTTTCGCGAGGCGGAGTTCGACATCCTCTACGGAGAAGGCATTTCGCGGGAAGGCGATCTGCTCGACATAGCGGTCAACAACAACATTCTCGAGAAATCCGGATCGTGGTTCAGCTACAAAGGCGAACGCATTGGCCAGGGGCGTGAGAATGCCCGCCAGTTCCTGAAGGACAACAAGGACGTGATGGCGAAGTTGGACGCCGAGGTACGCAAGGCGCTGGGACTGGCCCAGAGCTCGGTAGAACCGGCGTCCGCGGCTGCCCCGACGAATGGAGCGGCGACCGGACGCGTCACCACGATGCCAAGCGCTCCGCCTGAGCCGGTCAAGATGCCGGTGGCGGCCAAGCGCTAACGTTTGCTGATTGCCTCCGGGCGCGGCGATTTCCGAGTCGCGCCTGGATCTCCCTCGTTTTCTGCGCCTATTCCCACTCGGCGATTGCCATTGTTGCTCCCCCCCGCATAAAATCTTCTATTACTTCGCTATTGCTCCAAGTGCTCAACCTGCGGCCTTCCTGTGAGGACGATTGAATAAGGGCATCGCTGTTTATCCCGGTTCGTTTGATCCGCCCACCAATGGGCACCTCGATCTGATTGAACGAGGCAGCAAGATGTTCGAGCAGTTGGTGGTTGCGATTCTGCGCAATTCGGAGAAAACCCCGATGTTCAGCCTGGGGGAGCGGCTCGAGATGCTGCGACAGCTCACGGCGGATTGGAGCAACGTTCGCATCGACACATTCGACGGCCTGATGGTCGAATACGCCAAGTCGATCGACGCCATGTGTGTGTTGCGGGGCATTCGCGCCATCAGCGACTACGAATATGAGCTTCAGATGGCGCTGATGAACCGCAAACTCGAGCCTACGCTCGAAACCGTCTTCATGATGCCGGCCGTGAAGTACTCCTACGTAAGTTCGAGGCTGGTGCGGGAAGTGGCACAGGCCGGGGGGCCGGTCAAAGATCTGGTCCCGGACGCGGTGGAAGAAAAGCTGCGGGAGAAACTGGATCCCGCATACAAACTTCGGGACACACGACTGGTGGAAGTACCGAGGAAAAGGAAGAAGAAGGCATGACCACGGCCAGCTTTACCGGAGCGACGACGGAAGCGCTGAAACTCACGGAAAGAATCAACCGCATTGAACCCTCCGCCACGATGGCGGTCGTGGCCGAGGCGGATAAGTTACGCTCACAGGGAATCGACGTGGTCGATTTTGGAGCGGGCGAGCCGCACTTTGCGACGCCGCAACACATCAAAGACGCCGCCATAGCGGCAATTCAGGGGAACTTCACAAAGTACACAGCCGTGGCCGGCACGGCCGAGTTGCGCGACGCCATCGTGCACCGGCATGCGGTGGATTTCGATTCGGATTATCGCCGCGAAGAAGCGATTGCCTCGACCGGGGGCAAGCATGCGCTGTTCAATGCCGTCCAGGTTCTGGTGGATCACGGCGACGAGGTGATTCTGCCGGTGCCGTACTGGGTTTCGTTTAAAGATATTGTGCGCTATGCCGGCGGGAATTGCGTTCTGCTGGAATCGGATGAGGCGCAGGGATTCCGCGTGACCGCTGAGATGGTAGCGAGCCTGATCACGCCGCGCACGAAGGTGATCATACTGAACTCGCCGTCGAACCCTTCGGGGGCAGTGATGAGTTCGGAAGATATGACCGAGGTGGTTCGTCTCGCGCACCAGCGCGGAATCTGGGTGCTGTCGGACGAGTGTTACGTGTATTTGAATTACACGGGCAAGAATTTCTCGGTCGGGTCGCTGCGCGAACACAAGGAGCGGATGGTGGTACTGGGATCGCTCTCGAAGACCTATGCCATGACCGGATGGCGGCTGGGATACGCCCTGGCGCCGGCAGCGGTCGTAAGTGCGATGGCGAAACTGCAGAGCCAGTCCACGTCGAACCCGACTTCGATTGTGCAGAAGGCTGCCGTAGCAGCCTTGAAGGGACCGCAGGAGTGCGTGGAGCAGATGCGGCGCGAATACATCCAACTGCGTGACCACGTGGTGGAGGGACTGCGTTCGATCTCGGGCGTGGCTTGCACGAAGCCGGAGGGCGCGTTCTACACGTACCCGAATATTTCGTCGTTCCTGGGAAGGAGCGGGCTGAAGTCCGCGTCCGACGTGGCTGGGCGGCTGTTGCGGGAAGCTCACGTTGCGACGGTTCCCGGCGAGGGGTTTGGAACGGGTGAGCACATTCGAGTGTCGTACGCAACTTCGAAGGGTGAACTGGATCGGGGCCTGGAGCGCATGCAGAAATTCTTCTCTGCGCTGTAAGGGTGGATTGAGGCGTTGGGTCTTCAGGTTCGGCAAGGGCCGTTCCATCCACGAACGGCCTTTTTTGTGGCCGTAAGTTTTGCATGGGAAATCTTTATCCATTGCTGATGCTTCCGGGATTTGATCCGCGTCCCTGGGGCGCATTCGATTTGTCACCGATTTATCCCAATCACAAGTTCGAGGAGAAGATCGGCGAGGCTTGGCTGAGCGGGGACGATTGCAAGGTGGCGAACGGGCCGTTCACCGGGAGGACTCTGGCCCAGTTGAGCGAGGAGTACCAGCGCGAACTGGTCGGCGACGCCGCCCGCAACGCGACGCGGTTTCCGCTGCTGCTCAAGTTTCTCTTCCCACACGAGAAACTTTCCGTGCAGGTTCATCCTGACGACGAGCAGGCGATGCGCGTGGGCGAGCCGTGGGGAAAGACCGAGTGCTGGTACGTGGCCCATGCGAAGCCGGGCGCGCAAATCGCGCTGGGACTCAAGCCGGGCGTGACCGCTCGGCAACTGGAAGAAGCGATTCACCAGAAACGCGCGGAGGAAGTGCTCAACTGGATCAACATTTATGCGGGGGACATGATCTATGTAGCGGGTGGCACCGTGCACACGTTAGGTCCGGGCTCGGTGATTGTGGAGACGCAGCAGCAGTCGGACACAACCTATCGTCTGTATGACTACGGGCGTCCGCGCGAACTGCATCTGAAAGATGGCATAGCAGCGGTGAAGGAGAGGGTGACATCAGGCAAGGTGGTGCGCGGGGCACCGGAGCAGGTGCGCGGCAGCAAGAACCGTCACGCGCCTTTGGTGGGGGCTCCGTATTTTGTGGTGGATATGTTTGAAGCGAAGGAACCTCTGGAGTTGGCCACGCGCGACGATTCGGGGCGGAGTTCAGTGCAGATTCTGGTGGCGGTGGAAGGCTGCGGCGTAATCGAGGCGGCGGGAATGGATTCCGTCACGCTGGCAAAGGGTGATGCCGTCATTGTTCCCGCATGTGTGGGCAAGTTCGGTGTGCGTCCGCAATGGGCACTGGAGTTCTTGCGGGCGTATGTTCCGGGAAAGTCGCTGCCGGAGCCGGAAACGAGAATGTAGCTTGTTCCGGTTGTCGTTAGATCCGTTCAAATCCGTGAGAATGGCTAAGAACTTTAATTTTCATCCCGTAATTCTGGCCGGAGGGCGGGGCACGCGCTTTTGGCCGCTGAGCCGCAAGAAGCGCGCCAAGCAATTGCTGGCGCTCGACGGCACGCAGACGATGATTCAGCAGACCGTAGCGCGGCTGTTACCGCTAGCTCCGGTGAAAAACTTCTGGATCATCACCAACGAAGATCTGCGGCCGGCGATCGCGAAACAACTCCCGAAGCTGCCGAGAGCACAGATATTCGCCGAACCCGTAGGACGGAACACGGCTCCGGCCATTGGTCTGGCGGCGTTTCTGTTGCTGAGGGAGAATCCCGACGCGGTGCTTGGGCTGTTCCCTTCCGACCACGTAATTGGCGATGAAGAGCAGTATTGCGAGACTCTGGAGCGCGGGATCGAAATCGCAGCGGCCGGCCCGAATATTGTAGTGCTAGGCATCCGACCCAATCGCGCGGAAACCGGGTATGGCTACATTGAGGCCGGAAGCGCGTTCCAGGGGGCGACCCTGCGCGTTCGCCGCTTCACCGAAAAGCCCGACGCGAAAAAGGCTGCGGCGTTTGTCGCTGCCGGAAATTATTTCTGGAACAGCGGGATGTTTTTGTGGAGCGCGCATACGTTGGTCGATGCCTTGCGGGAACACTTGCCGAAGACTGCGCCACTGCTGGAAGAGATTGCGGCCGCGTTCGGCACCCGCAAGTTTGCAGCCGCTTATCGGCGGCTGTATCCCAAATGCGAAGACATCAGCGTGGATTATGCGGTGCTGGAGCCACGCTCGACGAAGGGCGAGGAGGCAGGAAGGATTGTCTGTCTGCCTGCCGATTTTGGCTGGAACGATCTGGGTTCGTGGACAGCGTTGCACGAACACCACGCCGCCAAAAGCAATCCGCCGGAAGGGAATCTGGTAGCGGGGTCAGGGGAGTTTCTGCTGAACTCGCGGGGCAACTACATATATGCTCCGGGAAAGTTTGTAGCGGCGGTGGGGGTGAGCGATCTGATTGTGGTGGAGACTGCGGATGCTTTGCTGATCACGACGCGGCAACACGCGCAGGACGTCGGCAAAGTAGTAAAGTACCTCGACGAGAAGATGCTGCACAAACTCGTGTAGTGTCAAGTTTCGGGGTTCAAGTTTCGAGTATACAGAGGTGGTTTCCGCGTCTGGAGCTCCCCGAAAGTTTCACTCTCTATGGCGCAAGAGATCAAATTCGGAACCGACGGTTGGCGTGGCATCATCGCCGATGATTTTACCTTTGACAATGTGCGGCGGGTTGCCGGCGCGCTTGCTTCCTACGTCCTGAAGTACGAAGAGGCGCAGCGCGGAGTGTTCGTGGGATACGACGCGCGCTTTGTCTCTCCGCGGGCGGCACAAATTGTGGCTGAAGTCATTGCCGCGGCCGGAATCCCGGTAAAACTGGCCAACGATTACACGCCGACGCCCGCGGTTTCATACGCGGTGAAACATCAAGGAGCGGCGGGTGGGGTGATGGTCACCTCGAGTCATAATCCGTGGAACTGGAACGGCGTGAAGTTTAAGGCCAAATTCGGCGGTTCGGCGACGCCCGCGATCATGAAGAAGATCGAGGAGGAGTTGGCCTTGGGCGCCGCGGCGCCCAAGGGCAATAAGGCTTCCATTGAGGAAGTCGATCTCAAGAAGCCGTACATCGCGGCGGTATGCCGCTTTGTCGAGATGGACCTCATCGCGAAAACGAAGTTCAAGTTTGCCGTGGATGCCATGTACGGTTCTGGACGCGGGGTTCTGGCCGGAGTGTTTGCCGAGCGCGGGGTGCAGTACGTGGCGATCCGTCAGGAACTGAATCCGTTGTTCCCGGGGATCAATCCCGAGCCCATCGAACCGCACACCAAGATGCTGCAGGAAACGGTGGTTCGCGAGAAGTGCGACGCCGGTCTGGCCACCGACGGGGACGCGGATCGCATCGGCGCGGTTGCGGAAGACGGGAGTTTTGTAGACTCGCATAAGATCTTCTGTGTTTTACTGCGCTGGCTGCTGGAGCGAAAGAAATGGCCGGGGGACGTGGTGCGCGCATTCAATACGACGCGCATGCTCGACCGCATCGCCGCAAAATATGGCCGGAAGCTGCACGAGACGCCCATCGGATTCAAATATGTTGCCGATTTGATGATGGGGCACGAAATCCTGATTGGGGGCGAAGAATCGGGTGGGATCGGGTATTCCCGTTTTTTACCGGAACGCGATGGCGTGCTGAACTGCCTGCTGCTGGCCAATGTGATGGCGGAGGAAGGCAAGCCGCTGGGGCAACTGGTGGCGGACTTGCAGCGCGAGTTTGGCCCGCACTATTACGGGCGACGCGATCTGCACATTCCGGAGGACTTGAAGCAGAATGCAATTCAGCGTGCGCGCGCCGACGGTACGCAGGCGCTGGGCGCCTACCCTGTACTGAAGAAGGAGCATCTCGACGGAGTAAAGTTTTTCCTCGACGCACCGACCAACGGGAAGGGTGCGGAAGCGTGGGTGCTGTTTCGAGCATCCGGAACGGAGCCGCTGTTGCGGCTTTACACGGAAGCATCCTCTCCGGAACTCGTTCGCGAACTGTTGGCCGCAGGGGAGAGCTTCGTGAGGAGCAGCGCGTAGAAGTCGTCTCCTGAGTGCTTGCCGGGAAAAATCCCCTCTAGGGCGAAAGCCAATTTGTAATTGACGATAGCGGTACGGCTGGAAGACGCGCCCTTCCTAAACCCGTTGATGAGGCCGGCTCTGAGGGTTAATGACTGGGTTAGTACCGCGATGAGCCGAATTCCGGTCCAATAATGCGATACTTCTGGTACGCATCTCTCATGAAAGGTATTACTAAGTAGGCCGTATGGCAGACGATCCCACTCCGGTTCAGGCCGATTCGCCTGAGGCCAGCCGCTACAACCGCATCCGACGGTGGCTGGGCATTGCCGACTTTTTGGTTGGGGTCGTGTTTCTGCTGGTTTTGCTGGTGACGGGATGGTCCGGCTGGCTGCGGGACTTAGCAATCAAATCGGTAGGTCAGCATTATTCGCTCAACCTTTTTCTCTACCTGCTGTTGCTGCTTGTCATCAGTAAGGTCTTGGGTGGAGGGCTCGACTATTACGGTTTCCGATTGGAGCGCAGATTCAAACTCTCGACCCAGAGATTCGGTTCCTGGGCATGGGATGAGGTGAAGGGTTTTCTGGTTGGACTGGTCATGGGGACCGTAGTGGTAGAACTGCTGTACTTCACCATTCGGCAATGGCCGCAGCATTGGTGGATGCTGGCCTGGGCGTTGTTCATGGGCCTGTTCATTGTGCTTGCGCAACTTGCTCCGGTTGTGCTCTTCCCGATCTTCTATAAGTTCGAACCGTTGGACAACGAAGATCTGCGGCGGCGCCTGGTGGTGTTGAGCGAGCGCGCAGGAACGCGGGTGCGAGGCGTGTACCGCTGGAAGCTTTCGGAAAAAAGCAAGAAGGCGAATGCGGCTCTTACCGGACTGGGAGCAACCCGCCGCATCATTCTGGCTGATACTCTCCTCGATAACTACACGCCAGACGAGATCGAGGCGGTGCTTGCACACGAACTCGGGCACCACGTGCGCCACCACATTCTGAAGAGCATCTTTGTGCAGGCCGGGATTACTCTTTTCGGTTTCTGGGCGGCGAACTGGACCTTGCACTACGCGGTGGACCAGCGCATGTTTGAGGAGCTATCGGACTTCGCGAACCTTCCGCTGCTGGCGTTGGTTTCGGTGGTGCTTTCGTTTCTGCTGATGCCAGCGCTCAACGCGTACTCGCGCTTCAATGAGCGTCAAGCGGACCGGTATGCCTTCGAGTCCATTGCCAGTGTCGAGCCTTTTATCTCCTCAATGAATAAACTGGCGGAACAGAATCTCGCAGAGCGAACGCCGTCGAAGTGGGTGGAATGGTTTTTCCATTCGCATCCTGCGATTTCGAGACGTCTGGCGGCGGCGAAGGAGTGGGGCCAGAAGCAGGACTTGAATCCGCAGGCTTGAACTGCGCCGGTTAGCGTTTTCTCAGGATCTCGATGACTCGCTCTAGATCTTCTTCCGTATCAACGCCTACGCTATCGTGCGGTGTCTCACCCACGAAGATGGGGATGCCATTTTCCAAGAAGCGCAGTTGCTCCAAGCGTTCACTTTTTTCGAGGGATGACTCCGGCAGCTTTACGAAGCGGTCGAGCGCGGACTTGCGATAGGCGTAGAAACCAAGGTGCTTGAAGTAACGGGGCCGCGCGGTGTCGCGATCAAATGGGATGGTGGCGCGGGAGAAGTACAGCGCGCGTCCGGTAAGATCGGTCACTACTTTTACTGCATTCGGGTTCGGGATGTCGACTTCGGCTGCGGGAGTCATCAAGGTCCCGACCTGCGCCTCCGCTTTATCCATGACTCGCAGCAAGGTGGCGATGTGCTCCGCGCGCACCAGAGGCTCGTCGCCCTGGATGTTGATGTAGACATCGGCCGCCTCGCGACCGGATATTTCATGCACGCGTTCGGTTCCACTGCAGTGCGCGGGCGAAGTCATCTGTGCTTTCCATCCTTGTTCGCGGCAGAGGCGCACGATTTCTTCCGAGTCTGTGGCGACGAGAACGTCTGCCAGCAAGGGCGAAGAACGAACTGCTTCATAAACGGCACCGATCAGCGGCTTGCCCGCAATCTCGCGCAGCATCTTGCGTGGCAGACGGGTGGAACCTAAGCGGGCTGGGATGACAGCGATGGCTTTTATGGACGATCCGGTCATTGTGAATTCGAGGTAGAGAGCCGTTGCGTGTGTGGAGTATATCCGGGTTGAGACTCAAAATTCACCATTAGCTCATGGCGCCTCCGTTTGACCTATTGCGCTGGCCTGCTGCGGTCTGATATTCCTGGCGGGAATATCACGCGGACGAGAAGTTGTTGGACACTGCAGCAGGAATGAGGCAAATTGCTCAGCATCGTCGTTCTTGCATGGACGGTTATCGGCCGAGGACGCGAGGGCTGGGTTCCACAACGCTGTGACTGGTATCTAGCTTCGAGATGGGCGGCCGCGTCTTTGTCCGGGAACATCTTGCCCAAGATCGGCGTGTCGATGGGGCCGGGCGTCACCGCGTTGACGCGAATCTCGCGAGGAAGCAACTCAGCGGCGAGCACCCGGGCGAATGATCGCAGCGCGGCCTTGGCGGCTCCGTATGTGGCTTTGCCGGGCATTCCCTTGACGTTGGCGATCGAAGTCGTGAGGACGACAGCGCCTCCCCGGTTTATTAGCGGCGCGAGCTTCTGCACGGCGAAAAGAGGTCCCTTGGCGTTTAAGTTGAACATCTCGTCGTAGACAGCCTCGGTGATGCTCTCGAGAGGCGCTCGGATGCTGAACCCGGCGTTGACGAAGAGCAGGTCGAAGATGTCGAACTCGGCCTTCACCCGAGAGGCGAGGGCGTCGATGTCGGTCAACGACCGCGCGTCGCTCGAAACCACGAGGGCGTCCTTTCCGAGCTCTTTCTGCGCCGATTCCAGGCCGGCCTTCGAGAGACCCGTCACCAGAACGCGCGCACCCCCATCGAGGAGCATCTTCGCCGTCGCGAGCCCCATGC
>JBARBI010000137.1:0-8137 GCA_049792875.1 Candidatus Sulfotelmatobacter sp.
AGCGCTTCAATCCAGCAGGGTTCCGCAAAGCAAATCTCACCAACGAATCCCAGATCGTTGCCGCGAACCTGTTTCCGCCGAGCCCGAAACGTCATCCCATCGCCGCCGCAGAATCCGACTGCGGGCATCCCCGCGGCCTGTATTGCTGCCACCAGCTTCTTGTTGACCATCCCGCCCAGCACCATGAGCGCTACGTCGCGAGTCTCGGCGTCGGTGACCCGGAGTCCACCGATAAATTCGCTCTGCTTCCCGAGTTGTTTGAGAACGCGGGTCAGCGCAGTGCCGCCGCCGTGAACCACCGCCACGCGATGGCCATCCTGCGCCAGTTCCGCAATCGCCCGCGCACATTTGCGCAGAGTAGGAGCATCCTCCAGAGCAGTTCCTCCGATTTTGACCACGATCGTCACAGCAGTCCCTCTTCCTCCGACCACCCATACATCAGATTCATGTTCTGTACTGCCTGTCCGGCCGCGCCCTTCAGCAGGTTGTCGATGCAGGAAATCAACACCAGTCGCCGCCCGTCTTCTGCCAGGCAAAATCCCAGATCGCAGTAATTCGTTTGCAGAGAAAACTGCACCTGCGGAAGTTTTGGCGTCTGAAACACTCGTACCCAGCGTTTGCCGGAATAGAAATTCCGAAAGCACGATTCCACTTCCAGGGGCGTCATCTTGCGGTCGAGGTGCAAATAGATCGTCGACAAGATTCCCCGCGGAATTGGCAACAGGTGCGGCGTAAAGATCAATTCCTCGGCTCTGAGTCCCAGTTGCTCGACGATCTCGCCCACGTGCCGGTGGTTGAAGACCGCATACGCGGAGAGGTTGTCGGCCACGGACACAAAATGTGTCTTCGCCGTAGGTTCCTTGCCCGCTCCTGACACGCCAGACTTCGAATCGGAGACGATCCCGCGGTTGCGATCGACCACTCCCGATTTCAGCAGCGGTGCCAGGGCCAGGATCACCGACGTCGCGTAGCACCCGGGATTGGCTACAAGCGTCGCATTGGCCACACGATCGCCATTCAACTCGGGCAGGCCGTAAACTGCCTTCGCGGTCAGTTCCGCTGCTGAAACCGCATCCGCGTCCTGAAAGTTGTAGATTGCCCGGTGCTGCTCCTGCTTCAACCGCCACGCGCCGCTCAGGTCGATCACTCGCAAGCCGTGAGACAGCGCCTCCGGCACCAGCGAGCGCGATGCTTCATGCGGCGTAGCCAGGAACAGTAACTTCACTCCCTGCTGCTTCATCCGAGGCCAAGAAAGCGAGTGTAGCGGGTAACCACCGTTGCCGGAGAGAACCGGGAACACATCGGCTAGATCCGAAGCACTGCCATTGTCGGCAGAGCGCCGCAGCAAAACTGGTGTTTCCAGTCTGGGATGGCGCAAAAGAATGCGGGTAAGCTCCAGCCCGGAATATCCGGTCGCCCCCAGCACTGCGGTTTTGAGCTTCGCGGTCATCTAACTCAGCATTTCCTCAATCCGGCTCGCCAGTTTCCGGGCATCATCCCTGTCCGGACAAACGATCAGGATGGTGTCGTCGCCCGCAATCGTGCCCACCACCTCGGACCAATCGGCCTCGTCCAACGCTGCCGCCACGGGCTGCGCGCTGCCCACGATGGTCTTGATCACCAGTTGGTTCTGGGCCGAGCGGATATCCAGCACAAACTCGCGTACCAACCGCGACACCGGAGGCAGCGCAATGCCAGCCGCCCCGTCCCCGTGGGGCAGGGAATAGCCGTGCGAAGTCTTACTCAGGTTCAGATCGCGGATGTCGCGCGAGAGAGTCGCCTGTCCGACCTTGAATCCCCGCTTGCGCAGGAGTCGCTGAAGATCCTCCTGGCTGGCGATGGTCCCGTGCTTCAGCACGTCCAAGACCGCCCGTTGCCGCAGTGTTTTATTCATATTGAATAAATATTCACAAGAATGAATAAATATGTCTTTATCTTACGGACCTGGCCCGATTTGTCAAGGGAAAAGGTCCCCCTCGTCGTTTACTTTCAGGAGCTGGAACAAGGGAAACTCCTTGTTAACGTCGTGACCCGTGAAAAGCGTACGGCAAGCACCGCCCCTTGGTAGACTACTTCGCGGTCAAAAAGCGCTCCAGTCGAGCACCGGTGAGACCAATGAACCCGAAGCCCACGCTGATGGCGGAGTTGATTGCCGAGTTCCTGGGAACTTTTGTGCTAATCCTGTTTGGCACAGGCGTGGTCGCCATGGTCGTGCTGTTTCCGACGAGCAATCCCGGTGAGACCATCCATGGTGGGTTCACCAACATCACCCTGGGTTGGGGCCTCGGGGTGACGATGGGCATCTACATTGCCGGCAAGATTTCTGGGGCTCATCTCAATCCCGCAGTGACCTTGGCCTTTGCGGTCTTTCGTGAATTTCCGTGGCGCAAGGTGCTCCCCTATTCCATCGCTCAGACCGCGGGAGCATTTGCCGCCGCTGCGCTAGTATTCTGGAATTACCTGCCTGCGTTCCGGCACGTCGATCCGCAACTGGAGCGTACATCCGGCATCTTCACGACCTTCCCGGCGTTCCCCGGTTTGCCGCAGGCTGGCTTTCTGGACCAGACCATTGGCACTGCACTGCTCGTACTTCTTGTCTTCGCGATCATTGATGAACTCAATGCTCCTCCCGGTGCCAACCTCGCTCCCGTGCTGATCGGGTTGGTCGTTGTGGCCATCGGAATGAGTTTCGGCGGGATGCATGGATATGCCATCAATCCGGCGCGCGATTTTGGTCCGCGCTTGTTCACCGTGCTCGCCGGCTTTCGCAACAATGGCCTCACCGACGGAACTCGGGTCTGGTGGATCCCGGTCGTCGCACCGCTGCTGGGAGGGTTGATTGGAGCCGCGGTCTACGATTTCGGCATCAGACGCTTTTTGCGTCCCTCCGTAAAGACGTAGCTCGCAACCGTCTGGCCGCAGGCATCCACGCTTCCGCCAAGGCGTTGCAGGCAAATTCTCTACGCTCAACGTAAGTAAGGAGGACTTGTGCCATACGTTCTAGCGCTGGACCAAGGTACAACCAGCTCGCGAGCCCTTTTGTTTGATCAGGACGGAGTCGTTCGGGCCGTCGCACAACGGGAGTTCGATCAGATCTTTCCCCAGCCCGGCTGGGTCGAACACAATCCCGAGCAAATCGCCTCTTCGCAGCTCGCCGTAGCGCAGGAGTCATTAGCGAAGGCCGGGGCAAAGGCAGCCGACGTGGCTGCGATCGGCATCACCAACCAGCGCGAGACCACGATTGTGTGGAATCGCGAAACCGGCACACCTGTCTACAACGCCATCGTCTGGCAAGACCGCCGCACCGCCAATTTCTGCGAGCGGCTCCGCAGCGAAGGCCACGGTCCCCTAATCCAGCAGCGCACCGGACTGCTGATTGACTCTTATTTCTCTGCCAGCAAAATTTCCTGGATATTGGACAACGTTCCCGGCACCCGCACTCTCGCCGAAAAGGGCAAGCTTGCCTTCGGCACGGTGGACAGCTGGCTGCTCTGGAAGCTGACCGAAGGCCGGGTTCACGCCACCGATGCCAGCAACGCCTCGCGTACCATGCTCTTCAACATTCATTCGGGCGATTGGGATCACGAGCTTCTCGATCGGTTTCGAGTTCCGATATCAATGATGCCCGCGCTGCGCTCGTCGAGCGAGATCTACGGCGAAGCGAGCGCTGTGACCGGACTGGAAAAGATTCCCCTCGCCGGCATCGCCGGTGATCAGCAGGCCGCTTTGTTCGGTCAGCGCTGCGTCAAACCCGGCCTGACCAAGAACACCTACGGCACTGGCTGCTTCATGCTGCAGAACACCGGCCAGCGCGCCGTGCCCTCTTCCAACCGGCTGGTCACGACCATTGCCTGGAAGATAAAAGATGTAACCGAGTACGCCCTGGAGGGCAGCGTCTTCGTCGGTGGCGCGGTAGTTCAGTGGCTACGCGACGGCCTGGGCTTGATTCGCAAGTCCGAGGATGTCGAAGCCTTGGCAAACTCCGTGCCCGATAACGGCGGCGTTTATTTCGTTCCCGCCTTCGTCGGATTAGGCGCCCCGCACTGGGATTCGTACGCGCGGGGCTCAATGTTTGGCCTCACTCGCGGCACCACCGCAGGTCACCTCGCCCGCGCGGCGCTAGAGAGCATTGCCTATCAAGTCGCCGATTTACTGGATGCGATGCGCCTCGATTCCGGTGACCCCGTGCAGGAGCTTCGAGTGGACGGCGGCGCAGCCGCCAACAACAGCCTCATGCAATTTCAATCCGACATTCTCGGTGTGCCGGTGGTTCGCCCCGCCGTTACGGAAACCACTGCGCTGGGAGCCGCATATCTGGCTGGCTTGGCCGTTGGTTTTTGGAAGGCTGGTCTCGACGCGTCGGTCAACCCGAACGATCGCCGCTTTGAGCCACAACTGCCCGCATCTCAGGCACGGCTCTTGCGGAACCGCTGGAACGAGGCGGTCTCACGGTCCAAAAGCTGGGAGTCCGGATCTCCCGAAGCACGCTGAGACCAGGTGCATAGCCCGCTCCAATGAAATCCCGCCGCCGGCGCCTTTTTCCCTTCCGCTTCGGCAACTTCGCCGCGACGAATCCTGGCGCCTATCGTTTCGTGGAAGAGCGGCCCTTTGAGGGCCGGGTTGTGAGCTTCTATTCAGATGCCGGCCTTTAGGCCCAGTGTACCGTTGTGGGATTCCTCGGGGCAGTTGTAACATCCATCCCGCAATCCAGCGCCCTTCGTGAATCCTCAGCGCCCTCCGCCGTTAAAGGCCTTTTCTCCGCCTGCACCTGGCTGGGGCTCGAACCAGAACACAGCTCCCTTGTTGATGGAAGGCAACGAGAAAGTGATAGTGTCTCCCTGACGGACTCCCTTGACAGTTTCCCGCTCGCCGAGAAATGGAAGAAAGAAGCCCGTGCCTTCACCCTGGGATGTCACGCGGACTTCCACCCCGGTTTGCGGCGACTGCACAGGATTGGCACCCCCGCGCAGCCCAGCAAAGTTGGCGAAGAAGCAATTGACGTGTCCGTCGGATGTGCGTGCGATCGAAGTCGCCACCTGCGGCCCGGCCTTGATCTGCACCGCGTTCCCCCCTTCCAAGCTGTCGAAAAATGCCTGCTGGGAATTCGGGGAAGCGTGCTCAAAGTCTTTCTCCAGCGCTGCGTTATAGACCTTGCCCGGGCAGGTCGGAAACCGGACCACATTCTGCAAACTGCCCATGCTTGTGGCATCCATTCCGGTAATCACCAGTTTCTTTCCCTGAGCCGCGAACGCCCGCAACCACTTCTTCTCGCCGTCCCCCAGCACCCGCACATCCGGCAAAACCAGCGTCTGGCCGCGGAAATCCGCGAGCGTTCGCGGAGTCACGATCTGAAATTCACGATGCTTCTGCATCAGCAGGATCAGGATCCCACGGTACGACGCGATGAAATCGTCCGCATAGAAATTCCGCGTGTCCGGCGAAAAATACACGCCAATCGGATCGACCGGCGAGCGTGGCAGATAAAACGTCTTCTCATGCGCCTCAATCCACGAAAAGATTTTCTTCCGGGTCTCCAGATCGTTCGACCCGGCCATCGAGTGTCCCGGCGCATCCCAGAAATTCGCGCCCACCATGATTTGCGACATGGCCAGATTCATCATAGATTCGCGAATCATGGCCTCGCTCCCGTCCACTTTCTTGTCGCCATCCCAGGAGTAATTCAGAATCCAAGTGGCCTTCCCCTGTGCGAAGGCGCGAAACGAGTGCATGCCCACCTGGTAGCGGAACCAGTCCAGCGGCGTGCGCGCGGACGCCATGTGATCGCCTTCGCCGAATTCGTATTCGTGCGCAATCGCATCCACGACGGCGTACAGGCTGTAGACGTCGGCGCCGACTCGCACCGACTCTTTTTCAATCCCCGGATAAATTTCTGGAATGGTCTTGATCTGCGGATTCACCGACTTGGCATTGTGGTCAATCTCGCTCATGAAATCCGTGAAAGTCTGAATCCGAAACTCGACCCACTTCCGGAACGCCGGGTCGGAAAAGTCTCCCAGCTTCAAATCATGTTTTGCATCCAGCCCCGTCTGCTGCTTGAAGGCCGCTACCGTATAGTCATCGAAGCTTGCCCAGGTGTCTTCCCATCCATCGAAATGCGTCATCCAGTACGGAATGTCGACATAAATTCCGTCAATGCCCGTCGCGGCAATCTGGCGCACGCGCTCCATGTAGATTTTTCGCCACGCCGGCGCATAGGGGCTCACCCAAACATCTTCATCCCCCGCCCGGATCCAGAACGCAGTCCCTCCGCCAAAAATCGCAGGTTCGCCCGTGATCTTCCGCTGCAGCCAATCCGGATGGTCCTTCGCCATCGTGTGCGCTACCCGATCTCCGTGTGCGGTGATGCATTCCGTCCCGGCAATGTAGACGAACGCATGATTGCCAACTTGGTGTGCCGCCTCGGCCACCTCCCGAATCGCCTTCAGCTTCGCTGCAGGGTCCAGAAAGCTCTCGTAGCGGCCCGGGATGTCATTATCGACCTCGATCCCGGACACGTTACTCTCCTGCGCTCGCTGCACGATCTGTTGCGCGTCTCCGCCTCTCAGACCATAGGCGCCGATGCGGACGTAGTTCGTCCAGTTCTGTTTTTCGGAATCAGGCGCCGCGACCAGCCCCAGCGCGAACCAAAATAAGGAGAGAAATGCGAATAAAGCTTTTCGTGTCATACCCGCCCCTGGAGCTGTATTCACCAACGCGATTACTCTGGCCGCGATCAAGTCACACTTGCTCCCGCTCGCTCGGCGGCAAGGTCGGTACCGTCTACGGTTCGAGCAGGCTCTTTAGAACTCGAATCTCAATCCAAACTGGAAGGATCGCGGATTTTGGAGAACAGTCCCGTTCACGCTGTCACTGGTAATTGTCCCGAAAAGCGGATCTCCCACGGCCGTGTTCGGCGGTGCGAAACGCGGGTGGTTGGCGAAGTTGAAAGTCTCCGCCCGCACTTCGATACGCATGCCTTCTTTGGGCACAAAAGACTTGTAAATACTCAGATCGAAGTTGTGGATGCCGTCGGAACGCAGCCCGGAAAAGTACCGTGGAGCATTCCCCGGAACCTGGTCGCCGGGGTCGGCAAAGCAGTTGGCGTTGAGAAAGGCGCCAGGATTCGCATTCTGCCAACTCAAGGCAGCGGAGTGCACGCTGGTCCCAGTCTTAAGTTGGGAGCACACAACTTGGGGGCGCTGGGTGCCGTTCGCCAGACGGGCGTTGGCCATGCCGAGGGCCAGCGGTTGTCCCGATTGCTCGGTGATGATCGTCGCCAGCGACCAGCCTCCCACAACGGCGTCGACCCCTCGGTTCATATCGCCGCCAATCCATTGCCCGCGCCCAATCGGCAGATCCACGACCACGGCGAGCGCTAGCCGCTGTGGCGTGTCGTTGCCCCCAATGCTGCGTTCCAGGTACAGGCGATCCAGTTGTTGCGGAATGCCGGCCCCAAGCGCACCTACCCAGTTGTTTCTGCCCGCCGACGAATCGTCGATTGACTTCGCGATCGTGTAGCTACCCTCAAAACTGACGTGGTGCGTAGTGCGCTTCTGGAAGCGAATCTGCAGAGCGTTGTACCAGGAACTGGCTTCCTCGAGCATCAGCCCTTCGAAGTCGCCACTAAATTGTGGATACTGGTTCAACAGAGTCCCCAAGGGCAGCGTCGAATTGCCGTAGTTCGAATTGGGCTCGTTGAAACAGGGATTGGTCGGCGAAGGACTGCACCCGGCGCTGAACATCGAGAAAAACGGATTGCCCACTCCCGTTTGAAGAAAGTTGCTTACGCAGCTATCCGCGGAGCAAGTCGTATCCGTCGGAGTTACCGCCGCGGTGACCTGGGCCAGCAAATCCGAAGTCATGAAAGAGCGGGTGTTGGTACCAGCCCACGGCAGATGGGTGCTACGGTTGGCGGAGTAGTCCACGCCGAGCACAATCTGGCTGGGGAGCAGCCGCTGGATCCCCAGATTCCACATGTAAATGTTGGCGTCTCGCGCCGCAGTCGTGCCTAGATCATTCGGGTTCTGATAACCCCAGTTCGCAAACTGGCCGTACTGCGTACCCTGTGGACCGGTAAAGCCTGCCGGAAACGGATTCGCCAGGGTCGCGGATTGGGTGGCGAAATTGTCATTCGTAA
>JBARBI010000138.1:0-4159 GCA_049792875.1 Candidatus Sulfotelmatobacter sp.
ACAGCTGGCAGGGTGGCGAGTTTGCCGGGCAAATCGCGGATGACTCGTTGTTCGCGGATTTCAACTACAACTGGGCGACGAACTACGCCACTCCGATCCTGGCATTCGCTTCGTCTGGCGACGGCGGATACGGCGTGGGATATCCGAGCACGAACCCGTGGGTGATTTCTGCGGGCGGTACATCGATCCTGCGGAATCCGTCCACGCTGAAGTTCTCGTCCGAGTCCTGCTGGGGAGGATCCGGCGGCGGACCGAGCGCGGTTGAGACCTACACAACGTCCTGGTCGGGCGGAAATGTCGGACCGTGGGCGGATTTCCAGTATCCAATCTTTGGCCAGAGCAGCGCCCGCACCACGCCGGACTTCTCGTTCGACGCAGATCCGGCGTCAGGCGCGTGGGTCTACAGCGCATACGGCATGGGGGGCTGGGGGGTGGTGGGTGGCACGAGCCTGGCGTCGCCCGCACTAGCTGGCATCGTGAACCGTGCAGGCAACAAGCTGGGATCCGTTTTCCTCACAGCTGCTACGGGCGGCGGTGACTGGTTCAGCGCCTGGGAAAACAATCTGCTGTACGCACAGCTGGCAACGGCAAAAGCTTACAAGTCCAATTTCTATGACGTGAAGACCGGTTCGAACGGCGTATCGGCCACCTCGTCATGGGACTACTGCACGGGCGTTGGAACTCCGCGCGGATTGTTGGGCAAGTAACTTTCGCTCCCGCAGCGTTTCGGCGGGGCTCACGGGGAGGCCGTCCAGACGGCCTCCTCATTGTTCGCGTAACCGATTTCTGTGGATCAAAAAGAAAAGAGGCATTCGTGAATAGGAGAAGCATGCAAACTAGAACTCATAGGACGGCGCTCGTACTCGGATGGTTCCTGCTCTCTTTTGGCAGTCTTGGCCATGCACAGGATGGTTGGAACTTTCCCGACTTTTCGGCTACGCAGGTTTTTCAATCGCGAAGGGCGGACCTGACCATGAAGGTTTACCGCTCTGGCTCGAGTGTGAGGGTCGAACGCGGCGGCGCCATCTCCACTCTGTACCTGCCGGCGAATAGCAAGGTCTACAACTTCACGGTGTATCCCGACAACAGCCGGCAGTGCGTGGCGATGAAGCCCGAACAGGCGAAGATGTTGCCCAGTCCGTTGGAACTGATCCAAGGTCAGATCGTAAAGCGAACTCCGGCGGGCTCCGAGGTTGTGGAGGGTCACCCCAGCACGATCGAGGACGTCACGGTAGTAGGAGCTGACGGTAAGACCGTCGAATCCAGAGTCTGGGAAGCCGAGGATCTGAAGGGGATTCCGGTGAAGATCGAGTCCCAGTTGGCTGGAGTCACGCTGCGGGCCACGTATCGGGACATCGTGATTGGCCCGCCTGACGAGGGGCTCTTCCGTGTTCCCGACCCGTGCATTCCGTTCGAAAAAATGGGGCAGGTCGCCGAAGCTAAGATACTCAATTAGTTCTTCGGCGGCGGAACCAGACGCGGCGGATTATCTTTTAGGAAATGATGACATGTGTTGGTTGGGTCGCTGGAGCAAGCACCCCCCTTATCCTGGGGTTCCAAGGCGCGACTTCAAGGCCTGCTCAATTCGCATACGTTTCCTTCGGAGAAACCCGATTTTTAGGGCTTCCTGAATTGCTTTCCCGGCTGGGTCCGGGCACCGACGAATCTGGATGCTGCAGGCTTGTCGTTATCTTCCAGGAACGCTCTCCGCGCTGAATAGTCCCTTTTCCCGCCTTGCCGAACTGGACTGCATGCCGGCTATTGTTTGTCCATCGCGCCGTCCCGCACACCTCCAGTTCCACGTCCGTTGTTTACCGTCGAATGAGAATGGACGCCAGTGTCGGCGACGTCCCAGCGAAATCTTGATGCCCCCCTGTCAATCCCCGGACTCTGGCGGCCGGAATTCCGCCTTTTCAGCGTCCGAAAGACGGACGACGAGGCGGCCCTCATAGTGGTACCCCCAATTGTTTCCTGATGAATCTGACGCCGAATTGCAGACATTACAAAAATTACATATTTAGCACGTCGTCAATACAATGTGAATATTGTTAATTGGTTGCAAGATCAATTCTGTGTTTGCTGATGCACAATCAGGCAACCAAGCAAACCTCCTAATCTCGGCACTCCAAGCCAGAAAAATCTGGCTGGAAGGCAACTCGATCGAGCGGTGAGTTAGCGCATGTCGACACCGCCGACTCGACACGGAATTAATTCCATTGTCAACGGTGCTGCAGAGACACAAACGAAACTCACTGGCTGAACGAACGTACGTTCGAAAACAGATCTCTTGTTGGCAATTGCGTTCGAGAGGGGACTCACAGATTGGCAGTGAGAGCTAAAAGTTGTCGAGGTCGCCGGTTCAAGTCTCGACCCTGGAAATCGCAGCTTGAGATGAAGGCGGTCCACTTACATGCCGAGCGCGTTTCGCGTCCGCAAGTTAGTAAGGAGGCTATACGGTCATGAGAAAGTTTTTCCCGTTCTGTGTATCCCTAATGCTGGTCGTGGTTGCGACCGCGGTCGCGAACGCGCAGTCGTTCCGGGTTCAGTGTCCGACCAGCACAATCACGCACCCGTCATCTCTGAACAACAACAATGCGGAGCCGCCCTACAACGGTCCGACCGCTTTCGCGCTCAACGGCAACGGGTTTTACGTGCCGTCCGCGAACGTTAACGGCGCGATCAAGTGCCAGCAGGTTTCAGGCGGCGACGGTTACTCGACGATGGCCAACGGCGTACAGACGTTCATGTTTTCCTTTGGTCCACTGTCTGGACTCGCCGACATCGCCAAGGGCCTCCCCGGTACGCAGTTCCCGAACGTCTTCAACACGACTTATCCGGGGACTCTTCTGCCTGGCGATCCCGCCACGACGGACAGTCAAGTGGCCAATACTTGGCCAGGGTTCCCCCTCTCGACCGGGTCATTTACCTATAACGGAGCGATCGGACTGGCGCCCGACATAGCGAACCTGGTCACCATCTACGACATCTCCCAGGGGACGACCGGGAACACGGTTTACGTTCAAACCAATTCTCCACTGGGTCTGGCTGTCGGAAATACCGTGACCATCGCTGGAACCGGCGGCGCGCCTCCGGCGGGCTATGACGGCACCTGGGCCATTACCGCGACGCCCTACACCTTTCCGGCCGCGGGCATCCCTGGCGTGACGAACTACCTCTTCCCCCCCAGCTTTAATTTCACTTTCACGATTCCCGCGGTCACAGGGCTGGCTGACGTCAACGAATCGCAGACGGCCAGCGCATCGACTGGCCCGGTCCTCGATGGTCACGTGGATCCCCGCCAAATCATGGATGTCGGTGTGATGAACGGCAACATCCCGGCGCCACTGGTTGCATTTGATGAAGACGATGAGATGTTCCTCACGCTCACCAACGTCGGCATGCTGATGCGGCCGGACCTGTTCGAGCAGCACACCATCCACTTCCACGGGTATCCCAACGCTTCGTCAGTGTATGACGGCGTGCCGGACGCCTCCGTGGCCATCAACATTGGCGGCAGCTTCACTTACTACTATCTTGCTCCTGACGCCGGCACGTACTTCTGGCACTGCCACATCACGCCCCCAGAACATTTGCAGATGGGCATGACCGGGCAACTGTATGTCCGGCCACGTCAGAATCGGGTTCCGGCAGGCACGAGCCTCTATTCCGCCCTGCAGCAGCAGAACGGTCTCGGGACAACCGTCGATCTGCGTACCGCCTGCAACCCCGCCGCCGATATCCTCTGCAGCGCGGTCATGCCAGCCATCAACACTGGCGCAGTCCAAGGCAGTGATAAGCTGGGCAACCCGCAAAGGTACGTCTACAACGACGGCGACGCTTCGACTGCGTATGACGTCGAGTATCCCCTTCAGATCCACGGCTTCGACCCCAACTTCCACTTTGTCGGTATGACCTTCAACCCGGAGGCCTTCGCCGACATGAAAGACAAGTTCTTCCTGTTGAACGGTCGCAGTTACCCCGACACGGTCACGCCTGGCCCCTTGTTTACGCAATCTTCGGACGGCCGGGTGCACTACTCGCAACCCCTGCCGGCGATCATCAACATTCCCGTGGGCGGCAAAGCCCTGCTGCGGATTTCCGACCTGGATGTTCAGGAGTACCAGACGCTGGCCTCGTTGGGGATTCCCATGAAGGAAGT
>JBARBI010000139.1:0-1762 GCA_049792875.1 Candidatus Sulfotelmatobacter sp.
GAATGGGTCACCGCCGAGGGGCGTCGCCTTCAACTGCGTGTGGCCATCGATTACTCATCCCGTGACGCCATTGCGCGCGCTGTTGCAACTGCGGCAACTACCTTTTCGGAGCCATCACTCTGTTCGATGGAACGGCTCGCACAAGAGGTGACGCAGAGCTTGACCGCGGAGAGCGGGGAAGTCGATCTGCTGATTCGCACCGGCGGCGAAAAACGACTCTCGGATTTTCTGCTGTGGGAGTCGGCCTACGCTGAACTCGTGTTCACCGACCGGATGTGGCCCGACTTCGACGAGGCTGCCCTGGATGCGGCGCTCGAAGAATTTCGCCATCGAGAGCGGCGCTTTGGCGGTGTGCCTGACGGAACTGCGCCGATTGCGGGAGGGGTTCGATGATGGGGCCGCATTCAACGCCCTGTCCTGGGGCACGTTCAGGCGCGCTCAAAGTCAAGTTCCTCCTGCCCGCTCTGACCGAGGCGACCGATCGGTATTGGCGTCCCATCAAGTATTCGCTCTTTCCGCCCCTCGGTCTCGCAACCCTGGCCGCGTATCTTTCCAGGGATGACCACGCCGTGATTGTGGACGAACATGTTGAGCCGCTGACTCTTGAGGACACGCCCGATCTTGTCATCATCCAGGTCTATATCACCAACGCTTATCGAGCCTACTGGATTGCTGATCACTATCGAAGCCAGGGTGCGTTCGTCTGTCTGGGAGGCCTGCATGTGACTTCACTTCCGGACGAAGCTGCGCCGCACTGCGACGCGATTTTTCTGGGGCCGGGAGAACAGACATTTCCCAAATTCCTCCTCGACTTCCGCGCCGGAACTCCCCAGCGCGTGTACGCGTCCACATCGGGCCGGTCGCTGGAACGCATCCCGCCGATTCGCCGTGATCTCATCCGGCGTGACTACTATCTCGTGCCTAACTCCCTAACTGCCTGTGGCGCAATTGGCCATTTCCCAGGCTTTTTTCCAGCGGACGGTAATGAAATGACCTTTATGCCGCGGAGTGTTGGCGGAGCGAAGGTTGAAGTTGTATGCGTTCTTGTACCTGAAAAGGTTGATGAGGCGCTTACTCACGCCTGAAACGAGTTCTGCCATCCGGTTCGCCAGTTCTCGTGGCTTTCCGGCTCCCAACATCTTCCTCATCACCAAGCTGATGTTGAACGCGCCGACGTGAATTAGCAGGCGCTTGAGAATATTCTTCCGTCCGTGCAGGGTGCAGCGTCGCATCCCGCCGGTTTCGTAGCAATGAGCAAAGGTTCGTTCGACGAACTCACCTCGCCGCCTCAGCAGTTTCTTTCCATACCCGCCGCGCACCCGTTGACGGTTTTGATAAACCGACTGCTGCCGGCCCTTTTTGCCTTTCCAGTGTCGCTTGCCGGGCTGTTTCTTCTCCGGGATGTAAGTGCGAACTTCCAGTTCCTTGATCTGCTCAAGAGCTTCGCCGCTATGGTAGCCCTTGTCCGCAACCAGTTCTTCAATCCCTTCTACGTTGACCTTGGGTTCCTCTTCAGGACGCAGCTCTGCTTCGCGATCGACTAAATCCGCCACCGCTAATCCCGCATCGGCAAGCGTCTCCTGCATGGTCGCCGTATCGCCCAGGTCAGCCGCCTGCAACGTGACGGCGACTACCGTACGGGAAATCGTGGAGTGATCGGGCGTCTCCTCGTCCAATGCAATGCCCACAAACCGCCGCAGGCTCAGCCAGTCCTTCAACCGCCACGCAATGCCGCGTTCAGACTCGATGCCCTCGAAATACC
>JBARBI010000140.1:0-36353 GCA_049792875.1 Candidatus Sulfotelmatobacter sp.
TTTGTCGGAACGATGATGCTGGGAGCCGTGCCCACGTTTCTCGCCTACCCCAATTTCAAGATTGAGCCCTCCAAGTACCGTTCCGGACTCGCGGGAGTCACGGCAAATCTCAAGGCCAGGGTGGTGGTCATCGACGAAGAATTCCCCGACGAGATGCTGGGCCATGTCTTGCTCACGGACGGAACCAAGCTACTTCGAGCGGGAAAAAGCGAGGACGCGGGCATCGGACGACAAATCCCACCTCTGGAGATTCATGGCGAGAGCCTGGCGTTCATCCAACATTCCGCAGGAACGACCGGGCTGCAGAAGGGAGTGGCCCTGACGCATGCGGCGGTTCTGCGGCAACTCGAACATCTCACGCGAGCGCTCCGGATCGATGCGCCCACCGACCACATTTACAGCTGGTTGCCCCTCTACCACGACATGGGCCTGATCGCGTGTTTCATGCTGCCCATGGTGTGCCACATCCCGGTCGTGATGCAGTCACCGCTCGACTGGGTGATGCATCCGCAAACCATGTTGCAGATCATCAGCGAATACAAATGCACGCTGGCGTGGCTGCCGAATTTTGCCTTCCAGTTCGTTCCCCGGCGGACACCACCCAGCGTGCGGGCACAGTTCGATCTGTCGTTAGTTCGGGCATTGATCAATTGCTCAGAGCCGGTCCGCACCAACAGCATGCTGGAGTTCCAGAAAGCCTTTAGCGCTGCTGGGTTGAAGGGCGCCGTAATGCAGTCTTCCTACGCCATGGCGGAGAACGTGTTCGCCGCAACGCAATCTGACCTCGATGGAACGAGCGGCCCGGCGCGCCTTTGGGGGGATGGCCCAGAGTTTCGCGGTGCACATCGGATAGTCCCAGTCGCCGAGGGTACTCCCGGTGCGGTCGGCTTCACCTCCTCAGGCCGGTTGTTGCCCAATCACGAAGTTCGCATCGTGTCAGAAACGGGCGAGGTCCTTGGCGACAGCTACGTCGGCGAGATCCTGGTCAAGAGCGACTGTCTGTTCGACGGCTACTACAATCGCCCCGACCTGACCGTGCAGGCCATAGTCGAGGGTTGGTATCACACGGGAGATCTTGGGTTCTGCGTGGGAGACGAACTCTTTGTGGCGGGCCGGAAGAAAGACCTGCTGATTATCGGCGGCGAGAACCTTTATCCCCAGGACATTGAGGAAATTGTTGCCAGCCATCCGGCAGTCCACGATGGTCGGGCGATCGCGATGGGCGTGTACAATCCCGATCTCGGGACGGAAGAGGTCGTCGTGGTCGCGGAGGTGGAGCGGGAAGACCTGCTCGCCAACGCCGCCGAGATCGAAGGCGAGATCCGGAGCCTGATCGTGGCCGGCATGGGAGTGGCGGTGCTGACGATCTTCCTGAAGCCGCCCAAATGGATCGTGAAGAGCACGGCCGGGAAAGCAGCGCGTGCGGCCACTCGCGAAAAGCTGTTGCAGGAGCATACTGAGCTTGGAGTTGAGGCTTAGGGGGGAAGTGTCCTTGACCGAAGAGGCACGGCAAATGATCGCACACATTGTTCAGCTGATCCGAAAACCGGGCGTGACCCTGGACGAGGACACTCCGCTGGTTTCCTCCGGACTGATCGACTCCATGGCGCTGGTGGACCTGTTGCTGAAGCTCGAAGACCTTACTCACACGCGCATCCCCGCCGGCAAAGTACAACCGAAAGATCTGGACACAGTGGCGAAGATGTTCGCAACCGCTCTGCGGGTGGGGAAGCCCCGCAAGTGAGCTCGGGACTTCGAGCGCGATGTTGTTTACCATCGACCCGCTTCTGATACTCACGCCAAGATCCTGAGCCTTACTGCTCCCGCATGTTGGCGGGGCCTAAGTGGCGCGTAATCATGGCGCTAGCCTCCGTTTCCTCGAGCATTTGATTGCGATCCCATTCCGGCCGCAGCACCATGGACTTAATATGGGAATGCGATTCCTTCGCCGCATCGTCAATGCGAATCAGCATTTCATTTTTCTGCCGACGGAATCGCGTGATTTCCGCCAAGGGAATGAGTTGCTCGGAACCCTTGCCGCTGATGACGAAGACCACCTTGTCCGCCACCAGAACGTACTCGGGGCAGAGCAGGCCCGGTTCCATGTTTGCGCCCCCGGACATCGCGGCCATGAATCCGCGCTGCGAGCCCAGGCAATCCGTCATTCGCATGCGGATGATCGTGCCTTGCTGCCGGGAATGCGTTTGCGCGGAGAGAAAGACGGGGAAGGTGAGCAGAACAAGAAGGAACAGTGTGTTTCATAAGGCTCCCATTACTGGACTCGGTTCGGTACTGGACTCGGTTTGGATAGTAGTACCCGCTACGGCTGCGGAACTGCAGACTGAGGTTGTGGGTGGGAAGAATCCGAACCGCGTGAAACCCCAAGGCTCGACTCGGTAGCCGGTAAGTCACCGTGTAACTTGCTCGGAATCCCTCAAGAATTACATTCAGTACTTGAGCGCCTCCGTCGGGCGGTGCAAAGTATCGGCCTCCGGTGGCATCGGCAAGAGTGCGCAGAACCGGCGACCTTTGCGACGAGTCAGCAGACGGGTTGAGGTCGATGCAATCCAGTTTCACGCCGTTCTTCATCGAGGTCTGGACGACGTCGCTCAGCGAGTTTCGGCTGACGGTATCTATGCCGTCCGAGAAGACGATAAGGATTTTCTCGGCGCGAGGATCGCCACGTTGTGAAAGAGAGTCAGACGCGAACCGGATCGTGTCGAACAAAGGCGTCAGGCCGCTGGCGTTTGCGGCCGGAAGTTGTTTGACGGGATGGGAGGCGCGACAGTCTCCGACGCAGATCAGCGCCGGTTGCAGTCCGTGAAACGAGAATATCGAAAGATTTTCGTCTGGCACTCCGGTCGTTTGCGATAGCAGTTCCAGAAGGTCAGCCATCTCCTGGCGGAAGTGAGGCGTGACCGACTCGCTGGCGTCAACCAGAAACGCGATTTCCAGTCTTGTCCAGTCAGAACGAGTAAAGCTCTGAAAATTGCGGACGATAACATCCTTGTCAACTACCGCGAAGTCGCTAGCCTGCAACGTGGCCACACCATGATTGTTCTGGTCCATGGCGGAAAAGCTCACGCTAACTTCCGAGACGCTGGCGCGGTACGTGAAATCGCCTCGATCGGTGTCAGTAGCAGGAGAAATTCCGGCGCAAAACATCAGGAGTGAGGGAATCGGCCAGAGGCGCCGACAAGATAGAGGTATGGCCATACCGACTACATCGGCCTTTTGTGCGAAACTTTAGGACGGCCCCGTTACGACGGTCATTCCATTAACATCATTTCCACCTGCGGTGGGCCGACACTTGCCCGCCGCTTCCAGCGTCCAGTTGCTGAGAGTTTGCAAATGTAAGAGGCGAGGTGCGGTGCGGTGGCGGAGCAGGAGGCTTAGCAAAGAGTGGAGAGATGGATTGGGTGCGCGAATTCGCTATTTGCCGGATTTCTGTTTTTGGGCTTGGGCAATCAATTTCTCAACCGCGGACTTCTTCTCGTCTGCCAGCGTCGGATTCAACTTCAACAACTGCTGCCACGCCGTCACTGCACCCTTAGGATCGTTTTTCCCCTGCAAGCGGATCATCCCTAGATTGAAGAGAGAGTTGGCATCCTCCGGGTCATAGCTGAGCGACTGCTGGAGTTGTTGGAGCGCACCGTCGGCGTCGCCCTCGTAGAAAAGGCACGAAGCCAGATCGGTGCGCGCCGCCACGTTCTTGGGATTGGCATCGACGGCCTTCTGGAAATATCCCGTCGCCTCTTTGAACTGATGTGTCGCTTTGTAGATGGTCCCGATTTGGTTGAGCAGTTCCGAGTTGTTCGGATCTGACTTCAGCTTGCCGAGTAGAGGTTCGGCCTTCTTATCGGCCATGCGCTTCATGTCTTCCAGGGTGGGTCCTTGCTGGTGTGTGCCGGCCTCAGCCCCGGAAGCAGGAATCTCGGTCTGCGAGGTTGGAGCGGGCAGAGATGCCGAGCCGCGGAACAAATAGCCCAAAGCCAGTCCGATGACCAGGCAGATGACCGCCATGGCATAGACCTGCGTCGTCCTCCAACCTTGAGAAACTCCGGATTCCGCATCGTTCGCCATACTTGTGGTTCGAGACAATGTTTCGAGTCGCACGCGAGGTGCCATCTTCTTCTTCGTTCAGGCCTATTATTTTCAGCTAGTTGGGAGAATGGTCCGTGGGCCAGGGGAGCTTTGTCCGCAGAGTCGCGCCTTTCCTCGCAGTTTCTGGGCTTTTTCCCGTACTTTCGCTTTACGGGCTGCTCCTACACAGCGAAGGGCCTATGAGGCCAATCACCCTGTCTTGTGAGTAGCCTCACGGTGCGGCCTGAAGGCTGCCCGCTAGAATCACAGCTGTCCTCCCCCTAAGTGCTCGGAAGATGCTGTCTTGACCCCTACCCTCTTCCGAGAGTGAGGCTTTATGCAAGGCCTCCTTCGCCGGTCGTTTCACGTAGGCTGGCTCGAGTTCGATTCTTGCCTCATCCCCAGAGGTCCGATTCTGTCTCGTTCCCAGCCTGATCGCTTAGCACCTCCCTGACGCTTTCCCCGGGCGACATGGCGTTCAGTTCTGTGGCTTCAGGCGACTTAGATTCTGCAGGAGGCGGACCATGACGCGGCGCTACTCCTTCACGCTTGTTATTCTGCTGACATCGCTCCAGATGTTCACCAGCCATGTTTTCGCAGGCGGCACTCCGAAATTCAATCCCGAACAAGCGGTTGACCGAATCATCGCAAGCGAGCGCGCCCTGAGCACCACCATGCGCAGCTACAGTCCGATGGTGGAGACCTACCTCCAGCGCATGCAGCCGGACGCTACCTTGGGATTCGTCCCTTCCGAAGACCGCTACTTTCTAGGGCGCGTGCAATTTCAGCAGGCCAAGGAAGAGTTCTACCTGGACAAGCGGCTGGTCGAGCGGATGGCGGGCTCGTTCTCGAGGCTCTATTCGCTGAGTCCGGTGGGCTTCTCCAGCATGATCTTCGTGGATCGTACCGGGTTCGACCGCAAGAACTATCAACTGCGCTACATGCAAAGCGAATTTCTCGGAGAAGTGCGCTGCCTGGTTTTCGAAGTGAGTCCCCGCAAGGATAAAGTGAGTCCCCGCAAGGATAAAGACGCCGGCCGTTTTAAGGGCGCCATCTGGGTGGAGGATAACGGCTACAACATCGTCCGTTTCAACGGCAGCTACGGCACCTTCCACATTGACAGCTGGCGCATGAATTTGCGGGCGGGCGTGTGGCTTCCGGCAGTCGTGTATTCGGAGGAATTCGACTCCAACAAGCCGCAGACCCAGGATCCCAGGCTGAAGGCTCAGACCCGAATCTGGGGCTACAATCTGGGCCCACGCAGGGAATCGGAATTCGCGGAGATTACGGTCGATCCGCAAGCGGCCAAAGATTTGTCAGAGAATCCCGACCAGAGCCCACTGGAAATTCAGCGTTCCTGGCAGCGACGCGCCGAAGACAACGTCATCATCAAGCTCGAAGAACTGGGACTGATTGTGCCCGAGGGTGAGGTCGACAAGGTTCTGCAAACGGTTATTACGAATCTGGAGGTCACCAACAAGATAGTTCTGGATCCCGAGGTTCGCTGCCGGATCATTCCTACGACGCCCATCGAAGTGGCGACGATCGGTCACACGATCCTGATCAGCCGCGGGTTGCTTGACGCGTTGCCGAACGAAGCCGCGCTGGCCGTGATTCTGGCCCATGCCCTTGCCCATGCCGCTCTGGGCCATGAACTCGACAGCAGCTTCGCGTTCAACGATCGCATGGTCGTGCCCAGCCTGCAGCAGTTGCCGTTGTTTGATTTCAAGCACACCCGCGAGCAGGAACGGGAAGCCGACGCGCTCGGGCTGAAGATTCTGGTCAACTCTCCTTACAAAGACAACCTTGCCGAAGCGGGTCTCTTCCTCAAGGCCCTGGCCAAGTACGGCCGGAAGGTGCCCAATCTGACCAAGGCGAATCTGGGCGAGAGCCTGGTGATCGACAATCGCATTTCCTTCATGGGTTCCGTGGCGGATGCCGCACCTGTGCTTGAACTCGATAACCCGCAGCAGATTGCCGCGCTGCCGCTCGGCAGCCGGGTGAAGCTCGATCCCTGGGCAGGGCAATTGAAGTTCGTGAAGGCTCGTCCGCCTCGCATCTACTCGCCCAAAGATAAATTGGCGCTGGAAGTCACACCTTTCTCGCCCTATCTGGTTCGTCTCAAACCTGCAGGAGCAATAACGGGATCCCTGCAGGATTCCAACCAGGAGCGGTAGTCCACTTCTATGAAGATCCCTAGGCGCGCTCCATTGCTCGTGACGGTCGCCTGGTTACTGGGCCTGAGCCTGTGTTATGCAGCCTCGCATCCAACTCCTGTCACAGAGAGCTCGAACTGCCTGGAATGCCATGCCGACCTGGCGACTGGGGATCACGTACACGCCGCGGTCACGAAGGGATGCCTCTCCTGTCACAGCATCGAGAACCGCGAGAGCGTGACCTATGTCGTGCTCAAGCCCGCGAAGACCATCATCTGCTTTGAGTGTCATCAGCCGGAAGCATTTCTGTATCCGCACTTTCCCTATGCCTCCGGGGACTGCTTGCGGTGTCACAATCCGCACGTTGCGGCGAATCCTAACTTGCTGCGGTCGCAGGTGAATGAGCTTTGCCTGAAATGTCACCTGCGTCGCCCGGAGAGCGCCCCCTCGCGCTACATGCCAACCATCACACTCACGCCGGACCAGCGCCTGGGACATCCCTACGAAGCTCATCCCGTGAGTGGCAGTCGCGATCCGCTCACCGGTGGCGAGATGTCCTGCGTCAGTTGCCACAAGGCACACGGGGCAACGAAGCTGCACCTTCTGAAGATGGGGTCCGAGATTCCCGAAGATGCGATGAACCAAAACACCGAGACGAAAGATATGTGCCGCAAGTGCCATCTGCTGATGTGGGGACTGGAGGGGGCTTCAATAAAGAAAAAGAATAAGAAGAAAGACCACTAGGACTGCAGCCAGACTCGGCGGCGTTTCAGCTCAAGCAAATGTCCATGTGGAGAGCCGCCCCCGGCCGTCGGGTCGAGCGAAAACTCGATCAGTGGTCAGTCAGGATTGGCAAACCGGAAAATACTAACGCTAAGTAATACTCACTTCCGTGTACGTTCCGTACACGTGCCGCATGGCCTCACAGATTTCGCCCACGGTAGCGTAAACGCGGACGGCGTCCACAATGTAGGGCATGGTGTTCGCCGAGGACACATTGCCGTTGGACCCGGCATTCGGCTGCTGAGCGGCCGCCTTCTTCAACGCCTCGAGAGCCCGCTGAACAGCCTCGTTCGAGCGGCGTGATCGCAGAGTCTTCAGCTTCGCGGTCTGCTGGCGAGCGACGGTCTCGTCAATGTAGAGAATACGCGGCGATTCTTCTTCAACGACGAACTCGTTGGCGCCCACGATTACCTTCTCGCGCGCCTCGACCGCGCGCTGGTACTGGTACGATGCTTCGGCAATCTCCTTCTGCGGATACCCGCGTTCGATGGCCTTGACCATGCCGCCCATGGCGTCGAGCTTGGCGAAGTAATTGAGGGCGCCGTTTTCCATTTGCAGAGTGAGGTTCTCCAGGAAGAACGACCCGCCCAAGGGATCCACCGTCTGCGTCACGCCAGATTCATAGGCAATAATCTGCTGCGTGCGCAGCGCGATGCGGGCCGCTTCTTCGGTGGGTAGGGCCAAAGCCTCATCGTAGGAATCCGTGTGCAGCGACTGCGTTCCGCCCAGAACGGCCGCCAGCGCCTGTACAGCCACGCGTGCAATGTTGTTCATCGGTTGCTGCGCGGGTAAAGATACTCCCGCGGTCTGGGTATGGAAGCGCATCAGCCACGTACGCGGGTGCTTGGCGCCGAAGCGGTCTTTCATCACGCGGTGCCAGATCTTGCGCGCCGCGCGGTACTTGGCGATCTCTTCGAAGAAGTCGTTGTGCGCGTTGAAAAAGAAACTCAGGCGCGGTCCGAATTCGTCCACATCGAGCCCACGCTGCCGCGCCCACTCTACATACTCGACGCCGTCATATAGCGTGAACGCCAGTTCCTGCAGCGCGGTCGAACCCGCTTCGCGAATATGATATCCGCTGATGGAGATGGTGTTGAAGCGCGGTGTGAATTTCGAGCCGAATTCGAACGTGTCGATGACCAGCCGCATCGACGGCGCCGGAGGATAGATGTATTCCTTTTGCGCGATGTATTCCTTGAGAATGTCGTTTTGAATTGTGCCGGAGATCTTCTTCCAGTCGGCGCCCTGCTTCTCCGCCACTACCAGGTACATGGCCCACAGCACTGACGCTGGCGAATTGATCGTCATCGAGACCGTGGTCTTCTCCAGATCAATGCCGCCGAAGAGAATCTCCATGTCTTCGAGGGAGTCGATGGCCACGCCACACTTGCCGACCTCGCCCTCGCTGGCCGGATGGTCAGAGTCGTAACCCATCAGCGTCGGGAGATCGAAGGCGACCGAAAGTCCGCTGCCGCCATGCTCGAGCAAGTACTTGTAGCGCTGGTTGGTTTCCTCGGGGGAAGCGAAACCCGAGAACTGCCGCATGGTGTAGAGCTTGCCGCGATATCCTGTGGCGTGAATGCCTCGCGTGTAAGGTGCTTGGCCCGGATAGCCAAGATATTGCTCTTCGCTCCAGTCCTCCGGGAGATCGGCTCGGGTATAGAGGCGGCGAATGGGCACGCCGGAAATCGTGGTGAAGCGCGCGTGGCCGTGCTCGTCAAGATTAACGCCAGTGGGCGCTCCAATCGGTCTCTCAGGACCTTTCTCCAACGTGGGTCCGAGCGTTCTCTCCGCCCAATTTTTTTCGGCTTCGGAAGGATGGCGGTTTTCAAACACCTCGGCCATCGGACTCTCGGCGACTTGCGGCTTTAGCGGCTTCTTTTCCATGCGAACCCCAGTGGTCTGTCTCGATGATAGGGAAGTGAAGGCGCGGGAGCAAGGTGGGAGACACGCATGCAAACGACCGGTCGGTCAGGAGCGAGGCCTCACTTCGATGACAGTTGATCAAGTTAGGACTTGCGAGAGAGTTCCCATGCCTTGGCGTATTTCCATGAAACGTAGACGGCGTGGAAGACATGCAGCAGTAGGCCCTCGCGGCCGTCGAGGAATCCGAGGCGGATAAAATAGTTGTACAGGAACGTCGCCAGCGGACGCAGCACGATGTTGCTCACGCTGAACCGGACCTTACCCGTCGCCACGACCATTTCTGCGCCGAGCGACGAATAGCGGTTCATGTGCTCAATGTAGTCGGAGAGCGTGGGGTAGCAGTGGTGCAGAAGGGCTCCAGATTGAATTCGCCTGGTGTTTCCGTCGACTTGAACGTCCTCATGCACCGCGCGGCTCTCGAACCTGCCCGTTCCGCGGCGGAACAGGCGCAGCTTGGGATCCGGCCAGTATCCACCGTGCCTCATCCAGCGACCGAGGAATTCATTTTTCCGAGGGATGCATAGGCCGGCGAAGTCAAGATAAGGCTCGGGGCCGGTGTCCGACGTCGGGTTCGCAGCGCTATGCGAATCAGTCTTTGTCTCTTTGTCGAGAGCCGACAGCCGATCCAAGGCTTCCAACATTTCGTGCAGGGCTCTTTGCAACGGCACATCGAGTTCCTCATCTGCGTCCAGACTCAGAATCCAGTCCCCCGTCGCCTTGTCGATGGCCGAGTTCTTCTGTGCCGCGAAGCCCTTCCACTCTTCCACGAACACTTTCGCGCCGAATGATTTTGCGATCTCCATCGTGCGGTCGGTGGACCCCGAGTCGACAACGATGATTTCTCCCGTGCCCTCGGCCACGAGCGGTTGCACGCTTGCCAGCGTGCGGCCGAGGTTCGCCTCTTCGTTAAGGGTAATAGTGACAACGGAAAGGGTCATAGGTGGAATGTGGCCATTCCCAGTTCGCGGACTCGAAATTGTCTCACACACCGCGGCTAAAGCCTGACGCGTTTAGCACCCTAACGCGGCCCCTTCGGCAAGCTCAGGGCAGGCCCTTAAGGGCCGCTCTTCCACCGAGTGATCGACGACCCGTGTGCCTCCGACAGCAGGAACACAATTAGGATGAGCAACTCCGGTTCGATGGGATGACGATAGCGGGCGTGCGGAAATACGAAGTAATACACCGTAGGATAGGTCAGCACCAGGCCCGCGAAAAGCCATGCCCCGGGCCGCTTCTGGCGCAGCGCGCGTCCCAGTCCCCATAGAGCCAGCACCGATGTCGCCAGAAAAGCTGAGGTGCGGAAGTCTACCGGAGCGAGGCTGCTGGTTGGTCGGGGAACGCCGTTCCAATAGTAGAAGAAGCGCTTCAGGCTGATGACCGCAAAGCGCGCTGGGTGCGCGTGGATCCAGTCATAGGTCATCCGTTTGCAGGCGTCCGCGTAAGCGAGTTCGCCCATGCGCTGGAACTTCTCCAGTTCCGGCCGGCAGAGATTGGGCTGGAGGTATGCCATGAGCATGCCGTCTGCTCCAGGGCCGTTCCCTAATCGGATTTGCAGCCCGAAGTCGTCGCGGAGAAACACGAAGCGTCCGAATACTTCGTAGTTCCGCACCAGCCAGGGAGTCAGAACCAGGAAGAACCCGACGGAGGAAAGAGCGACACCCCCCAACGAATGTAGCCCGCGGCGATATCTCTGCCGCCAGATCCAGAGACCGCAGAACGGCAGGAAAGCCAGCATGGTGGGGTTAGCCAGCGCTCCAACGCCATACAGAGCGCCAAACAGCACCCAGCCTCGCAGGCCCGGCCATTCCTGCAACTCCAACGCGAGCAGGAATAAACAGGCCAGCATGAACGGTGTGAAGGTCGTGTCCCAGATCCAGTGAACGGACCAGTACCAGACGTAGGGACACAGCGCCCACGTCGCCGCAGACCACAGGGCAATGCGTTCCCCGAAGGTTCGGTGCGCGATCAGAAAAATAGGGAGACAGGTGAGCGTCGCGAACAGGCTATTGATGCTGAGAAGAACCCAGGCGGACGTCTGCGAATAGATGCCGAAGATCTTAAACACTCCGCCGATCAAATAGGGATAAAGCGGTGGTTCCCAGGCGGTCGGGCCCGTATTGCCTTCGTACGGACTGCTGAAGCCCTGGCCCAGCGCGATCGACCGGCCGACCCGACCCATCTCCCAGCCGAATTCGAACTTGTCGCCGCCTCGACGCGTTCGATATTGATGGAAGGCTCCGATGGCTGCCACCTGCAGCACAAACGACAGGGGTAAGAGCCAGAGGAAGAACCGGGGGAATGCAGGCCGGGAGGGTCGCGCCATCGGGCGTAGTCTATCAGGCGCAGGTCGACCGTAGCGCTACCGTCCCGGCGGCTGTCGGGGCGGCGTCTCGCCGCCATAGCCGGCTGTATGCCGGTGCTACATTTGGCCTCCGGGCTGCGCAGGTTGATTCGGCCGCGCGGAAGACGGGGATCCCGCAGGAGCGGCATCTGGACGCGGGGCCACATACGGCACATTGGGCAAGTGCGTGACCTGGCCGCGGGTGGCGTCGGCTACATTGATTCCGGCGTGATCGAGCAGCAGTCCGGTGGCGCGATCGAGTTCGATGCGCGACTTTTCATAAGCGGCCTTCGCAGAAACCAGATTCGACTCCGTGGTGGTAAGCGTAGCCGCATCCTGCAGGATGGCGGTCTGGGTGGTCAGGCCAACTTTCAACTTCTGCTGATCGGCGTCGAAGGTCTGGCCCGCCAGGTCCACGGCGGACTGCGCCGCCTGCACCGCGGCGCGGTTCTGGTGCACATCGAACTGGGCGTTGCGAACTTCGATGCGAATCTGATTTTCAAGCTGGTGCAATCGCACCTGGGCCTGGCGATATTCCAGTTCCGCGCGCACCTGGTTGGCCTGCGCTTCGCGGTTACGCAGCGGAATGGTCAGCGAAAGACCGATGCCCTTGTCGGGAGCGGTAGCGTTGACCAGTTGGTTCAACGTGCTGGCATAACTGACCGAGTTTGCGTTCGTGAACGGGGGTGGAACGGTCTTGTAACAGGTTCCAGTGCCGGCTCCGGTGCAGGCCGGAAGGGCCAGATCTCCCCCAACGCCCGAGCCGCCGTAGTAGGCGAAAGCATCGAGCGAGGGCAGCAGCGCATTGCGGACTGCCTTGCTGCTCAGATCGCGGGAATTGAGGTCAATACGCGACTCGGCCAGTTCGGCGCGATGCTGCAGCGCGTCGTTGATCAAGTCCTGGATGGGGACGACGGGCTCCTGATCTGGAAGTTGCATCGTCGATGTGGGCACCACGTCGGCTTCCGCGAGAACAGGATCCTCGATGCTTCGGCTGAGCGCATTCTTCATGAGCAGTTGCTGTAATTGCAGGTTGTTCTGCGCCACGATCAGATTCTGTTGATCCGTGGCCACCGTGCTCTGCGCGCTTACCACTTGAATGGGAGGCACGGTGCCGACCTGGGCTTGCCGCTTGGAGTCGTCCAGTGCCTTCTGCGCGTAGGTGAGGGACTCTTCCTGCACCCGCACATTTTCGTAAGCGAAAACCAGGTCCCAGTACATGTTCTCGACCTGGTCCACTGTCGTGAGGACCTGCAGGCGGAAAGCGACGTCGGAAATCTCGCGATTGTTCTTGGCGATGCGGATGAAGCGCAGGTTGGGCAGAGAGCCGAAGCCCTGCAGCAGGTTTTGGGTCACGCGGAACTGGAAGTTCGAACTGAGCGAGGGGCTCAACAGGCTAGTGGGGTTGTTGGTGGTGAGGTGAGTATTGTTGAATCCCACGCTCAGTGTCGTGCCCCACTGAAATCCCTGGGTGTAGCCGAAGCTTGCCGTGTAGGTGTTCTGCGCCAGGACGGGTACCGGGCTGAGCGCACTAGTGGATTCGGTGTTGTTCTTGTCGAGTTGGAGTGTGCTAACGAGAGCGGGATCAAAGCTGGTGATGGGTGAGCCGATGCCGAGGGTCGAACCGACCAGGCCGTTGGTGCCGGTGCCGGCGCCGCCGGCGGCGACGGTGGTGCCGCCGGTCCCCGAGCCGACCGTACCTCCGAGACCGCCGACGCCTCCTCCGGGCGTGTTTTGCACTACGCCGGTATTGACGCCGAGAATGTTGGCGCCGGACTTGGCGCGCAGCAGGTCCGCCGCCGCAATGTTCAGGTTATAGCGGGCGATCTCCAGATCGAGATTATTTTCCAGGGCGAGGGCGACGGCATCATCGATCGAAAGATAAATCTTGCCGTCGCGGAGCAGCGAGTCCATGCGCGCCGAGTTGCCGAGATTCGGCTGAGCCAGTTCCTGTGCCATGTAGGGCCGCAGCACGTGAGGGAAAGCCGAGCGCGGACTGGAGTAGTCCCTCACGTGAAGGTCCTGCGGTTGAGGCGCCGCCGGGGGCGCCGATGGTGACGCCGGAACCTGTTGAGCCCAGAGCGCGGGAACCGCCCCCAAGAATACGGCGGCAAGATAAAGAGGCAGCAGGTGGATAGAAATCAAACGCGGTAAAGGCATGAGTCGTCTCCTTGCATAAGAGCAGGCGCATTTCACGATCTGAATCCTGATGATGCCAGTGTTGGATGAAAGCACGCAAAAGACTGGTCACTTCATCTTAGCGGGAGAAGTTTCGCGGGAAGGGTGGGGGATTGTAAAGAATTGTTAGGCCAAAATTGCAATGGCGCTGCTCTCGGCCAGGAGAGCGGCGCCACGCGGGTGCGGTTGCGACTATTGCTGTGGCGACGCAGGCGGCTGCTCAGCCGGTGGCGCCGTCGTGGGCAAGTCCTTGCGCGGAGCAACGTAAGGAACTTTGGGCATGCTCGTGACGTGGCCCCGAGCGGCGTCGTCAATGCTGATGCCCGCGTGGTCGAGCGTAGTACCAGCGGCGCGGTCGAGTTCGATGCGCGCTTTCACGTAATACGCCATCGCCGATATCAACGTCGACTCGGCCGTTGCTAGCGCGCTCTGGGTCTGCAGGACGGCCGTAGTGGTCGAGGTGCCAAACTGATATTTCTTTTGCTCGGCATCCAGCGACTGCTTGGCATAATCGACTGCGGCCTGGGCAGAGGCTACGCTGGCGCGGTTCTGTTCGACTCCGAACTGCGCGTTGCGGACCTCGATGTTGATTCGGTTCTCGGCTTGTTGCAGTGCCATCTGGGCCTGCTGATACTCCAACTCGGAACGGATCTGCGTGGCCTGAGCGGCGCGGTTGCGCAGCGGGATGTTGAGCTGGATGCCTACCCCTTTGTCGGAAGCGGTGGAGTTGACGAGCTGATTGAGAGTGCTGCCGTACCCGACCTCGGCGACGGGAGTGGTCGTGCAGCCGAAGATCGGCGGGTTTTGATTCGCGCAGAGGTTCGTGGGGTTTTGTGCGCCGCCCAGTCCCGCACCACCGTAGTAGGCAAACAGATCCAGCGAAGGCAGCAGGGCATTGCGTACGGCCTTGTTGCTAAGGTCGGTTGTGTTAAGCGTGATGCGAGACTCCACCAGTTCGGCGCGGTGCTGCAACGCGCTGGCCACCAGATCCTGAGTGGGCTGAATCGGTTCAGTCGGTGGAATCTCCATGGTGGAAGTGGGGATCACTTCCGCCCCGGCGAGTATCTGATCGCGCAGGGTGCGGCTCAGCGCGTTCTTCATGTACAACTGCTCCAACTGCAGGTTGGTAAGGGCTACTGTCAATGCTTGCTGGTCTTGCGCGACCGTGCTCTGGGCGCGGACGACTTCGATGGGCGCCAGGCTGCCGATCTCGACCTGCTTCTTGGTGTCAGAGAGCGTCTTTTCGGCGAAAGCCAGGGATTCTTTCTGTACGCGAGCATACTCGTACGCGTATACCAAATCCCAGTACATGGTCTGAATCTGGTCAATGGTCGTGATGATCTGCAGGCGGAAGGCCACGTCGGAAAGCTCGCGATTGTTCTTGGCGATCCGGATGAAACGAGTGTTGCTGGCGAACCCAAATCCCTGCAACAGATGTTGCGTGAGCTGGAACTTGAAGTTGGAATTCAGTTGTGGGCTCAGCGGGTTAAACGGGGCGTCCCCGACAGTCACGCGATTGTTGTTAAATCCCACCGTGAGATTCGTGCCCCAGGTGAATCCTTGTGTGTAATAGAAATTGCCGGTCGTGGTGTTCTGAGGGGATGCAGGACTAAAAGTACTCTGCGGAAGAATATGGTATCGGTCATTCTGCAACGTGCCCGTAATAATGGGATCAAAGCTGGTGATCTGGGATCCGAGGCCGAGCGTGGAGCCATTCAGGCCGCCCACGCCAGCACCGGCGCCCGCGGCGCCAAGGCTGGTACCGCCGGTGCCGGAGCCGACTTGTCCGCCGACTCCGCCGACTCCGCCGCCAGGGGTATTTTGCACAATGCCGCTGGGCACGCCAAGAACGGCCGCGCCAGCTTTGGCGCGGAGAATATCGGTATCGGCGATGTTCAAGTTATAGCGTGCGATGGCGATGTCGAGATTGTTCTCGAGCGCCAGCGCGATGGCATCATCCAGAGACAAGTAAAGCTTGCCGTCCCGCATGAGTTGGTCGATGCGCCCCGTATTCGATAAATTCGGCGCAGACAGGTATCGCGGTTTGTAGGGCGCAATCGGGTTCGGAAAATGCGATACCGGTTTGGTGTAGTTCAGGACGGGCAGGGGCTGGTTGGCTGGCAGCTGCGGCATGGGAGCCGCGACTGACTCCTGGCCCCAGGACGCGAGAGTCAGCGTTGCGAAAAGGCTGGCAGCGGCGGCGAGCCGGACGATCGAGGCTAAACGTTCGAATGGCATCTACTCATCTCCGTTCGTCTAAGAAGCTAACTGATTAAGGCATTGCTACGAAAACTCTTGACTTGCCTGAGACAGCCAAACTCACCAAAATAGACTCCTACTCAGGCATTGGTACGCAAAGAAGCGGCGGAAGGTTCCGGAAAGCTGGGAGAAAAAGACCTTCGCCGCGGCTGCGCCTGTTTCGTTCCCATCCCTGGCTTCCTGCTCTGTGGGTTTCCCGAGACGTTGCAGCCGAGGTCTCCATCGTGAGGCCGGAATTCCGGAAACCAACCAGTATAGCTGACCGGAACGTGGCTTGACTCACACCGCATTGCCCTGGGAACTGGTAAATTGCTGGCAAAGCCCGAAATCCGTTGGATGATGCAAGGATAGCGCGGGACTCGAAAGATCGCAGGATGCGCAATCTCAAAGTGACTCTCTCCTATGACGGGGCGGAATTTTCCGGCTGGCAGGTGCAGCCCGGCGCCACGACCGTGCAGGGCACACTTGCCTCGGTCATTGGACGGATTACGGGGGAAAAGGTATTGCCGCAGGGCTCGGGGCGGACGGACGCGGGAGTGCATGCCCTCGCGCAGGTTATGACATTTGTCACGGAGTCTTCGGTCCCCACCGGAAATTTCGTGAAGGCAATGAACGATATTTTGCCGGCGTCGGTGCGCGTGCTAGAGGTGGCGGAAGCGCCGCCGGAATTCCACGCGCGACATTCGGCGCGAGCGAAAACCTATCGCTACCGGATTTATCGGGAGTCGATCTGTCCGCCATTTCTGGCGCGGTATGTTTGGCACTATCCGTACCCACTGGCTGAGGACGCGATGACGGGCGCGGCGTCCCGGGTGGTGGGGGAGCACGATTTCACCTCGTTCGCTGCTGTGGATCCGGAGCGCGGGCGCGAGCAGGCGGCTGCATCCAATGTCCGGAATATATTTTTTTCATCGTGGGTGCGGCTCGGGCAAGAGTTGGTCTACACCGTTCGAGGCTCTGGATTTCTGCACCACATGGTGAGGAACCTGGTGGGAACCTTCGTCCTCGTGGGGAAAGGAACGTTGCCGGTGGAGGATCTGACACGCATTCTGGAGGCGAGGAATCGTTCAGCGGCAGGAGCGACGGCTCCCGCCAGCGGACTGTATCTAGTGAATGTCGAGTACTAGCGGAGGTTGTATGGACCTGCCTTCTCTGCAGCAGCGCTTGCGTGGCAGCGTATGGCTGGCGCTGGCGGAGTTCGCCATCGTTGCCGGACTTTTCTACGCCGATATTCACCATCATATTTACGTCAGCAAGACCCCCTATATATTTCTGCTGGGATGGGCTTCTCTGCGGCTGCGCGGGATGCGATGGAAGGACGTTGGTTTTGCTCGTCCACGCAGTTGGGGGAAGGCGTTTCTGGTCGGTGTTGTATTTGGAGTCTCTATGGAAGCGATGGAGTTGTTGGTGACGCAGCCGCTTCTGACGCGATGGCTGGGGAAGATGCCCGACCTCTCTGACTTCGCAGACATGGCTGGGAATCTGAAGATGTTCCTGTTCTGGGTGGTTCTGGTCTGGGTGCTGGGCGCGTTGGGCGAGGAGATCGACTATCGCGCCTACCTGATGAATCGCGTCGCTGGAGTGTTTCGCGACACGAAACCGGCGTGGGTGGTGAGCTTGATCCTGGTCAGTGTTGTCTTCGGGTGGGGCCACCTCGATCAGGGCGCGACCGGCATGGTTGAGAATGTGTGGAACGGACTGCTGCTTGGGGCGCTGTATCTCGCCTGCGGGCGCAATCTTGCCGTGCCGGTGATCGCGCATGCGGTGGGGGACACGCTGGACTTTCTGCTGATCTATCTGGGGAAGTATCCCGGGATGCATTAGAGTTTGCGCGGGGTGTGGATAGCTGCGGAGAGGAGACGTAGCAAGCTGCGTCTCTACGGACTAAGATTTATTCATGGCCACGGATCTACAAATCACGGCGCGGAAGCTTGTGTCGTTGAATCCAGCGACGGGCGAAGTTCTGCGGGAACTGGAGTGCGCGGGCGAAGGCGTAGTGGAGACTGCGGTTGCGCGGGCGAGGTCGGCCCAGGCGGCGTGGAGTGAACTGGGACTGCGGAAGCGGATTGACGTGCTGCGCGAGTTTCAGAGGAAACTTTACGAGAAGAAGTCTGAGATCGCGGCAGCCATTACGCGCGAGGTGGGCAAGCCACTGGTCGAGGCCCTGGTCACCGAAGTGTTGGTGGTGCTGGACGCGGCGCGATTTCTGATCGACAACGCCTGGGGACTGCTACGCGATGAGCCGGTGCCGCACGGCAATCTCGTCACTAAGCTGAAGAGTGGATGGCTGGTGCGCGAACCGCATGGCGTGATCGGAATTATTTCGCCGTGGAATTATCCATTTTCGATTCCGGCCACGGAGACACTGGCGGCGCTGGTAGCGGGCAATGCCGTGGTGCTGAAGCCTTCCGAGTTAACGCCGCTCGTGGCGTTGGAGCTGGCGTTGCTGCTGCATGCGGCGGGCGTCCCAGAGGACGTGTTTCAGGTGGTAGTGGGTGAAGGCCCGGCAGGGGCCGCACTGCTGCGTTCGCCCATCGACAAACTGGTGTTCACCGGCAGCGTTACGACCGGGAAGCGGATTGCGGCCGCCGCGGCGGAGCGATTGCTTCCCGTGGTGCTCGAACTGGGCGGGAAGGATCCCATGCTAGTCCTAGCCGATGCCGACGTGGATGTCGCTTCGAGCGCAGCGGTGTGGGGGGCATTCGTCAACGCGGGACAGGCTTGCCTGTCGGTGGAGCGTTGCTACGTGCACCACAGTTTGTATGAATCATTCGCCAAGGCGTGCGCGGAAAAGACGAAGCAGCTCCGCGTGGGTAACGGCATGGACGCGCACACCGACGTAGGTCCGATGATCCAGGAGCGGCAGGTGCGGATTGTCGAATCACATGTGGAAGATGCTAAGGCGCGCGGGGCGCGGGTTCTGGCAGGTGGCACCCGGCTGCCGGAGCTAGGCCTGAACTTCTACGCGCCCACGGTGCTGGCTGATGTGACGCAAGAGATGCGCATCATGCGGGAAGAGACATTCGGCCCGGTACTGCCGGTGATGGCTTGCGCGGACGACAATGAAGCAGTGCGGCTAGCCAATGATTCCGAGTATGGGTTGGCGGCGAGCGTGTGGACACGTGACGCGAAGCGCGGCGAGCGGCTGGCGCGGCGAATTCATGCGGGCACCGTCATGGTGAATGATGTGATCTCCTGCTTCGGCATCAGCGAGGCTCCGCATGGCGGCGTCAAGGCCAGTGGCGTGGGGCGCACTCACGGACGCTTCGGGCTGGACGAAATGGTGCGGGTGAAATATCTCGATATGGACCGCATGCCTGGGATGAAGAAAGTCTGGTGGCATGGGTATGGAGAAAGTTTTCGGCGGCAGATGGAAGGGTTTCTGGATATGCAATTTGCTCGGGGCGTGGGGACGCGGTTGCGCGGGGCGTTGCGGGCGGCGGGGGTGGTGAGGCGGAAGCAGTTGTAATCGCTCGGCCGGGCTTCTCCTTGGCCGGACAGCCGAGGCGGCTGTCCCCACATGTGTCCTCTCCATCATTCGTTATATCGGTCGCCGTGGCTTCGAGGGTGTGAGACCACCAGGAATCGAACTGGGCCGGACGAAGGGTTGCGGATCTGATGACGCTTTCCCGGGAGTACGCGAATACCCGTTCCCGCGGGCAGCAGCGTGGTTTCACCTTCCACCTCCATCATTACTTCGCCCGACAGGATGTAAAAGAACTGTTGCGCCTTCTGGTGGTGGTGGCGAATCTCGGCCGCACCCGGAGGCATGAACTCCTCAATCACGCTGAGTTGTTCGTCGTTGACCAGATACCAGGCGTCACAATCTACTCCCCAGCGATAGTGCTCCGCGTTCTCTCGGCTCACGGCGCCGGAGGAGGCACCACCAGACGGTGTGGATCCTCGTTGGGCGGGCGCGGATTGGATTTTCTTCGCCATGCTTTTCGTCTCCCGTGGACCAGTGTAGTCTGGTCGGCATGAGCGATCCTACTTCAAAGCCAGGTGCCGATCCCAAACGGGAACTGCTGCGGCACACCCTCGCCACGGTTGCCTATCGATGCGGGAAAGCCGTGCGCGACGCGCCCCAGGGTTTTGCGGATTTTCAACCCGGCGGAGGAGTACGCACGCCCGGCCAGATTCTGGCACACATTGGAGATCTGTTTGACTGGGCTTTGTCGATCGTCATTGGCAAGCAGACATGGCACGACTCGAAGCCTTTGCCGTGGGAACAGGAGGTTCAGAGATTCTTCGCGGCGCTTAAGAAGTTGGATGATCACCTGGCATCCAGTGAATCGGTGCACGCTGCGATCGAGAAAGTGTTTCAGGGGCCGGTCGCCGATGCGCTGACGCACGTCGGCCAGATTGCGATTCTTCGGCGCCTCGCGCAAGCCCCCGTGAAGGGCGAGAGCTATTACGTGGCCGAGATCGAGGCCGGACGCGTCGGTGCCGACCAAGCCAAGCCGAAGCGCGAATTCTGAGAGCCCGGCGCTGGCGAATCATTTAGAGCGATTGCGGTAAAGCGACGAGTCCACCTGTTGGGCCATCGCTTCCACGTCCATCGGGATCCCCAGAAACTGCCCGAGTTGCTGACCAATCTCGTTCGGGCTGCTTAGCACTTCGTGGTATGGAACACGGACCGCTTTGACGTACGGCTTTCCGTCGATCCAGGCATAGACCTCCCGCAGGTGCTTCTCAAATGCCGCGGCGATCATGGCGGCATCGGTTTCTTCCTTGAAAGTCCCGCGGCGTCGCAACATTTGATCTTGCGACGCGAGCACTTCCGGTAGCGGGCGCTGCATAAAGATGATCCGGTACTCGTGGCCTGCGGGAAGTGAGAGCAGAAGCCGCGATATCACTTTGACCACCTTGCCTTCGCCTTCGGCGATGCAGGCCGGGTCGTTGGGAAGTTGTTTGATCCGCTCCCACTCCAGGTAGCCGCGCGGGTTGTCGGTGTCGGCATGGCGTTCGCCGTCGGAGAGCGCGTTCATTCCGCCGGCAACCAGCATCTGCATCATGAGCGAAGTGCCGGAGCGAGGCGGTCCTGAAACGATCGTGATGATGCGTTCCTTCAATGCCAGACGAGCAGAGCTGTTCGCGGGTCGGGATGCGGCGGATGTTCTCAGGAAACCCTCCGGTCAAAAACAGTTTAACCGTAGAGGACGCAGACGGTTCGCGAAGTTCGCAGAGCATCCCGTAGACCCCGGCGCAGTTGTACGCCCCTGTTCGCGGGCACGTGTTCGACTGCCGCGTTTCGGATACAATGACCGCGTAAGGCCGAATCTGGCGGCGTTTGGGCCGCTCGAACGAGGAGTACTCCTTGGCGACTGGCGAAGTGACCACTTCCAACTCGCAGAACCTTCCGCAGCTTCCCAACCATAAGGTCAAGATCAAGAAGGCCGGACAGCGCGCCTGCAACGAGAAAGACGCGAAGGGGAAATTCTGCGGCGGGCATTTGAAGCTCTGGTTCTACACGACAGACGTGGTCGAGCGCGAGTGCGGAGACGTCGAGAAGGCCTGGGGACCGAAGGCCGAAGTGTATCGCTGCGAAAACTGCAAGGCGCTGTATCTGCCAACTCCAGGGGAGTCCAAGATCAACGTCGCGGGGCAGGGAATGATTTCGGTGTTTGGATTGACGCTGCCGCCGAAAGAGAAGTGAGGCAGCTACTAGCTTCTAGCTGCTAGCTACAGCGCAGTGTGATTCATTCTGGGGATCCAACAACGCAAGCCGAGCTTTGCTCGGCCGGACAGCCGAAGGCGGCTGTCCCTACATGAGTTTTGCCAGGAGCTAGCGGCTAGAAGCTAGCAGCTGTTTTTCCATGAACACTCCGGACCTCATTTACGACTGGAACAAGAACCATCCGCCAGGGTTGAAGCCACCGGGGCCGGTGTTGCTCAACGACGAGACCTTGCGCGATGGGCTGCAGTCGCCATCCGTGCGCGATCCTTCGATTGCGGAGAAGATCGAGATCCTTCATTTGATGGAGGCGCTGGGACTCGATTCGCTTGATCTGGGACTGCCTGGAGCGGGCGCCCGCGCAGTCGAGGCCGTGACGGCCCTGGCCCATGAGATTGTCTCTCACAAGATGAAAATTCGTGCCAACTGCGCGGCGCGCACGCATGAGAACGACATTCGTCCGATCGCCGAAATCGTGCAGAAGACAGGGCTACCCATCGAGGCGGCAACGTTTATCGGCTCCAGCCCGATTCGAAGATTCACCGAGGGATGGACGGACGATTTTCTGCTGCAGACCACCGAGAAGGCCGTGAAGTATGCAGTGTCGCTCGGGCTTGACGTCATGTACGTCACCGAAGACACAAGCCGCTGCGACCCGGAGACGGTTAAACGGCTTTATGCCACGGCGGTCAACTGTGGGGCGCGTGCCATCTGCATTTGCGACACGGCCGGGCACGCGACACCGATGGGTGCGCTAGCTCTGGTGCGATTTGTGATCGCAGAAGTCGTGAAGCCCTCCGGCGAGAAGGTTCGCGTGGACTGGCACGGGCACGGCGATCGCGGTCTCTCCATTGCTAATTCGATGGCAGCAGTGATTGCGGGCGCGAATTGCGTGCACGGCTGCGCCATTGGCTTGGGCGAACGGGTCGGCAATACCCAGATTGACCAAATGCTGGTGAATCTGAAACTGATGGGCATTGCACCCTGGGATCAACAGGACCTGACCAAGTTAAAGCAATATTGCCAGGCGGTGTCGCGGGCGACGGGCGTGCCCATCCCGGCGAATTATCCCGTGGTGGGCGACGATGCCTTCCGCACGGCGACGGGCGTCCACGCGGCGGCGATCATCAAGGCATACCACAAAGACGACGTCGTGCTCGCGAACACGGTGTATTCGGGAGTGCCATCGCATGTGTTTGGGCTGGACCAGATTATTGACATCGGTCCCATGAGCGGAAAGTCGAATGTGCTGTGGTGGCTGGAGCGGCACGGGATTCCGGTGACCGACGGCGTGGTGGACCGCATCTATGCCCGCGCCAAGCAAAGCGACCATACGCTGAGCGAGGCGGAGATTCGGGAGTGCGTTGGCACCGTGAAGAAGGCGTGACCCTCCATGCCGGACCACGTGCGGCATGCCATTCTTGGGGTGGGTGGAGTTGGAGGGTTGATGGGGGCCTGCCTCGCGCACTTCGGCGCTCCCGTCACGCTGGTGGTAAAGCCGGAGTCGCTCGCTCAATACCCGCGGAAGCTGCGCCTGGAAAGTCCTTTCGGTCAGTTCGAAGTAGCGGTGTCCTGCGCTGCAGAAGTGCCGCCGGTGGATGTGCTGTGGGTGACGGTCAAGGCAACCCAGTTGGAACCGGCTCTGGCCGCGCTCACCAACCCCGAGTCAGTGCGAGCCATCGTTCCTCTGCTCAATGGCATCGATCATCTGGCCTTGCTTCGTGGTAAATACGGCGTCGATCGCGTGATTGCGGCGACGATTGCAGTCGAGACGGAGCGGATCGCTCCGGGGCACATCGTCCATCGATCTCCTTTTGCTCGACTGAATGTATCCTCGGCGGGTTGCAGTCTGCTCGCCAGCACCCTCGACGACCTTCAGAAGATGGGATTCGAGTGCCGGTTCATCGACGACGAGCAGACACTGATGTGGAGCAAGATTGTATTCCTCGCCCCATTCGCGTTGACTGCGACCGCCGCAGGACGAACAACGGGAGGGATGATCGGCGATCCGGAGTGGAAGCAATTACTGGAATCTTGCGTGCGGGAATCCTGCGCGGTTGCGCTGGCGGAGGGCGCCAAAGTTGACGCGGAGACCGTGTTGGCGGGGATGATGAAGATGCCGGGGAACATGCGCAGTTCCATGCAGAAAGATGTCGAGCGCGGCAATGCCCCGGAACTGGACGCGATCGCCGGCCCAATCCTCCGTGGTGCTGCCCGGCACGGGATCGAAGTGCCTGCGACGAAGAAGTTGGCCGGGGCCGTGACGCTGAGAGTGGAATCCGAGCACTCCGTGGGGTAGCCTTCCAAGATTACCTTCGTGGAAGTCCGAGCGCCTTAGGACAATCCGACAGGCGTAATCCTGACAGGGTCACGCTTATCTTCCGTAACGTCCTAGCCAATCCCCATTCCGTCCGGCGCGTTGTAAACTTACGCAATACTTGCCATGAGCCCGATCCCCCAGCGCCCGGACTTGCCGGACCTTGCGCCCTCGGTGCAACTGGAGGTGGCGCGCCTGGCCGCATCGCCCGAGGTACGGTCCGCATTCAACTGGTTTCGCACCCAAGAACCGCAACTGGCGCATTGGCAGATGGAAATGGCGCGGATCCCCGCGCCCCCGTTTGGAGAGTCGGCCCGCGGCGCGTGGCTGGCAGAGCGTTTTCGCGAAGTCGGCCTGGACGACGTTCGCATCGATGACGTCGGCAATGTATTCGGTACGCACCCCGGGTTTGGCCGTCGGTACGTGGCGCTGAGCGCACACATTGACACCGTGTTCCCAGCGAATACGCCGCTGAATATTCGCCAGCAGGGAAACCGCATCTACGGGCCCGGAGTTTCCGATAATGGTGCGGGCGTGGCGGCGTTATTGGGGATTGCGTCCCTGCTGCGGAACGTGCGGATCCGGCACGCGCTGCCGTTTGTGTTTATCGGGAATGTCGGCGAAGAGGGCGAAGGCGACCTGCGCGGCATGCGGCACATTTTTTCGACGCCGCGCTGGAAGGATTCGATCGCTTACAGCCTGGTGCTCGACGGGGCGGGCGCAGATACGATTGTGGCCGAAGCCCTGGGCAGTCGCCGCTTCGAAGTCATTTTGCGCGGGCCGGGCGGGCACTCGTGGAGCGACTTTGGCGCGCCCAATCCAATTGTGAGTTTGTCCAAGGCGATCGAAACCTTTACCGCGACACCGGTGCCGAGCGCGCCCAAAACAACCTTCAACATCGGCGTGATTCGTGGCGGGACGTCGGTGAACTCGATTCCCGAGTCGGCCAGCATGAAGGTGGATATTCGCTCGACGTCGATGACGGAGATGGAGCGCTTGGAGCAATCGCTGCGGTTGGCACTGAACCGCGCTGTGGAAGATGAAACCATGGCGGCGGAAATGCGGTCGTCTGCGCAGAAGCGGCCTTCCGGAGTGAGTTGTGAAGTGGTGGTCATTGGGAATCGTCCTGCGGGTGAGTTGCCGGCGGGAGCGCGGATTCTACAGGTGGTGCGCGGGGTGGATGCGCAACTGGGAAATGCCGCGCAAGTGCAGCGTGCGTCCACCGACGCCAATATCCCGCTTTCGATGGGGCGCGAAGCAGTCGCTATTGGAGGCGGCGGGTCAGGCGGCGGGGCGCACACATTGCAGGAGTGGTTCGATTCCAACGGGCGGGAACTGGGCTTGAAGCGGATTTTGCTGACGATGCTCGCGCTGGCGGGGGTGGGGGAATGAAACTGACTCGCGTGACCTTGGGGAAAGCCCTTTTCAATATTAGGGACTTGTCGGCAGCGGTGAAGCGCTGCGTCAACCAAAATCAAGAACAGGCTATTGATGAAGTGCAAGCCTTGAGTCGAGTGCAAGCTGGCAGTTCTTCTTCAGTCGGGAAACTCGTGTTCTTCCCCACCCCCTGCTCGCGGACGATTCTGTTGCAATGCGTGTTGGCAGCGTTGGGCTGCGGCCTCTGCGTGGGGCAGGCCCCCACAGAACCTGGAGCCGCCGATGCTAAGCCGAAGGCGGACATCATTTTCGAGCACGCCAATGTGTATACGGGTGTGCCCGGCAATACCCAGTTCAGTTCGGTTCTTCGCGAGGAAGCGATTGCAGTGCGCGGCGATCGCATCCTGGCGGTGGGTAAGACCATTGACCTGGAGAAACTCAAAGGGCCGCAGACGCAGGTCGTCGACCTGGGTGGGCATTTTGTCATGCCCGGATTCAACGATGCCCATGTCCACCTTGACGATGCGGGCACGACGAAGCTGAGCATCGATCTGACGGGTGTGAAATCTCTCGATGAACTGCGCGAACGCGTTGGGAAGAAGGTCGAAGAGTCGAAGGCCAGTGACTGGATACTGGGGTCCGGGTGGGACGAAACGCTTTGGCCGGTGAAAGTGACGCCCACGCGTTGGGATCTGGACGAAGTGTCTGACGGGCATCCTGTGTTTCTGGGACGGATCGACGGCCACATCGCAGTGGCCAATACGCGCGCGCTGCAGTTAGGCAGCATTACCCTGGCCAGCCGCGATCCGCAGGGCGGGCACATTGACCGCAACCAAAACGGCGAGCCGACCGGGATTTTGCGGGAAACCGCGCAGGCTGCTGTGCTCGGAGTAATTCCCAAGCCAACCCACCGGCTCCGCCGGGAGGCCCTGGAACTCGCTTTCGCCGATCTGGCACAGCACGGCGTGACGTCCGCGCAGGATTATTCTCCGACCTGGGAGAATTTCCAGATCTACGAAGAGCTCGAAAAGGAAGGCAAGCTGACGGCGCGCATCACGGAATGGCTCCCCTTTGATGATCCCGTGGAGGAATTGAGCCGGAAGCGCGAATCGCATCCGCAGTCCGACCTGATGTTGCACACCGGCATGCTGAAGGGTTTCATGGATGGCTCTCTGGGATCGCACACGGCGGCGCTCCTCGAACCGTACTCGGATGATCCCAAGAACTCGGGCCTGCCGCGCTACGATCCAGGCAAGCTGAATGACATGACGAAAGAGCGCGTACTGGCGGGTTTCCAGATAGGCTTGCACGCGATTGGGGACGCCGGGGTACAGATGGCGCTGGACGCCTTTGCTGGAGCCGAGAAGGCCGCGCGCGAGGCGCAGGTAAGAGCTCCCAATGGGAGTGACGAATTTCGCCTGCGAATCGAACACGCGCAGGTCACGACTCTGGCGCAGATCGCTCAATTCAAGACGCTGAAGGTCATTGCTTCGATGCAGCCCAGTCATTTGCTCACTGACATGCGTTGGGCCCAGGACCGGCTGGGACCGAAGCGGGCGGCAACGTCGTATGCCTGGCTGGCCTTTCTGAATAAAGGCGTGACCGTGGCGTTCGGCACGGATTATCCCGTCGAACCGGTGTCCCCGTTCCGTGGGCTCTATGCGGCCGTCACACGCAAGAGCGAGAACGGCAAACAGGAATATTTCCCTGAGCAACGACTTACCATGGATCAGGCGATCGCGGCTTATACCTGCGGGTCGGCGTTCGCCGAGTTCGAGGAGAAGGAAAAAGGCAAGCTGGTGCCGGGGATGCTGGCGGACTTTGCCGTGCTTGACAGGGACCCAACGGCGAGTTCTCCTGAGAAACTGCTTGGAACCAGAGTTCTACGCACTGTCGTGGGCGGGAAGACGGTGTACGAGGCGAAGTAGGATCCGGAACTGAGCCCACCCCAAAGCGGGTTTAGCGCACACCCTCTCAAGTCCCTTGCTCAAAGATTCTCGGGTTGTCCCTTCATCAAAATCCGGGCGCCGGAAACGGTTTTGCTGATTTGCGCGTCTAATAGTGCAGGGTCTCGCCCGTGCCGTCTCTCCAGCCTGCACACGAACCCGATCGCATTGCGTAAATGGGTATACTATTAGGGGTTTATGAGTTTCGGAGGGAAGTAGACATATGGATTCGGGCGCAATGTGGATGCGCATGAAGGCTCACGGTTGGGCCTACACGCTGAGTATTTTGGCAACGCTTTCCGTCGGCATTCTGATCGGGACGGTCGTCTCTTATGGCGTCAAAGGGAAAGAAGGGCAGAAGGGTGATGCGACGCCGCTGACCCTGCCCTCGCCGCAGCAGATGTCGAACACGTTTTCGCAGATCGCGAAACAGTTGGAACCGAGCGTGGTCAATATCAACACGGAATCGACCATCAAGAACGTTCACAAGCGCCGTGGTGGTGGACAAGACGACGAAGATGGTGGCGGCGGGATGGACGATTTCTTCAACCACTTCTTCGGTGGTCCGGGGGGGCAGGGCGCGCCGGGTGATGGAGCGATCCGTGAGCGCTCGCTGGGTTCCGGCGTCATCGTTGACCCGAAGGGCTACATCGTGACGAACCGCCACGTGGTCGAAAAGGCGGATCGCATTCGGGTCCGGTTTGAGGATGATCCGCCGGGTGTGCAACACGACGCCAAGGTCATCGGCGCCGATCAGGAAACCGACCTGGCCGTGATTAAGGTCGACGTGGACCGCGCGCTTCCGGCCGCGAAGATGGGTAATTCCGACAGCATGCAAGTGGGCGACTGGGTTCTGGCGGTGGGCAGCCCCTTCGGGTTGTCAGAAACGGTAACCGCAGGAATCGTTTCGGCCAAGGGCCGGGATATCGTGCCCGGCCGTCAGTTTCAGACTTTCATTCAGACCGACGCAGCCATCAACCCCGGCAACTCGGGTGGGCCGCTGGTCAATATGAATGGCGAAGTGATTGGCATCAATACGGCAATCTTGAGCGAGACCAACGCCTACGCCGGCGTCGGTTTTGCGCTCCCGTCGAAGACCGTGGTCGATGTCTACAACCAGCTGACCGGGCCGGACCACAAGGTTTCACGCGGTTCGATCGGCATCATGTTTGACGCCGTCGAGAATCCTGCCATCGCCCGCGTCTACGGTTCCGGAACGGGCGTGACCGTCTCCAGCGTGGTGGCGGGCAGCCCGGCCGACCAGGCTGGATTGAAAGTCGGCGACACCATCACCAGCGTGGATGGCAAGAAGGTGACCAAGGGCGCCGAACTGGTGGCCGATATCGCCTCCCGCAAGCCGGGATCCAAGGTGACCCTGAGCTTTCTGCGCAATGGCAAGACGCAGGAAACGTCGGTGACGATTGCGGATCGCGCCAAGCTGTTTGCCGCGCGACTCGGCGAGGATCAAGCCAATGACGACGAAAACGCTCCTAAGCAGAGCAAATTCGGCGTGACGGTTCGCAAAGTGACTCCGGAAATGGCCGACCGCCTCGACATGGCCGCCGGAAAGGGCGTGATCGTGCAGGACGTGAAGCCGGGTTCGTTTGCCGAGGATGTAAACCTCGGACGCGGCGACATTATCCTGGAAGTAAATAAGCAGCCGGTTAACAGCGAGGAAGAATTCGGCAAGGTCGAGTCAAACCTCAAGAGCGGCCAGGACGTGGTATTCCTGGTGCGGCAACGCGGTTCGACGCGGCAGGACGGGACCATCTTCCTGGCCGGTACACTTCCGTAACTGAGATGGGCCCAACGGGAACTGGTACTGTAGCCGCCAATCCAGGATGATTACAGTGCCGGCGTTCCGGTTGGGCTTTTTGTTGTCTTGAGGAAGGGTTCGTGTTGAGGGATTGGACTCAAAACCGGAGAGCACGATTCATCTTAGTGTGCGCCCTGATGATGTGCGCCTACTCCGGTGCGGCTAGGGCTGCTCAGAGTTCGACCAGCGACGCTGCGTCGGCCAAGCCCGCGACCACAAAGAACACCGCCCATACGAATCACAAGACTGCGGCCAAACCGTCCGCTACGTCAGCCAACGCGGCGAAATCCACGAGCAAGACGCATACCGCGTCGGCGGGGAAACACTCCTCACGAAAGAAATCAGGGCGTGCGCGAGGCCAGCAGAAGATTGATTCCGAGAGGGCCGAAGCGATCCAAGAAGCCCTGATCCGCGAACACTACCTGAGTGGCGAAGCCTCGGGCAAATGGAACGAGACGAGTGAAGAGGCCATGCGCCGCTACCAGGCGGATCATGGCTGGCAGAGCAAGACGGTGCCCGACTCGCGTGCGCTGATCAAATTGGGTCTGGGGCCGAGTAAGGACCATCTGCTGAATCCGGAGAGCGCCATGACGACGGTACCGGATGCTCCACGGGCGGAGTCACCCACGTCGTCACACAATGCGAGGCCGACAACGGAGCCTGCGCCCGCTGCGAGTTCCAACCCGAGTGATACTTCCCACCCGCAGTAGAAAATCACAACTTGGCGGTTAGCCCGGATGGCTAAGGTTCAATTCTTTTTGTAGCTCGTCATCACCGGCCGTGGAAGATACGGCAGCGCCTGGTTGGTGATGATCGCGCGGGGATTCCCCTCAACCATGGCCTCGGCGATGTCTTCTCCGCAGATTTCTGCTGCGGCATCGCGTGACGTGGAAAGAATCGGAACGCGCTTCTCCAAGTCATGCGCGTCGGTGGCAAGCACGTGTACGGCCTGATGCTCAAGCAACCAAAGAGCAGCGCGGCGCGTGCGCTCGCCCCAGAATCCGGTCAGGGCGGAGCCGGTCATCTGAATCACGCAGCCCTGCTCGGCCCACTCCACGACGCGCTGCAGGCTCTCGCGCAGAATCGGGTTGCGCTCGGGATGGGTGATGATCACAGTGATCCCGCAGTCGCCGAGCTTCAGGAAAGAATCCGTAGTCTGCTGCGGCACACTGTAGTTGCTGAACTCGACCAGCAGATAGCGCGTGCCTTCGATGACGTAGCGTGTGGGATGCGTTAGAGCGTCCTGGATGTTTTCGTAGGAAAGGTGAAAGTCGCAGCCCAGGCTGAGTTTCGGCGTATCGCCGACAAGTTGTTGCAGATGCGCGACCAGTCCCTGCAGATATTCGCGGTCATAGTGGTAGCGGTCGTTAGCGTGGGGTGTGGCGACCATGTGGGTGATGCCGTCAGCAGCCGCCGCGCGGCCCATGGCGACCGAAACGTCCCACGTTTTTGGGCCGTCATCTACTTCCGGGAGAATGTGAGAATGGATGTCAACCACGTTTGTACGAACACCGGCACGCCGCCAGGAGTTGCGTCTCGATCGATTTAAACAGATTCGCGGGGAAAGAGAAAGCGGAAGAGAAAGCATTGAACCGCCAAGATCGCGAAGAAAAGCCGCGAAGGCCGCAAAGACAACCAAAGGCTGGGCTTGGCGAACTTTGGGATGCTTTTTCGCGTTCTCTGCGGTTAAAGGCTTTTCAGGTTCAGACGCACGGCTCTCACCAGATGGTCGGCACAACTCCCGATTTACGGATTGCCTGGTCGGCAGTCACGAGTGTAAGTCCTTGCACGAGGGCAGTGGCACCGATGATTCGGTCTGCGGGGTCCTTGGGATAATCGGGAGGAAGAGAGAGCGCGCGAACACAGATTCGGCTGGTGATCGGGATAACGACAAAACGCTGCTCAACCTCGGACAGAAATGATTCCGGGTTGGTCGTGAGTCCGAAGTGCCGTTTGCGAAACAGGGTAGACAACTCGAAGAACGTGAAGTCGGAGATAGCCAATCCTTGATCGCTCCGCCGGGCTTCAGCGATGGTGGCCTGCGCCCTCTTGGAAAGCCGCGGATCGTCCGAAGCCAGCCAGACGACTACGTGGGTATCCAGAAGGATCAATAAAGATCTCCCCATTCCTCGGGAGTCAAGGCGGGGGCAACAATATCACCAGTAACTTTGATCTTGCCCTTGAAGAAACCGAAGATGTCGTCCTTTTCTTTCTTGTCGACGGGGACGAGTTTGGCCACCGGCTTGCCGCGTTTGGTGATGACCACGGCTTCGCGCTTGGAGGCAACTTCGTCCATGACCGCAAGACAATGGACTTTGAATTCACCGGCCGGCATGGTCTTCATCGAGAGATCCCTTTGATCATGGTCATTATACCATAGTCATAACTTGGGTGTCTTGATTGCTCTGTAAATCCAACTCCGTCCCTCCACAGCTTCCTCCACCGCCTTCCCTTCGCTTAAACACTAGGAAACTTCGGGTTGCACTGTCATCGAGGCGTACGAGTTAATCCGTCGCACCATAGTTACGATCTCCTGCCGCCCCACCTTCGATGTGCAGAACGTAGGTTCCAGACGGCAACGCCTTCAAAAGAGAATCTGCGGTCTTGGTCTGAACTCGCTAGGTAAATAGCGTGAGTAATTGGATCTTGCAGTCTTAAGCCGGCTCCGACAATAGGAACCTCTATTCGATGAACCAAGTTCCAAATCGGCGTGCCGTCCTTCCCGGGCTGCGAATCGACCACAATTCCCACAATTCTGGCAGTCGCAGGAGCCTCATCGCCCCACGCGTAACTTAATTTTCCTTTCGCTCTCCTCGACGGCCTTGCGCTGACGTGGAAGCATGTGTAGACCACGCCTGTTCCGAGGAGATCGCCGTTTAACCAGTACTTGCCCGCTGCGAGGCTCGGGACATAAACTGCCCCGCTTTCGTCAGTGATCAGGGAAAACTGTTCAGTGCCCTTAGCGACGATGTGAAAGTTGACGCCGGCCAGAGGCTTGTCCGCGTGGGTAACCAGTATCGTGAAGGTTGGACGCATCTCATCGCCGTCGAGCTCCCGTCTCTACCGATATCGCTCCTGAATGAACTCCGCGATGCCCGCGTACGCGTTGGTCAGCGTCTGCTCGTCGGGCAAAAATACGATGCGGAAGTGCTGCGTGCCGGGTTTCTGGCCGAAGCCGGAGCCGTGGACGACCATGACGTGCTTCCGGCGGACGAGTTCCTTCACGAAGGTCTCATCGTTCTCCGGAATGTCAATGCGCGGGAAGGCGTAGAACGCGCCGCGGGGCGCGACGCAACTCACCCGTGGCGTCGCCTCACACCATTTCTGCGTGAGGTCGCGGCGCGAGCACAGCTTGCGCTGGACTTCGGCGAGATGGTCCTGCGGACCTTCCAGCGCGGGCTTAATGGCATACTGCTCGGGATGGTTAGCGCAGAGGCGCGCCCTTAGCAGGCGGTGCACGCCCTCTGTATAGGCCTTCACTGCGCTGGCGTCGCCGGAAACGATGCCCCACCCGATACGCCATCCGGGAACGAGGTAGTTCTTCGACATTCCGCCGAAGGTCACGCAGGGTACGTCAGGCGCGACCGAGGCGAAGGCCATGTGCGGCGTCCCGTCGAGGATCAGCTTGTCATAAATTTCGTCGGAGAACACGATCAGATTGTGCCGGCGCGCCAGTTCCGCGACTTGCTCCAGCATCTGCCGCGTGCACAGCGATCCCGTGGGGTTGTTGGGGTTGATGAGAACGATGCCACGGGTATGCGGCGTGAGCTTGCGTTCGATGTCGGCTAGTTCGGGCTGCCAGCCGTCGTCTTCGTTCAGGTCGTAGGCGTTGAGTCCGATGCCTAGTTTGCAGAGGACCGCGGAGTACAGCGGATAGTCGGGCTTCGGCGTAAGAATGTCTTCACCGGGATTGACCAGGGCCGAGATGCAGAGATCCACAGTTTCGCTGACGCCGGATGTAACAAAAACGTCGCGCACCGACGAGATGCCCTTGCGCGTAGCCTCGCCGCGGATGGCCTCGAGCGCCTCGGGAATGCCGGGCGACGGCGCGTAACCATTCTTGCCATCGCGCATGGCCCTATAGACGGCCTCGATGATGTGGGGCGGCGTCTGGAAATCGAAGTTCAGCGGGTCGCCAACGTTCAGGGGCAGGACCTTGTGTCCCTGCTTTACGACTTCGTCGGCGACGCACGCTAGGTCGCGAATGGCGTAGCGAACGTTGTCCAGTCGGGTGGCGGCGGCAATCTCGCGAACTTGGGTCAGCGGCATGATGAAATTCTAACCGCAGAGGGCGCCAAGGACGCAGAGAAAATCTTACACGTTGTGATTCTGAGCGCGGTCGAAAGATCCCTGCGTTGTTTGGAGCATTCGAATGATGCAAGGAATTCGCACACCAGGCGCAGGTCGCATCGTGAGAATGCGTTTGAGTCTGGTGGTGCTATCGGCGAGCACGGGGTCCTTCGACTCCGCAACATCTTCGCGCCAAAGCGCGAAGATGTTGCTCCGCTCAGAGTCTGTGACTTTTTTAAAGTCGTCGAAAATCGACGCTGCAAACAAACCAGTTATGACGACAAAATGGCCGAAAAATCAAAAAAGTCACAAACTCTCAGGATGACCCAGTGGGGGGTTAATCTTCCCGATCGATCTGCGCCTTCTGCAGCTTGTCCGAATAATCCACGTAAACCGACTTCCACTCGGTGTAGAAATCAATGGCGCCGATGCCACCTTCACGGTGGCCGTTGCCCGTGGCCTTGGTGCCGCCGAAGGGCAGATGCACCTCTGCGCCGATGGTAGGCGCATTGATGTAGGTGATGCCGGCATACAGGTCGCGAATCGCCGAGAACGCCTTGTTCACGTCCTTCGTGTAGAGCGCGGAGGACAGGCCGTATTCGATCCCGTTGGCAATTTCGATGGCGTCTTCGAGATCGTCGCAGGGGATGATTGAGACCACGGGGCCAAAGATCTCTTCCTGCGCGATACGCATCTTGGGATCGACGTCGGCAAAGACCGTGGGTTCCATGAACCAGCCGTGCTGATACTCACCCTGATCGAGCCGATTGCCACCGCAAAGCAGTTTCGCGCCCTCGTTCTTGCCGATCTCGACGTAGCTGAGGTCGGTCTGCAACTGCTTCTCGTTGACGGCAGGGCCCATTTGCACCGTTTCATCGAGGCCATTACCCACTTTCAATTTCTTCGCGCGCTCCACCAGGCGCTCGACGAATTCCCGATACACGCCCTTTTGCACGATCATGCGACTGGTCGCGGTGCAGCGCTGGCCGGTGGTTCCGAAGGCTCCCCAGAGTCCGCCTTCAATCGCCAGGTCAAGATTGGCGTCGTCGAGCACGATCATGGGATTTTTGCCGCCCAGTTCTAGTGAGCAATGCTTGAAACTCTGGGCTGCGATGCCACCGATAATGCGGCCCACAGCGGACGATCCGGTCAGCGAAACCGCGCGAACGTCGGTGTGCTCGGCCAGGGGAGTGCCTACGTCCGCGCCAAATCCGCTCACGACGTTGATGACCCCCTTGGGTAACCCGGCGTCCGACAGCGCCCGGACCAGGTTAAAGGTGGAAAGCGGCGTGTCCTGGGCGGGCTTAATGACACAAGTGTTGCCGCAGACCACCGCCGGCAACAGCTTCCAGGAGGAGATCGCCATGGGAAAGTTCCACGGCGTGATCATGCCGCACACGCCAATGGGTTGCCGCACGGCCATGGCGAACTTGTTAGGCATTTCCGAGGGCACCGTGGGACCGAAGAGGCGGCGGCCTTCCCCGGCGTTGTAATAGGCGGCGTCAATGGCTTCCTGCACGTCGCCCCGAGTCTCGGCGAGAACTTTGCCCATTTCGCGCGTCATTTCCCGGGCATATTCCTCCTTGCGCTCGATCAAGATCTCGGCGGCGCGGAACACGATCTCGGCGCGGCGCGGCGCGGGAACGAGTCGCCACTTGGTGAAGGCCCGCTTGGCAGCGGCGACGGCGGCATCCACGTCAGCCTTGGCGGATTTCTGGAAAATGCCGACCAGATCGCGGGTGTCAGCGGGGTTGCGATTCTCGAACGTCTCGCCGGTCGAGGCCTCGACCCACTCTCCGTCAATGAAATTCTTGAAAACTTTGGTCTGGCCGTGGCTGAGTGTGGCCGGACTGGTCAAAGTGTCGGTTGCCATAATGTCTCCTTATGAATGCCCAAACAATTGATGCTACAACCCGCGAGGAAGGTGCGGCAAGCGAAGGGCTATTGCCCGGGGCAGCCGCGGATCAGGCACAGAAGTACGTGGCAGTTCGCACCAAGGTAACGTCCCAAGGTGATTACCTGTTTTTTCCTCCGTTTTGCTTGTGCTAACGTTGCTCTTTACCGCACATTTACTGAGGTTTTTGGTCCAAAGTGTCTTCCACGAATCGCAAGCCGGGGATCCACGTTGCGTGGACCACCGTCACATACCGCAGTGTGGCCCTGCTGATCATGGCGGTCGCCGTCGTGTTTTTCATCGCCATGCGCGTAGCATTTCCGCAATTTACCGAAAACACCGTGAAGGCGGGTGGAAACGTAGCCAGCAAGCTGCTGGAGCGCGTAGCGGGGATGGCTCCAGCGACCGGTTCGGGCGTTTCGACGGCGCAGCAGGCGCACTTCACAGCCTTGGACGGCACCGTTCGAGTGAAAAAAGGCAACGGCAACAGCTGGATAACCGCCGAATACAACATCCCCCTGGAGAAGGGCGACGTGGTGCAGACCGGTTCGGAAGGTATGGCGAAGGTCGTCTTTAACGACGGCACCAGCTACACCGTGAAACAGGATTCGCTGATCGTGATCGAAGAGAACTCCGCCAACGACCAGCAGCAGACCAATGTGGCGGTCGCGGTCAGCACCGGAACGGTGGACCTCTCGACTGCCACCTACAGCCAGGGATCGAAATCGCAGGTGATTGTCGCGGGAGCGACCGCCTCGCTGTCTCCGGAGTCGGCGGCGCAGGTGCACAACGATCCCAAGGCCGACCAGCACGAAATCCTGATGAAAAAAGGAACGGGCGAGGTCACGCGCAATGGCGAAACCGTGAAACTCGCCAACTGGGAAAAGGTGAGCTTCCAGGGGCAACAGTCGCACTTGGAGAAAGCGAAAGAGATTGGTCCGCCCACGCCGATCGCTCCGGCCAACATGGCGCCGCTGTTCTCAGCGGGCCTGGCCACCAAGGACGTCGAGTTTTCCTGGACTCCGATGGCGAATGCAGTTGGTTACCGCCTGCAGATCTCCCGCAACCCTTATTTTTCTTCTACACTGGTTGATAAGAAGGTTAATACAGCAGCGGTAACCGTCACGAGCCTTGGAGAGGGCGCTTATTACTGGATGGTCCAGTCCTATAGCGCCACCGGAAAGGAATCGGTGGAGAGCGAGAAGAACCGCTTCACGATCATTTCCAAAGGCAAGGAGACGGAAGCCATCGAACTCGATCTGGATCCATTTATTCAGCACGGGCACGTGATTGAAGTGACGGGCAAGACCCAG